>DASURV010000129.1:0-58379 GCA_036375455.1 Casimicrobiaceae bacterium | reverse complement strand
GCCGGATGCGACCTTGATCGGCCCTCCGCCCATCAGCCGCGCGACGCCGTTGACGACGACCTGGTCGCCGGGCTTGAGCCCCGACTCGATCACCCACTGGTTCGAGCCCTGGGCGTCGACCCAGTCGCCGACGACGACCGGTCGCGGCATCGCGACGTCCTTGCCGTCCTTGTCCTTGCCCGCGACATAGACGAACTTGCCTTGCGGCCCGTCCATCACGGCCACCTGCGGCACGGCGAGCGCATTCTGGCGCTGCGCCCCGCGCAGGATCACGCGAACGAATTGCCCGGGCTTGAGCGCGCCGTCGGCGTTGGGGATCTCCGCGCGCATCTCGTAGGTGCCGGTGGTCGGATTGACGCGCGTGTCGGCGAAGTTGATGCGGCCCTGGCGCGGAAACGTCGACCCGTCGGAGAGCTTGATCGTCACGTCGTAGGCGTTGTCCTTCGGGAGCTGGAGCAGGTCCTCGGCGACGGCCCGGTTCAACCGGAGCTGCTCGTTCTCCGACACGGTGAAGACGATCCAGATCGGGTTGATCTGGGAAATCGTCGTCAGCAGCGTGTCGTTCTGCGTGGCGAGGCTGCCCTCCGACTTCTGCGCGCGGGTCGTGAGCCCCGAAATCGGCGCGACCACTTTCGTGTAGCCGAGATTGAGGCTCAGCTCGGCGAGCTTCGCCTGGGCCGCCTTGACCGCCGCCGCCGCAAGGTCGGCGGTGGAGGCGGCGTCGTCGGCCTCCTTCTGTCCGATCGCCTTGCGCTCGGCGAGCGGCTTCAGGCGCGCAAGCTCGCGGTCGGCCTGCGCCTTTTGCGCCTGCGCCTTCGCGAGGTCGGCGTTGCCGGCCGCGACCTGCGCCTGGTAGGGCCGGGGATCGATCTCGAACAGCGGCTGGCCGGCCTTGACGAACGATCCCTCCTGGTAGAGCCGCTTCTCGATGATGCCGGTGACGCGGGCGCGGACCTCGACGTCCTTCGAGCCATGGGTCTGCCCGACGTACTCGAAGCTCACCGGGAACGTCCGGGGTGCGACGGCCTGCAACGTGACCTCGGCGGGCGGGAAGCCGTGGAAGCCGCCCTGCGACTGGGTCTTCCCGCAGGCGACCACGGCGAGGGCGAGGGCCAACGGCAGATAACGGAACGAGTGACGCAGTGCTGCGGACATCGTGCGGCTCCTGGGGTCGATGGCGCGGACTGTTGCGGTGCGCCTTGCGTAAGTCGCGAAGGATACATACAATCGCGTCTGTTTGTAAAGCCCTGTCCAATGCGGGAGATCCCGCCGGGCACGGGCATCGGATATCCGAGGGCGGGGGAGCGGTGGCAAGACGAACGAAGGAAGATGCGGCGATCACGCGCGAGCAGCTCCTCGACGCGGCCGAGCGGGTGTTCCGCGAGCAGGGCGTCGCGGGCAGCTCGCTCGCCGAGGTCGCGGCGGCAGCAGGCGTCACGCGTGGCGCCGTCTACTGGCATTTCCGCGACAAGGCGGACCTCTACGCCGCGATGTGCGACCGCGCGACGCTGCCGCTCGAGACGATGCTCGAGGACGCGGGCGCCACCGCGCATGCCGATCCCCTCGCGGCCCTGCGCAAGCTTGCGCTTACGGCGCTGTCGCGCCTCGCCGGCGATCCGCGCTCGCAGGCGGTGTTCGAGGTGATGTTCCACAAGAGCGAGCACAGCGCGGAGCTCGCGCCGATCGCCGAGCGCAAGCAGCGCGAGCGCCGCCACTGCCTCGCGCAAGTCGAGCGCGTGCTGCAGCAGGCGGTGGCGAAGGGCCAGTTGCCGAAGGACACCGACACGGCGCTCGCGACGCAGGCGCTGCACGCCTACATCGCCGGCATCATGCACGAATGGGTCCTCGACACGGCCGCGTACGACCTCGCGGCGGCGGCGCCGGCGTTGATCGACGTCGTTCTCGGCGGCCTGCGCAGTGCGCCGCCACGGCTGGCCGCGGCGCGGGTGCACGAGCCCGGCGCGCGCGAGGCGAGCGCGGTCGACAAGGGATAGCCTGGCGCTATACTGGGCGTCGCCGCGTTCCATCGCATGTCGGTTCGATGTCAAGCTCGACGCCGTGCGGGCCGACATCAAGGCCGAGGTGAAGGCGAGCCAGGTCCAGAATCTCCTGTGGCTGTCGGGGATCGTGCTGGCCAGCAACGGCGCCGTCGTCGCCTTTCTCGCGCGCAACGCCGGCGTGATCTGAAGGACCTCTGGAGGACTCGCGATGCAGATCGAGCGCGTGGGCGTCATCGGCGCCGGCACGATGGGCAACGGCATCGCGCAGGCCTGCGCGGTGGCCGGCGTGGACGTCGTCATGGTCGACGTGGCGCAGGCTGCCGTCGATCGCGGCCTGGCGACGGTCGGCGCAAGCCTCGAGCGGCTGCAAAAGAAGGACAAGATCACCGCCGATGCGCGCACGGCGGCGCTCGCGCGCATCCGCGGCACGACCGATTACGCGGCGCTCGGTGACGCAGATCTCATCGTCGAGGCGGCGACCGAGAGCCTCGAGCTGAAGCTTCGCATCCTGAAGCAGGTGGACGCACTGGCGGCAGCCGATTCGCTGCTCGCCTCCAACACGTCGTCGATCTCGATCACGGCGCTCGCCGCGGTCGTGCGGCGCCCCGAATCCTTCCTCGGCATGCACTTCTTCAACCCGGTGCCGATGATGGCGCTGGTCGAGCTGATCCGCGGCCTGCAGACGTCGGAGGCGACGCTCGCGGCGGTGCGCGCGTTCGCGGAGCGGATCGGCAAGACGCCGATCGTCGTGAAGAACAGCCCGGGGTTCGTCGTCAACCGTATCCTGTGTCCGATGATCAACGAGGCGATCTTCGCGCTGCAGGAGGGACTCGCCTCGGCCGAAGACATCGACCACGGCATGCGGCTCGGCTGCAACCATCCGATCGGGCCGCTCGCGCTCGCCGACATGATCGGCCTCGACGTGCTGCTGGCGGTGATGAGCGTGTTCTACGCCGACTTCAACGACCCCAAGTACCGGCCGGCACCGCTCTTGAAGGAGATGGTCGCGGCCGGCTATCTCGGCCGCAAGACGCAGCGCGGGTTCTACCGCTACGATTGACCGGCTACCGCGACAAGGCGCTTGGCAACGGGCTGGGCGGTCAGCCTTCGAACGACCGCAGCCCCGCCAGGTCGAGCACCGTGACGCCGCCATAGTCGATCCGCAGCAGCCCGGCGCGCTCGAGCACCTTGAGCGCCTGGTTGGCCCGCTGCCGCGACAGGCCCACGAGCTGGCCGAGCTCTTCCTGCGACACCGGCAGCGACGCGCCCACGCGCGGGTAGAGCACCGGATTGAAGAGGCCCGCGAGCGAGCGCGCGAGCCGGGCCTCGGGTCCGAGCAGCCGATCGTGCTCGACCATCCCGATGAACTGGGCGAGGCGCTCGTTCAATTGCGTGATCACGAAGCGGTTGAACGGCATGCTGTGGTCGAGCAGCGCGTGGAACGTTGCGCGCGGCATGTACGCGATCATGCTGTCGCGCAGCGCCACGATGTCGTAGCGGCGCGGCTCGTCCTTCAGCAGCGACCCTTCGCCGAACCAGCCGCCGGTCCCGACGCCGGTGAAGCTGGTCGGCTTGCCGTCCGCCGAGACGTTCGCCATCTTGACCAGCCCGTCGATGACGCCGACCCAGTGCTCGACGCGTTCGCCGCGCCGGCACACCAGGCTGCCCGCGGGGCACAGGCGCGCGAGGGTCTCGGCCTCGACCCGCGCGCGCAGCGCGGGCGTGAGCGAGGGCAGCCAGCTCGCGCCGTCCAGAAGGTTCCTGAGCGTTCGCATTGCCCGATTGTCGGCCGGATGACAACCGGAACCGCGGCGACGCCGTAGCGTGATGGGCCCCGGCGTGCCGATTCCCCGGCAGGCTCCTGCGCGGCACGGTAACATACCCGGCCGCCCGCCCGGAATGGCCGCCGGGACGCGGGACGTGGCGGGCGTCGGTGCGTGACGCTCGGCTCTCGGGATCGGGCAAGCGGTGGGAGGAACGATCGATGGAGGAGCGGACCGACACCTTTCCGCGGCTGCTGCTGCACCATGCGCGCATGCGCCCGGACCATCCGGCGACGCGTGAAAAGGATCTCGGCATCTGGCAGACCTGGACCTGGCGCGAGGTGGCCGACGAAGTGCGTGCGCTGGCCTGCGGTCTCGCGGCGCAGGGCTTCGGGCGCGGCATGCACCTCGCGATCGTCGGGGACAACCGGCCCAGGCTCTACTGGGCGATGATCGCCGCCGAGGCGCTCGGCGGCATCCCGGTCCCGATGTACCAGGACGCGCCCGCGACGGAGTTCGCCTACGTGCTGAACGACGCCGAGATCGACTATGCGCTCGTCGAGGACCAGGAGCAGGTCGACAAGCTGCTGGAGGCGGCGCCGCAGGTGCCGACGCTGCGGCATATCTACTACGACGATCCGCGGGGCCTGCGCAATTACGATTCGGTCACGAGCTACGAGGACCTCACGCGCATCGGGCGCGAGTACGATCGCGCGCATCCCGGCTTCTACGACGGCGAGGTCGCCAGGGGTGCGCCCGACGACGTGTCGATCATGCTCTACACGTCGGGCACGACGGGGAAGCCCAAGGGCGTGCGGCAGACGCATGCCGCGTTCATCGCGGCGGCGCGGGGCGGCAGCGAGTTCGACCGCCTCACCGCGGACGACAGCGTCCTGTCCTACCTGCCGATGGCCTGGGTGGGCGACCACCTGTTCTCGTACGCGCAGTGGCTCTACGCGGGATTCACGATCAACTGCCCGGAATCCGCCGACACGGTGATGACGGACCTGCGCGAGATCGGCCCGACCTACTACTTCGCGCCGCCGCGGATCTTCGAGAACCTGCTGACGCAGGTGATGATCCGCATGGAGGACGCGGGCGCGCTGAAGCGCTGGCTGTTCCGGCATTTCACCGAGGTCGCGCGCCGCTGCGGCGCGGAGCTGCTCGACGGAAAGCCGGTGGCCCTTTCCGACCGGCTGCAATACCGGCTCGGCAACCTGCTCGTGTACGGCCCGCTGCGCAACGTGCTCGGCATGAGCCGCATCCGCGTCGCCTACACGGCGGGCGCGGCGATCGGCCCCGACCTCTTCCGCTTCTACCGCTCGATCGGCGTGAATCTCAAGCAGCTCTACGGACAGACGGAAACCTGCGCCTACGTGTGCCTGCAGCCCGACGGCAGCGTCAAGTTCGACACGGTGGGCGCGGCGGCGCCCGGCGTGGAGCTGAAGATCGCCGACAACGGCGAGGTGCTCGTCCGCGGGCCGATGCTGCTCAAGGAATACTACAAGCGGCCCGACGCGACCGCCGAGTCGATGGACGCCGCCGGCTACTTCCATACCGGCGACGCCGGACTCGTCGACGCGGCCGGGCACCTGAAGATCATCGACCGCGCGCAGGACGTCGGCAGGCTTTCGAGCGGCGCGATCTTCGCGCCGAACTACATCGAGAACAAGCTCAAGTTCTTCCCGCACGTCAAGGAGGCGGTGGCGTTCGGCGATCGGCGCGATCAAGTCTGCGCGTTCATCAACATCGATGCCGGCTCGGTCGGCAACTGGGCGGAGCGGCGCAACCTCCCCTATTCCGGCTACACGGACCTCGCCGGGAAGGCGGAGGTTTACGAGCTGATCCGCGGCTGCGTCGAGAAGGTGAACGCCGAGCTCGCGAGCGAGCCGGGCCTCGCCGATTCGCAGGTGCGCCGGTTCCTGATCCTGCACAAGGAGCTCGATCCGGACGACGACGAGCTCACGCGCACGCGCAAGGTGCGCCGCGGCTTCATCGCCGAGAAGTACGGCGCGCTGATCGACGCGCTCTACGCGGGCCGCACCGTCCAGCACATCGAGACGCAGGTCAAGTTCGAGGACGGCCGCACGGGCGTCGTCGCGGCCGACCTGCGCATCGACGAGGCGAAGACCTTCGCGGCGCAGCCCGCGAAGGCCGCCTGAGATCGCGACGCCATGGCCGAACGGCGCATCGGAGACGTGATCCTCGCGCTCGAGAGCATCTCGCTCGCCTTCGGCGGCGTGAAGGCGCTGACCGACATCTCGTTCGACGTGCGCGAGCACGAGGTGCGCGCGATCATCGGACCGAACGGCGCGGGCAAGAGCTCGATGCTGAACGTCATCAACGGCGTCTACCGGCCGCAGCAGGGGACGATCACGTTCCGCGGCAGGCCCCGCCACGGCATGGACACGCACGACGCCGCGGCGCACGGCATCGCGCGCACGTTCCAGAACATCGCGCTGTTCCGCGGCATGAGCGTGCTCGACAACATCATGACCGGGCGCAACCTGAAGATGCGCACGTCGTTCGCCGAGCAGGCGCTGTGGTGGGGACGGGCGCGGCGCGAGGAGCTCGAGAACCGCCGCAAGGTCGAGGAGGTCATCGACTTCCTCGAGATCCAGCACATCCGCAAGACGCCCGTCGGGCGCCTGCCGTACGGGCTGCAGAAGCGCGTCGAGCTCGCGCGCGCGCTCGCCGCCGAGCCGTCGCTGCTGCTGCTCGACGAGCCGATGGCCGGCATGAACGTCGAGGAAAAGCAGGACATGTGCCGCTTCGTGCTCGACGTCAACGAGCAGTACGGCACGACGATCGTCCTGATCGAGCACGACATGGGCGTGGTGATGGACATCTCCGACCGCGTCGTCGTGCTCGACTACGGCAAGAAGATCGGCGACGGCACGCCCGGCGAGGTGCGCGGGAACCAGGCGGTGATCGACGCGTACCTCGGCGTCGCGCACCGGGCGGGGAGCGCGAGCGAGGAGCGAGGGTCGAGGATCGCGGATCGAGAGACCGCCGGGACCGTGCGAGCGGCGTCGTGAAAGCCCCCCATCACCCCTCGTCCCCGGCGAGCGCAGGAAGACCATGAGCTTCTTCTTCGAGGTCCTGATCGGCGGGCTCCTGTCGGGGGTCATGTACTCGCTGGTCGCGCTCGGCTTCGTGCTGATCTTCAAGGCGTCGGGCGTGTTCAACTTCGCGCAGGGCGCGATGGTGTTCTTCGCCGCCGCGACGTTCGTCGGGTTGCAGCAGGAGCATCACGTGAGCTTCTGGCTCGCGCTGCCGCTCACGCTCGCCGCGATGATCGTGCTCGGCCTCGCGATCGAGCGGGTGGTGCTGCGGCCGCTCGTCAACCAGCCGCAGATCGCGCTCTTCATGGCGACGATCGGCCTCGCGTTCTTCATCGAGGGCCTCGCGCAGATGTTCTGGGGCAGCAACCCCCGCGGCCTCGAGCTCGGCATCCAGGACCAGCCGCTCGAGTGGGTGACGAAGCGCTTCGACATCAACGTGAGCCAGTTCGACCTCTTCGCCGCGGCCGTGTCCGGCGTGCTGGTCGTCTCGCTCGCGGTCTTCTTCCAGCGCACGCGCATCGGCCGTGCGCTGCGGGCGGTCGCCGACGATCACCAGGCCGCGCTGTCGATCGGGATTCCGCTGCAGCACATCTGGGCGATCGTGTGGGCGGTCGCCGGCTTCGTCGCGCTGGTTGCCGGCATGCTGTGGGGCGCGCGCAACGGCGTGCAGTTCGCGCTGACGTTCGTCGCGCTGAAGGCGCTGCCGGTGCTGATCCTCGGGGGCTTCGAATCGATCCCCGGCGCGATCGTCGGCGGGCTGATCATCGGCGCGGCCGAGAAGCTCGCCGAGGTCTACGTCGGGCCGTACGTCGGCGGCGGCATCGAGGGATGGTTCGCGTACGTGATCGCGTTGCTGTTCCTGCTGGTCCGTCCCGAAGGGCTGTTCGGCGAGCGGCACATCGATCGCGTGTGATTCGTCGCTACGCATGAGGACCGCACGCAGGAACCGAGTATCCGGGCGTCGGGCGAGGCGCCCCGGAGCGAGCGACCGGAACGTACCCGAACGTACGTGAGGATCGCGAGCGAGGAGTAACGAAGCATGGCGCCCGAAGACGAAGGCTCCTGATGCTGTACCGCGAAGCCGGCCAGTTCAAGGCGTCCTACGCCACCGACCAGCAGATCTTCCCGATCCGGCAGGACCGCGTCGGCGTGATCGCGCTGCTTGTCGTCGCGTTCGTCGTGGTGCCGCTCACCGCCAGCCAGTACTGGCTCTCCGCGATCCTGATTCCGGTCCTGATCTTTTCGCTCGCGGCGCTCGGCCTCAACATCCTGACCGGATACGCCGGGCAGCTCTCGCTCGGCACGGCGGCGTTCATGGCGGTCGGCGCCTTCGCCGCCTACAACTTCGACCTGCGCCTTCCGGGAATCCCGCTGCCGATCGTGTTCTTCGCGGCCGGCGTGTGCGCGGCGCTCGTCGGCGTCGTGTTCGGCCTGCCGAGCCTGCGGATCAAGGGGTTCTATCTCGCGGTCGCCACGCTCGCGGCGCAGTTCTTCGTCGTGTGGGCGCTCGTGCGCTTCCCCTGGTTCTCCAACTACTCGAGCTCCGGCGTCATCACCGCGCAGAAGATGCGGATGTTCGGCTACGTCCTCGATTCGCCGGCCGCGAAGTACATGGTGACGCTCGCGACGGTGACGCTGCTCGCGCTCGCCGCGAAGAACATGGTGCGCGGCTCGACCGGGCGGGCGTGGATGGCGGTGCGCGACATGGACGTAGCGGCCGAGGTCATCGGCATCCGGCTGATGCGCACGAAGCTGCTCGCCTTCGCCGTGAGCTCGTTCTATTGCGGCGTCGCCGGCGCGCTGTTCGCGTATGCGTACCTCGGCACCGTCGAGCCGGAGGCGTTCACGCTCGACCTGTCGTTCCGCATCCTGTTCATGGTGATCATCGGCGGCATGGGCAGCATCCTGGGGTCGTTCCTCGGGGCGGCGTTCATCGTGCTGATGCCGATCGTGCTGAACGTGCTCGTGCACGCGCTGAACCGGGCCCTCCAGGCGAGCGTCGAATGGTCGCTGCCCGGGTCGATCACGTCCAACCTGGAGCTGATGGTGTTCGGCGGGCTCATCATCTTCTTCCTGATCGTCGAGCCGCACGGCCTCGCCCGGCTCTGGCAGATCGGGAAGGAAAAGCTGCGGCTGTGGCCGTTTCCGCATTGAGTTGAGACCGCGGCTGACGGATCATGTGAGCCGTGCGCGCTTGGGGGTCGTCACATTTTTCTAGGAGGAATCATGTTGCACCGCAATAAACTACTCGCCGCGCTGTTCGGCCTCGCGGCGGCCGCAGTCGCCGGCAGTGCTGCCGCGCAGCAGTTCGTGCCGCTGCTCTCGTACCGCGTCGGAGCCTACGCCGCAGGCGGCTCCGGCATCTTCGGCGGCTACATCGACTACATGAACTACATCAACATGAAGGAGGGCGGCATCAACGGCGTCAAGCTGACGTGGGAGGAGTGCGAGACCGAGTACAACAACTCGCGCGGCGTCGAATGCTACGAGCGCCTCAAGAAGAACGCGGGTGGCGCCTCGCTCGTGCAGCCGCTGTCGACCGGCATCACCTACAGCCTGATCGACCGCGTCGCCACGGACAAGGTGCCGATGGTGACGCTCGGCTACGGCCGCACCGACGCGGCGGACGGGGCGGTGTTCCCGTGGGTGTTCCCGATGATCACCACGTACTGGAGCCAGGCCTCCGACATGATCAAGTACATCGCCTCGAAGGAGGGCGGCGAGGCGAAGCTCAAGGGCAAGAAGATCGTCCACCTGTACCACGACTCGGCGTACGGCAAGGAGCCGATTCCGGTCTTCCAGGCCTACGCGAAGCAGCTCGGCTTCGAGCTGACCGAGATCGCGGTGCCGCATCCGGGTAACGACCAGCAATCGCAGTGGCTGCAGATCCGCCAGATCAAGCCCGACTACGTGATCCTGTGGGGCTGGGGCGTGATGAATCCGACGGCGCTGAAGGCCGCCGCGAAGGTCGGGTTCTCGCGCGAAAAGATGATCGGCGTGTGGTGGGCGGGTTCCGAGGAGGACGTGATACCGGCCGGTGACGCGGCGAAGGGCTACACGACGGCGGTGTTCAACGTTTCGGGCGCGAACCTGCCGCTCGTGCAGGACATCAAGAAGCTCGTCTACGGCGCCGGCAAGGGGAACCTCGAGGACACGTCGCGGATCGGCAGCGTCTACCACGTGCGCGGCATCGTCCACGGCATCATCACCGTCGAGGCGATCCGCAGGGCGCAGGAGCGCTTCGGCAAGGGCAAGGTGATGACCGGCGAGCAGATCCGCTGGGGGCTCGAGAACCTCGACCTGACCGAGGCCCGGCTGAAGCAGATCAACGCGGCGGGCATGATGCCGCCGATGAAGATGTCGTGCGCCGATCACGAGGGCTCGGGTCTCGCCAAGTTCCAGACCTGGGACGGCAAGCAGTGGAAGGTCGTCACCGACTGGATCGCGCCCGACAAGGCGATGCTGCGCAAGATGATCGAGGAGTCCGCGAACAAGTACGCGAAAGAGAAGAACATCACGCCGCGCGACTGCGCGAAGGAGGGTGCGGCCTGAGCGGCATTGCGGGGCGCGGGGCGAGGGCCGTTCGCCCCCCGCGCCGACTCCCCTGGGCCAGCATCGGGTGCGCCGGGCGCGGCGGAGCCGTTGCCGCCGCGCTCGGGTGCCCGCTGCACGACTGACCCGTTTCCGATGACCGCCCCGACCGCCTCGCCGCGCAGCGACGCCTCGCCCCGGATGCACCTTTCCGTCAACAGCATCGAGGTGATCTACGATCACGTGATCCTGGTGCTGAGGGGCGTCTCGCTCGACGTGCCGCAGGGGGGCATCGTCGCCCTGCTCGGCGCGAACGGCGCCGGCAAGACGACGACGCTGAAGGCGATCTCGAACCTGCTGCGCGCCGAGCGCGGCGAGGTGACCAAGGGCACGATCGAGTACCGGGGCGAGCGGGTCGACCGGCTCACGCCGAACGATCTCGTGCGCCGCGGCGTATGCCAGGTGATGGAGGGGCGGCACTGCTTCGCGCACCTGACCGTCGAGGAAAATCTGCTCACCGGCGCGTTCACGCGCAAGGGATCGCGCGCCGACATCGCGCAGGCGCTGGAGCGCGTCTACCATTATTTCCCGCGGCTCAAGCAGCGACGGGGCAGCCAGTCCGGCTACACATCGGGCGGCGAGCAGCAGATGACGGCGATCGGGCGCGCGCTGATGGCCCGGCCGTCGACGATCCTGCTCGACGAGCCGTCGATGGGACTCGCGCCGCAGATCGTCGAGGAGATCTTCGAGATCGTCGGCGACCTGAACCGCAAGGAAGGCGTCTCGTTCCTGCTCGCGGAGCAGAACACGATGGTGGCGCTGCGCCACGCCAACTACGGCTACATCCTCGAGAACGGGCGCGTCGTCATGGACGGCGCGGCCGCCGACCTCGCGAACAACGAGGACGTGAAGGAGTTCTATCTCGGCTTGTCGACGGCCGGCCGCAAGAGCTTCCGCGACGTCAAGCACTATCGCCGCCGCAAACGATGGCTGGCCTGAACGAGCACTACGACGCGCTCGAGACGCGCGTCCCCGAGGTGCGCGAGCGCGAGCAGCTCGCGCAGCTCCCGGGGCGGATCGCATACGCGAAGGCGCACGCCCCGGCGTTCGCGCGCACGCTCGCGGGGATCGATCCCGCGACGATCACGACGCGCGAGGCGCTCGCGCGGCTGCCGGTCGTTCGCAAGTCGGAGCTCGCGGAGCTGCAGCGAGCGTCGCGGCCGTTCGGCGGCCTCGCGGCGGCGCAATGGGGAAGCGCGCGCCGGGTGTTCGCATCGCCCGGGTCGATCTACGAGCCGGAGGGCGCGGCGCCGGACTACTGGCGGCTCGCACGCGCGCTCTTCGCGGCCGGCTTCCGGCGCGGCGACCTCGTGCACAACTGCTTTTCGTATCACTTGACGCCGGCGGGCTCGATGCTCGAAACCGGCGCGCACGCGCTGGGCTGCACGGTGTTCCCCGGCGGCATCGGGCAGACGGAGCAGCAGGTCGCGGCGATCGCGGACCTGCAGCCGGCCGGCTACGTGGGCACGCCGTCGTTCCTGCGCATCATCCTCGAGCGCGCGGACGAGCTCGGCGTGAAGCTCGCGAGCCTCACGAAGGCGCTCGTGTCCGCCGAGCCGTTCCCGGCGTCGCTGCGCGATGCGCTCATCGCCCGGGGCATACACGGCTATCAGGCGTATGCGACCGCCGACGTGGGCGCGATCGCCTACGAGACGGCGGCGCGCGAGGGGCTCGTGATCGACGAGGGCGTGCTGGTCGAGATCGTGCGCCCCGGGACGGGCGACCCCGTGGCGTCCGGCGAAGTCGGTGAAGTGGTCGTGACCACGCTCACGAACACCGATTACCCGCTGATCCGCTTCGGCACCGGCGACCTGTCGGCGGTCCTGCCGGGCGTCTCCTCCTGCGGCCGGACGAACCAGCGGATCAAGGGCTGGCTCGGCCGCGCCGACCAGACCACCAAGGTCAAGGGGATGTTCGTGCATCCCGGGCAGGTCGACGCGATCATCAGGCGCCATCCGGAGGTGCGGCGCGCGCGGCTCGTCGTCGACAATCCCGGGGGCAGCGACCGGATGATGCTCCACGTAGAATGCTCCGGGATGGAGCCGCAACTCGCCGAGGCGATCGTCGAATCGATCCGCGAGGTGACGAAGCTGCGCGGCGAGGTGACGTTCCGCGCCGTCGACGAGCTGCCGAACGACGGCAAGGTGATCGACGATCTGCGCAAGCTCGAATGACGACGACCGGAACCGAGCCCGCCGGAGCGCGCAGCGATCAGCTCACACCGCTGCAGGACGCGACGCTGCGCAACATCGCCGGGTCCGGCGTCATCCGCGCGTTCCCGCGCAGCACGGTGCTCATCAACGAGGGCGATGTCGGCGACGCGCTCTACGTGATCCTGTCGGGACGCGTCAAGGTGTTCTCGAGCAACGAGGCTGGGCGCGAGTTCGTCATCGACTTCCACGGTCCGGGCGAGTACGTCGGGGAGATGACGCTCGACGGCGCGCCGCGCTCGGCATCGGTGATCACCGTCGAGCCGACGACCTGCGCCGTCGTCAATCGGGCGCAGTTTCGCGACTTCATCCTCGCCAACCCCGATTTCGCGATGCACCTGATCGAGCGGCTGATTCATCGGGTGCGCGTGACGACCGGCAACCTGAAGAGCCTCGCCCTCTCCGATGTCTACGGCCGCCTCGTGCGGCTGCTCAACACGCTCGCGCAGGACATCGACGGCAGGCAGGTCGTGCCGGAGAAGCTCACGCAGCAGGACATCGCCGATCGCGTGGGCGCCTCGCGCGACATGATCGGCAAGCTGATGAAGGACCTCGTCGCGGGCGGCTACCTCGCCGTCGAGGAGCGCACGATCACGATCCTGAAGAAGCTGCCCACCGGCTGGTAGCGAGCCTTCGCGGGCGCTGGCGCGCTCATCCGGCCGGCCGACGCGCAGCGGCCAGCGCCGCCGTCCGACGTGAATTTTCCGTGTTGCGCGAGCCGAATCGTCGATCGCGACGACGCGCGGGCCGTTCTACAGTGGCAGCGTGCGGCGATCGGTTGACAGCGGTCGCCGGCCGGCAGGATTCCCGGCGTCGAGAGGCACAGACGTGCCGACGCCGTGCGTTTCACCGCGGGCAAGGGACGTTCGCCGTCACCGGCTTGATCACCCGTTCTCTTCCCCGAGCGTGACGGGGGCAGCGGAGACATCCTCCGCTGCCCCTCGCCCAATGCGTTTCGGCGTGCGCCGCAATCGGGCGGTCGGGCGTCGCGCCCGGCGAGCGCTCGCTACCTGTCGACGCCGCCGAAGCAGACGTACTTCACTTCGACGAATTCCTCGACGCCGTACTTCGATCCCTCGCGGCCCAGACCGGATTGCTTCATGCCTCCGAAGGGCGCGACCTCGGTGGTGATGAGGCCGGTGTTGACGCCGACCATCCCGTATTCCAGCGCCTCGGCGACGCGCCAGATGCGCCCGATGTCGCGCGAGTAGAAATAGGACGCGAGCCCGAACTCGGTGCGGTTCGCGAGCTCGACGACCTCGGCGTCGTCCTTGAAGGCGATGAGCGGCGCGACCGGACCGAACGTCTCCTCGCGGAAGATCTGCATGCCCGGCGTCACGCCGGTCAACACCGTCGGCTCGTAGAACGTGCCGCCGAGCGCATGCCGCTTCCCGCCGAGCGCGACGCGCGCGCCCTTCGCCTTCGCGTCGGCGAGGTGCTCCTCGACCTTGGTCACCGCGTCGGCGTTGATCAGCGGGCCCTGCGTGACGCCGCTGTCCGTGCCGCGTCCGACCCTGAGCTCGCCCACCTTGGCGGCGAGCTTGCGCGCGAACGCGTCGTACACGCTCTCCTGCACGAAGAAGCGGTTCGCGCACACGCACGTCTGGCCGGCGTTGCGGTACTTCGAGATGATCGCGCCCTCGGCGGCGGCGTCGAGGTCGGCATCGTCGAACACGATGAACGGCGCGTTGCCGCCGAGCTCGAGCGAGATCTTCTTGATCGTCGGCGCGACCTGCCGCATCAGCAGGCGGCCGACTTCGGTCGAGCCGGTGAACGACACCTTGCGCACGATCGGATTCGCGCACATCTCCGCGCCGATCGACGGCGCGTCGCCGGTGATCACGTTGAGGACGCCCGGCGGAAAGCCGGCGCGGTGCGCGAGCTCGGCGAGCGCGAACGCGGAGAACGGCGTCGCCTCGGCGGGCTTGACGACCACCGTGCATCCGGCCGCGAGCGCCGGGGAAACCTTGCGCGTGATCATCGACGACGGGAAATTCCACGGCGTGATCGCCGCACATACGCCGACCGGCTCCTTGACGACGACCAGCCGCCGGTCGCTGGCGATCGTGGGAATCACGTCGCCGTAGATGCGCTTCGCCTCCTCTGCGAACCATTCGACGTACGCGGCGCCGATCGTGATCTCGCCCTTTGCCTCCGCAAGCGGCTTGCCCTGCTCGGTGGTGAGGATCAGCGCGAGGTCGTCGGCGTTCGCGAGCATCAGGTCGTTCCACTTGCGCAGGATGGCCGAGCGCTCCCGCGCCGTCTTCCTGCGCCACGCCGGCAGCGCGCGATCGGCCGCCTCGATCGCGCGCTTCGTCTCCGCGGCGTGGAAGACCGGCGCGGTGCCGACCAGCGCCCCCGTGGCCGGATCGACGATCGGCATCGAGCCGCCCCCGTCGGCGCCGATCCAGCGACCGTCGACGTAGCATTGCTGGCGCAGCAACGAGGGGTCCTTCAGCGCGATTGCCGCGGGTTCGATCGTGTCGGGAGGCATGGATTTCTCCGGGTGGCGGTGATGCCGTTACGAGTACAAAATTATAGCTCCGGGTCGGACCCCGTCGCGGCGCGCCGGGTTCCGCGGCGCGCCGCCCTCACGTGCGTCCCGCCGCGCGACACCAGCATGACCCCGGCCAGCACCAGTGCGACGCCCGCGAGCTGCAGCAGGTTGACCGTCTCGCCGAGGAGCAGCGCGCCGAAGCCGATCGTGAACACCGGGCCGAGCGAGCCCACGAGCGAGGCGGTGCTCGCGCCGATGCGCCGCACCGATTCGGCGATCATCCACGTCGGCAGCACCGTGCAGAAGACCGCCATCGCGAGCGTCAGCGCATGCACGGAGAGTGGCAGCGCGAGCGCGGATGGCGGCCGCGTGAGCGTGAACTGCAGCGTGATGAAGACGGTCGAGGCGAGCATCGCCCAGGCGATGAAGCGCGACGACCCGAGGCGCGCGATGATGCCGCCCGCGCCGACGAGATAGATCGCATAGCCGAGCGCGCTGCCGAACACGAGCGCGCTGCCGAGCGCGATCGAGCCGGCGTCGCCGCTCAGCCGGATGTCGTGCCAGACGGCGAGCGCAATGCCCGCGTAGGAGAGCACGAGCGCGCCGAGCGCGCGCCGCGTGACCGGCTGCGCGAGGAAGAGCGCGCAGAGCACGACGACGATCGTCGGATAGAGGAACAGCACGAGCCGCTCGAGCGACGCGGTGATGTACTGGAGGCCGAGGAAGTCGAGCAGGCTCGACAGGTAGTAGCCGACGAATCCGAGCGCGATCAGGCGCCGCGCATCGCGCGGCTCGATCGGCCTCGCCGCCGGCCGGCGGCCCGTCCACCACGCCATCGCGACGAAGAACGGCGCCGAGTAGGCCATGCGCAGCGTCAGCAGCGCGACCGGATCGACCGGGGCGGCCCGATAGGCGAGCTTGATCAGGATCGCCTTGAACGAGAACCCGAGCACGCCCAGCACGGCGAGCAGCGGCCCGAGCCACGCGTCCATCAGTCCCAGCGGACGATGCCGCTCCATGCGGTGGCGAGGATCACCACCCCGAATGCGATCCGATACCAGGCGAAGGGGACGAAATCGTGGCGGCTCACGTAGCGAATCAGCCAGCGCACGCAAAGGAACGCGGACACGAAAGCCGCGACGAAGCCGACGGCGAAGCCTTGCAGGTCCTGCGAGGACAGCAGCGCGCGGTTGCCGACGAGGTCGTAGATGCAGGCGGCGAGCAGCGTCGGAATGGCGAGGAAGAACGAGAATTGCGTCGCCGCCGGACGCGACAGGCCGAACAGCATGCCGCCGATGATCGTCGCGCCGGAACGCGACGTGCCCGGTATCAGCGCGAACGCCTGCGCGATCCCCACCTTCAGCGCGTCGGTCCAGCGCATCGCGTCGACGTCGTCGATGCGCACCGTCGCCGGGGACACGCGCTGGCGCCGCTCCACCCACAGGATGATCAGGGCGCCGGCGACGAACGCCAGCGCGACCGGAATCGGCGCGAACAGGTAGCGCTTGATGATCTTCGCGAACAGCAGGCCAAGCACCGCGGCGGGAAGAAAGGCAACGGCGAGGTTCAGCACGAAGCGCTGCGCGATGCGATCGCGCGCGAGCCCGGTCACCGCCGCCGCGAGGCGCGCGCGATATTCCCAGCACACGGCGAGGATCGCCCCCGCCTGGATCACGATCTCGAACACCTTGGCCCGCTCGCCGGTGTAGCCGAGGAGCGAGCCCGCGACGATCAGGTGGCCGGTGGAGGATACAGGGAGGAACTCGGTCAAGCCCTCGACGATGCCGAGGATCAGTGCAACCAGGAGCGTCGGATGATCCAAAGGCGGCGGTCTCGAGTTTCGCGCTCGAAGCGGGCCCGCGATTGTCGCACGGCGCGACGTTGCATTGAGGCGCGGCACGGTTTAGCGTACGGCCATCGTCTCGCGTCCGGGGCGCCGCGGAGGGCTCGATGAACCACGAGCTGCACCAGTTGTTCGATCCCGAGTCGTCGACGTTCACCTATGTGCTCGTCGATCGCGCCACGCGCGAGGCGGTCGTCGTCGATTCCGTCGACCAGCACTTCGAGCGCGACGTTGCGATGCTGGGCCGGCTCGGCCTGACGCTGCGCTACGTCGTCGAGACGCACACGCACGCCGATCACGTGACGGCCGCCGGACGGTTGCGCGAAGCGACCGGTGCGCTGGCGGCGGCGCCGTTCAAGTGCGGCATCTCGCCCGCCGACGTGCAGCTCGCGCATGGCGACCGGTTGCGCTTCGGAGCGGGCGAGGAGGTGCTCGCGCTCCACACGCCCGGCCACACGTCGGGCAGCACCAGCTACCTGTGGCGCGGCAACGTCCTGACCGGGGACACGCTGCTGATCGAGGGCTGCGGGCGCACCGATTTCCAGAGCGGGGACGCCGGATCGCTCTACGACGCCGTGCACGAGCGCCTGTTCACGCTGCCCGACGACACGCGCGTGTGGCCGGCGCACGACTACCGCGGCAACACGGTGTCGACGATCGGGCACGAGAAGCGGCACAACCCGCGGCTCGCCGGGCGCGACCGCGCCTCGTTCATCGCGGTGATGGCGGGCCTGCAGTTGCCCAAGCCGAAGCTGATCGACGTCGCCGTCCCCGCGAACCGGCAGCTCGGCATCACGCACGCGGCCTGACGGACGGCGTCCCCCCGAACGATCAGCCGCTGCGGCTTTGCAGGATCGCGAGCGCCTGGTTCACGAGATCGCTGTGGTTCTCGGGGATCTGGCCCTCCGGCGTCATCTGGTCGACGACCTGCGGCAGCGTCTGCGCGAGCTGTCCGGCGGTCTCCTCGCGCGACATGCCGAGCTGCTGCGCAATCTGGCCGAGCTGTCCCTGGCCGAAGATCTGCGAGAGCGCGCCGGCGTCGATCGGCAGGTTCTGCCCGGTGCCGATCCACGACTGCACCTGCTCGCCGTAGCCGGCCTGCTGCGCCTTGCCGAGGATGCCCTGCAGCCCCCCGTTCTGCTGCAGCATCTGCAGCGCGATCTGCAGCAAAGGATTCACGCCTTGCTGCTGCTGTCCGCCGCCGCCCAGCATGCCGCCCATGACGCTGCCGAGCAATCCGTCGAGCAATCCCATGGCTCACCTCCGTCGGTATGGAACGGCAGATTCTACGCGCGCGCTCACCGATCGGGGCCGTCCGCGGCCGACTCGGTGCCTGCGCCTCGGAGTCGATCCACGGCCACCCGCAAGGCGGCAACCTCCTCGCGCAACGCGAGAACCTCCTCGCGCAGGCGCGCAACCTCCTCCACCCCCGTCGCCGCGTCCGATGCAGGCGGCGTTGCGGTCGGCACGCCCGAGCCTCGCGCTTCGCCGCGAGTCGCCGCTGCGGGCGCCGGGCCGCTCAGCAGATGCATCCAGCGTGTCTCGCGCGCACCCGGTACGCGCGCCAGCTCGGCCACCAGCGCCCCGCTCGCGCGCGCGGCAAGCTCGTCGAGAAAGGCTTCGACGGCCGAGATGTCCGCGAACCGGTGCATCCGCTCGGTGTTGATCCGCAGCTCGCCGGCCGTCTGCGGACCGCGCAGCAGCAACGCCGCGAGCAGCGCCACCGATTGCGCCGGCAGCGCGAGCACCCGCTCGAGATTGTGCGCGTAGCGCATGACGCGCCCGCCGCTCGTTTCCATCAGCATCGACCGCCCCCGCAGTTCATCGATCGCCTGCTGGACGTCCGCATCGGGGAGCGAGAGGATCGGCTCGCGGCTGGTCTTCTGGTTGCAGCCGGCCAGCAGCGCGTTGAGCGTCAGCGGATAGGTGTCCGGCACCGTCCGCTGCTTCTCGACGAGCACGCCCAGCACGCGGGCCTCCACCGGGGAAAGAACGGGTACGGTCATGGGCCAATGGTACTTCTGGTATATACGGAGGAGGAGGTCCGGCGGTCCGGACGAGCGACAAGGCAGCCGATGGCGAACACTCCCGAGGTTACCAGCATGGCGCTGTTCTGCGATTTCGAGAACATCGCGCTCGGCGTGCGCGACGCGAGCTACGAGAAGTTCGACATCGGCAAGGTGCTCGAGCGGCTGCTGCTGAAGGGCAGCATCGTCGTCAAGAAGGCGTACTGCGACTGGGAGCGCTACAAGGCGTTCAAGGCGCCGATGCACGAGGCGTCGTTCGAGCTGATCGAGATCCCGCACGTGCGGCAGTCGGGGAAGAACTCGGCGGACATCCGGATGGTCGTGGACGCGCTCGACCTCTGCTACACGAAGGCGCACGTCGACACGTTCGTCATCATCAGCGGCGACTCGGATTTCTCGCCGCTGGTGTCGAAGCTGCGCGAGAACGCGAAGGCCGTGATCGGCGTCGGCGTCAAGAACTCGACGTCCGACCTGCTGATCGCGAACTGCGACGAGTTCATCTACTACGACGACCTCGTCCGGGAGAAGAAGAAGGCGGCGACCAAGCGCGGATCGGGTCGGGGCGGGGCGGCCGCGAAGTCGCGCGCCGCGACGAAGGGCGCCGCCGCGGCAGCGTCACGCGACGAAACGCCGGCGGCGGCCGAAGCGGCCGCTGAAGCACCGAAGAAGAAGAAGGAGGAGGAACTGCGCGACGAGGCGGTCGAGCTGATCGTCGGGACCGTCGACGCGCTCCTCGCCGAGCGCGGCGCCGAGGAGCGGATCTGGGGCTCGATGGTGAAGCAGGCGCTGCGGCGCCGCAAACCCGGCTTCAACGAGAGCTATTACGGCTTCCGCTCGTTCAACGCGCTGCTCGAGGAGGCGGCCCGGAGCGGCGAGCTCGTGCTCGACCGCGACGAGAAGTCGGGAGGATACATTGTGCGGCTCGGGCCGGCGGTGGAGTGATCCCGGTCGGTTGGATCGGTACCCACGTCAATGCCTTACCTACGCCGCCGGCGCGCCCGCGCTACTGGTTTCGTGTGGCGTTCGCGGTGTCGTGCCGCGGGTGTGCCCGGTGCCCGCGGCGCAGAGCCTATACGCTGTTGGTCAAGCCAATTTCAAGCGCTGGCAGCGCCGTTCAGCGGACCCTCTCGCTCAGAACCGTGCCGCGTCGTCTGAAAGCGCTGGTGCTCAAGAAAGCACGAGATGATGGTTTCATGCAGGCTTGCGTCGTTCATGGGGGTGATCCTGTAGCCCAACACTGAGATTTCAGTCTGGGTGCTGCGTCACGCGGCATCGCGGCGCGCCCGCCGTTCTGCTTTGAAACTCCTTCCGAGAGTCACGGTCGCGTCCATCGGCCCGAACGACTCATCGCATGAGGGGCAGACCAGCTCGAGGCCCGTCTCCTGTCCGCACTGCCGATGAACGATGACCAGCGCGGGCTCGGCCGTTGGCTCGAAACCGCCCCATTTCTCGCCCCAGGATTTGAGGCTCAGGAGCAAGGGATAGAGATCCAGGCCCTTGCTGGTCAGCCGGTACTCGTGCCGTGGGGGCCGGTTGCTGTATTGGTGTCGAGCCACGATGCCGTCGCCCTCCAGCCGCTTAAGGCGGGTGGACAGCAGATGCGACGACATGCCCGTCTGCGCCTGGAACTCCTCGAACCGTTTCACGCCCAGGAACAGTTCGCGCAGGATCAGCACCGTCCAGCGATCGCCCACCACGGCGAGCGCGCGTGCGATGGGACACACGGTATCGCCAACCTCCGCCCAGCCCATGTTGACTTCCTTCAAAAAGTGAAGCTACTATAACGCACAACAGGCAAACGGATCAAGGAGACTGGAGATGCCCGTGATCGAGACGAATCACCGGCCCGGAGCACCGCGCTATCTGGAAGATTTCGCGGTCGGGGATCTGACCGAAACCGGCGAGTTCACCGTGACGCGGGACATGATCCTGTCTTTTGCTGAGCAGTACGACCCGCAGCCCATGCATCTCGATGACGCAGCCGCGCGGGACACGGTATTCGGGGAACTGGTCGGTAGCGGCTGGCAGACGCTGGCCGTGACGATGCGACTGCTGGTGGACGCTCGCCTTCTGGGTGGCACCCCCATTGTCGGTGCCGAGTTCAAGGACATGCGGTTTCATGCGCCCATGCGCCCCGGCGATACTTTGCGGGCGAGTGCCGAGGTCATGGCGATTCATCCCTCCAAGAGCCGCCCTGATCGCGGCTTCGTGGATATGAGGGTAACGACGAAGAATTCCGCCGGGGCGACGCTTGTCACGCAAAGCTGGAGCTTGATGGTGCCGTCTCGGTCCCGCGGCTTCCTCGTGTTTGCGGGAAGGGCTGATGTTCCTCACAAAAAACCAGCCGAACAAGTACGGCCAGAAGGGCACCGACCTGCGTGAAGCGCGCATTCGGTGCGAGTCGCCTAGACCGAGCGGGTACGCCTGCGACGCGCTCGTGCAACCGCTTCAACCGGCTGCGTTGCTTCTGATGCCAAGGGCAAGCGACCGTCGCTGATCAGCGGATTTCCAACCCAACTCAGGAAGACAACCATGCCACTTGTTCGCATCAACATCGCCAAATCAGCCTCCGCGGAAACCGTTCGCGCCGTCAGCGACGTCGTCTACGACGCAATGATCAGCGTCGCGAACGTGCCCGCCAGCGACAAGTTCCAGATCATCACGCGTCATTCGGGCGACGAGCTGATTTATCCGGCTGAGGGTTACCTCGGCGTTACCTACACCCCGAACATTGTGTTCATCCAGGTCACCTGGAACGCCGGGCGCACGATCGACGTCAAGAAAGCCTTCTACAAGGCCGTCGCCGAGGGCATCGCGAAAAAGGCGAGGCTGCGCATTCAAGACGTCTGGATCAGCCTCATCGACGTGGCGCGCGAAGACTGGTCGTTCGGCAACGGCGAGATGCAGTACGCACCCAAGGCCTCCTGACTCCTCGGAGATCAACACGGCGGGTCCGCCCGCCGATTCAAGACACTGAGACAAACCATGCCTCGCGTGCTGCCAAGGACGCCGGCATCCCGTTTTGCCGTCGATTTCCAGGCTCGCGCGGATCGTCGACGCGGTGGGTGACCAGGTGGAGGTCATCGTCGATGGCGGTGTGCGTTCGGGGCAGGACGTGCTTCGGGCGCTGGCGCTCGGTGCCAGGTCCTGCATGGTCGGGCGTGCCTATCTACGGGCTGGGCGCCGGCGGCCAGGCTGGCGTCAGCAGGGCCATCGAAATCATGCGCGACGAGCTCGACGGGTCGATGGCCTTGACCGGCACACGAAGCGTGCGCGAAGTCGGTCGCGCAGTTCTTGCCGAGTCGCCGTCCACATAGTCTATTCAACCCAAGCAGGAGCATTCATGCCTCCCTTGCCGGGCCGACCGATGACATCGTGTTCAGCGAGGCCATCACATCCTCGGTGGACTATGAAGGCGAAATCGGTGTGGTCATCGCCGAAGATGCCGGGACGTCTCGCATCAACAGGCGGTAGGCAAGCTTGACCCGGCGGGATTTGGCCCATAGTATAACAGACGTTATAACGCTATGAGGGATCGCGATGCTCGCCCTGAAGCTCACCCAGATCGGCAATTCGGTGGGCGTGATCCTGCCGAAGGAAATGCTTGCCCGACTGAAGCTGGAGAAGGGGTCGTCGGTGTTCGTCACCGAAACGCCCAATGGTTACGTGCTGACGCCCTACGATCCGGCGCTCGCCGAGCAGATCGAGGCCGGCCGCGAATTCATGCGTGAGTATCGTGACACGTTTCACCAGCTCGCCAAGTGAAGTGGCGGTGGATCGATCGCCGCGCGCTTGAGCTTCTGCATGACGAGAGCCTCGCCGAGCATGGGGGCAGCACGGGCTTGCGCGACGAGGGCCTGCTCGAATCGGCGTTGGCCCGTCCGCAGAACCTGCTCGCGCATGGCAAACCCGATTACGCCGATCTCGACGCGGCGTACGGCGCAGGACTCGTCAGCAACCATCCCTTCGTCGACGGCAACAAGCGCGCGGCGTTCTTGAGCGTCGGCCTCTTCCTTGCGCTAAACCGGTATCGGCTCGACGCCACTCAGGCGGACGCGACCTTGTCGATCCTCGCTGTGGCCGCAGGGCAGCTGGACGAGGCGGCTTTCGCCGCGTGGATCCGGGCGCACACCCGCCGGCGTCGATGACGTGATCGGCGCCGGGATGTCCGCGCCGAAGCCTTACCCGGGGTGCTGGCGCCGCAGGGCCTGGGGCATTCGCGCGCGCGTCTCCTCGCGGAGCTGCTCGCGCCGGACTTCGCGCGACGCGGCGGTCGAGCTGACTGATCGTCGGTACCGCCGATGCGCTTTTCGCCGAGCGCGGCGCCGAGGCCCGCTAAATGGCCGGGGCGCGGACAACGCGCACGTCGACGTGGGGTTGCGCGGCCGACGCCGTTACGCCGGCGCCGTCCAGATAGCCCAGGTCCTCCAGAAGCGCCGCGACGCACGCGGCGAGCAGCAGCGCGAGGACCCCCGCCCAGGCGAGGTCGCTCGCATGGCCGCGACCCGCCCAGCGGGACTTGCGAGTGCTCGCCGGGGCGTGAACCAGGTCGTGCAGCGCCTCGCGCTGGCGCGCGCTCATCGGCGCGAACGCGTCGAGCGCCTCCCGCTGGCGCAGCGTCGTCGGCACCTGGGACAGCGGTGCCGCGCGTACGCTGCGGCGCGCTGGCGCATGCGGACGCCGCTGCGCGCGGCCCGCGTCCGGTCCGAGTGTGAGTGCGCTTGCCATTTCGTCCTCCGTCAACGTGCGGTGATCGGAGGCAAGTCTATAGAAAGCGCGTCGGCGCCGACAATCGATTTATTCTCGATTCAAATGTGAATATCGCTCACACACGGCGTGGAACGCTTCGGCCACGCGCTTACGCCTTCGAATAGATCTCCGCGCCGCCCTTCACGAACTCGACCGCCTTCGCCTCCATCCCCTGCGCGAGCGCGTCCGCATCGGAGAGGTTCTGCTTCGCCGCGTACTCGCGCACGTCCTGCGTGATCTTCATCGAGCAGAAGTGCGGCCCGCACATCGAGCAGAAGTGCGCGAGCTTCGCGCCGTGCTGCGGCAGCGTCTCGTCGTGGAACTCGCGCGCCTTGTCCGGGTCGAGCCCGAGGTTGAACTGGTCCTCCCAGCGGAACTCGAAGCGCGCCTTGGAGAGCGCGTTGTCGCGAAGCTGCGCGCCGGGATGGCCCTTCGCGAGGTCCGCCGCGTGCGCGGCGAGCTTGTACGCGATGATGCCGTCCTTGACGTCGGCCTTGTTCGGCAGGCCGAGGTGCTCCTTCGGCGTCACGTAGCAGAGCATCGCCGTCCCGTACCAGCCGATCATCGCGGCGCCGATCGCGCTGGTGATGTGATCGTAGCCGGGGGCGATGTCGGTGGTGAGCGGCCCGAGCGTGTAGAACGGCGCTTCGCCGCACAGGCGCAATTGCTCGTCCATGTTGTGCTTGATCAGGTGCATCGGCACGTGGCCGGGACCCTCGATCATCACCTGCACGTCGTTGCGCCACGCGACTTGCGTGAGCTCGCCGAGCGTGGCGAGCTCGGCCATCTGCGCCTCGTCGTTCGCGTCGTGGATCGAGCCGGGACGCAGCCCGTCGCCGAGCGAGAACGCGACGTCGTACGCCTTCATGATCTCGCAGATCTCGGCGAAGCGCGTGTAGAGGAAGCTCTCGCGGTGATGCGCGAGGCACCACTTCGCCATGATCGAGCCGCCGCGCGAGACGATGCCCGTCATCCGCTTCGCGGTGAGGGGGATGTAGCGCAGCAGCACGCCGGCGTGGATCGTGAAGTAGTCGACGCCCTGCTCGGCCTGCTCGATCAGCGTGTCGCGGTAGATCTCCCAGGTGAGCTCCTCCGCCTTGCCGTCGACCTTCTCGAGCGCCTGGTAGATCGGCACGGTGCCGATCGGCACCGGCGAATTGCGGATGATCCATTCGCGCGTCTCGTGGATGTTCTTCCCGGTCGAGAGGTCCATCACCGTGTCGGCGCCCCAGCGGATCGCCCACGTCATCTTCTCGACCTCCTCGCCGATCGACGACGACACCGCGGAATTGCCGATGTTCGCGTTGATCTTCACGAGAAAGCTGCGGCCGATCACCATCGGCTCGCTCTCGGGATGATTGACGTTGCTCGGGATGATCGCGCGGCCGCGCGCGACCTCGTCGCGGACGAACTCCGGCGTGATCGTCGCCGGGATGCTCGCGCCGAAGCTCTGGCCCGGGTGCTGGCGGCGCAGCGACTCCGGCATCCGCGCGAGCGTCTCCTCGCGCCGCTGGTTCTCGCGGATCGCGATGAATTCCATCTCGGGCGTGACGATGCCGCGGCGCGCGTAATGCATTTGCGTGACGTTCGCGCCGGTGCTTGCGCGGCGCGCCGGCCGATGCAGGTCGAAGCGCATGCCGCCGAGCGCCGGGTCGGCGAGCCGCGCGCGGCCGTACGCCGACGTCGGCGCGTCGAGGACGAGCGTATCGCCGCGCTCGTCGATCCACGGCGTGCGCAGCGCCGGCAACCCCAGCCGGATGTCGATCCGTGCGTCCGGATCGGTGTACGGGCCGGAGGTGTCGTAGACGGCGAGCGGCGGATTCTTCTCGGCGCCGAACGATGCCGGCGTGTCCGTCTGCGCGATCTCGCGCATCGGCACGCGGATGTCGGCGCGCGAGCCCTCGACGTAGATCTTCGTCGAGGCGGGCAGCGGCGCGACGGCGGCGGAATCGACTTTCGCGTCGCGCGCAAAGAAGCGGTCGTTGGCGTTCATCGTGCTCCTCGGTGGTCCGGGCGGAGGAGCAGCGGTCTTGCGCGACCACGCTTCCCTGCGCCGGCATTATCCGAACAGGTGCGAAGGGTGCTCTCTCACCGACCCGCGATGTCCCGCGGGAAGGACCCCTAGCGTCGGACGAAGTTTACGCCATCGGCCTCGGTCTGCAAGCCGGTCGTCGCGCCGTCATGTCCCGAGGGACGCCTGCCTCGACGCGCACCGCGCCTGGGGCTCAATTCGCCCTGTCCGCCTGCGAACGCCGCTCGGGCACCTTCGGACTTCGCGCGATCAGCATCAGCACGCCGAGCAGCACGAGCATCACCGGGATCACGTAGCGCCAGTGCACGTAGTAGCGGTCGTGGACGAACCACGCGACACCGATCGCGATCAGGAACGGGCCGACGACGACGGAGTTCTTGTTGATCCGGTCGATCGCGAGCACGGCGACACCGGCGGCGACGAAGGCGAGCGAAATGATCCAGTCGACGTCGGGGAACAGCCGGAATTCCCACAGCAGCCAGCCGAGCCCGACGACGATGAGCGTCACGGGCAACGATGCGTCTCTCATGTACCGTACTCCGATCGAAGGCGCCGGCGAGCATAGCAAACCTCGCGCAACGGCCCCGCGGCGGTTCCGGCATGGCCCGCGCGGCGGAGCCGGCGCGGTCAATCCGCGGGCGCGCCCGCCGGCTCCCGCGCTCCGCGCCGGCGCCGCGTCGCGACCCATTGCCGGAACTGCTCGAAGTACACGTAGACGACCGGGGTGATGAACAGCGTGAGAAGCTGCGACACGACGAGTCCGCCGACGACGGCGAGTCCCAGCGGCCGCCGCGCGCCGCCGCCGACGCCGAAGGCGAGGGCGATCGGCAGGCTGCCCATCAACGCCGCCATCGTCGTCATCATGATCGGCCGGAACCGCGTGATGCACGCCTGGAAGATCGCCTCGTGCGGCGGCCTCTGCTCGTTGCGCTGCGCCTCGATCGCGAAGTCGATCATCATGATCGCATTCTTCTTGACGATGCCGACCAGCATGACCATGCCGACGAACGCGTACATGTTGAGGTCGATGCCGAACAGCCACAGCGTCACCAGCGCGCCGAACGCGGCGGTCGGCAGCCCGGACAGAATCGTGATCGGATGGATGAAGCTCTCGTAGAGGATGCCGAGCACGAGGTAGATCACGAAGATCGCGAGCGCGAGCAGCGCCCCCATGCCGGCGAGCGACGAGCGGAACGCCTGCGCGTTGCCCTGGAACGTGCCGTTGATCGTCGCCGGCAGGCGCATCTCCCGCGTGGTCGTCTCGATCTCGTCGATCGCCTGCGACAGCGCGACGCCGGGTGTCAGGTCGAAGGAGATCGTCACCGCGGGAAGCTGCCCGAGGTGGTTGATCGCGAGGGGCCCGGTCGTCGGCGCGAGCGTTGCGACCGAGCTGAGCGGCACGAGCGCACCGGTGCTCGAGCGCACGTACAGCATCGACAGCGCCGAGGGATTCGTCTGGAACTGCGGCAGCAGCTCCATGATGACCCAGTACTGGTCGGTCGGCGCGTAGATCGTCGAGACCTGCCGCGAGCCGTAGGCGTCGTAGAGCGTGTTTTCGATCGCCTGCGCCGACACGCCGAGCGCCGCGGCGCGGTTGCGGTCGATGTGCACCGTCACCTGCGGCTGCGTGATCTGCAGGTCGCTCGTCACGTCGATGAGGCCCGGCAGCGACCGAAGGCGCGCCTCGACCTTCGGTGCCCAGTCGTAGAGCTCGGTCGTGTCCGGCCCCTGCAGCGTGTACTGGTAGAGGCTCTTGGTGAGCCGCCCGAGGCGGATCACCGGCACGTTCTGCACGAACGCCTTGATCCCGGGCACCTGCGCAAGCGTCGGGCGCAGCTCCTGCACGACGACGTCGGCGGACGGGCGCTCGCTGCGATCCTTCAGCGTGATGAACATCCGGCCGTTGTTGAGCGACGACGCGGAGCCGCCGCCGCCGACGAAGGACATCACGCTGTCGACGTGCGGATTGCGTTGCACGATCGCGGCCACCTGCTGCTGCAGGTTGGCCATCGCGTCGTACGAGATGTCCTGCGCGGCCTCCGTGAACAGGAAGAGCTGGCCCACGTCGTCGCTCGGCAGAAAGCCCTTCGGCATGTGCACGAAGAGGAACCCGGTGCCGACGAACAGCGCCGCGAACGCGAGCATCGTGAGCCGGCGCCGCGCGAGCACGCGGCCGAGCGCCGCGCGGTATGCGACGAGCAGGCGCTCGAACGCGCGCCCCGCGACGCGGTAGATCGGTCCGTGCGCCTCCTCGCTTTCGAGCTTGAGCCAGCGGCTGCACAGCAGCGGCGTCAGCGTCAGCGACACGAAGCCCGACAGCAGCACCGCGACGATGATCGTCACCGCGAACTCGTGCAGCAGCCGTCCGAGGATGCCGCCCATGAACAGCACCGGGATGAACACGGCGGCGAGCGACAGCGTCATCGACACGATCGTGAAGCCGATCTCCTTCGAGCCGTCGAGGGTCGCCTGCATCCGCGGCTTGCCCATCTCCATGTGCCGCGTGATGTTCTCGAGCATGACGATGGCGTCGTCGACGACGAAGCCGACGCACAGCGTCAGCGCCATCAGCGACAGGTTGTCGAGGTTGTAGCCGAACGCGTACATCAGCGCGAACGTGCCGATGATCGACAGCGGCAGCGCGAGGCTCGGGATCAGCGTCGCGCGGGCGCTGCGCAGGAACACGAAGATGACGCCGACGACCAGGACCAGCGCGACGAGCAGCGAGACCTGCACGTCGTGCACCGAGTCGCGGATCGACTGCGAGCGGTCGTAGAGGATCGACAGCTTGATCGACGGCGGGAGCTGCGCCTGGAACGCGGGCAGGACCGCCCTGATCGCGTCGACGACCTCGATCGTGTTCGTTCCCGGCTGCCGCTGCACGGCGAGGACGACGCCGCGCGTGCCGTTGTACCAGGCGGCGACCTTGTCGTTCTGCACGCTGTCGAGGACGCGGCCGATCTGGTCGAGGCGCACCGGGGCGCCGTTGCGGTAGGCGACGATCAGCGGCGCGAACGCCTGCGCGTCGGTGAGCTGCCCGGTGGCCATCACCGACGTCGCGCGCTCGCGCCCGTACAGCGTCCCGGTGGGAAGGTTCACGTTCGCGTTGTCGACCGCCTGCTCGACGTCGGTAAGCGCGATGCCGCGGCTCGCGAGCGCGTTGGGATCGAGCTGGATGCGCACCGCGTACTTCTGCGAGCCGAACACCTGCACCTGCGCGACCCCGCTGATCGTCGAGATCCGCTGCGCGAGGTTGTTCTCCCCGTAGTCGTCGACGACCGACAGCGGCTGCGTCTGCGACGTGAGCGCCATCAGCAGGATCGAGAAGTCGGCCGGGTTGACCTTGCGCAGCGTCGGCGGCGTGGGCATCGACGACGGGAGCTGGCGCGCCGCGGTGGCGATCGCCGACTGCACGTCCTGCGCGGCGGCGTCGATGTTGCGGTCGAGCGAGAACTGCAGCGTGATCGACGTCGATCCGCTCGTCGACGTCGACGTCATCGAGTCGACGCCGGCGATCGTCGACAACTGCTTCTCGAGCGGCGTCGCCACCGCCGATGCCATCGTGTCGGGGCTCGCGCCGGGCAGCGACGCCGACACGACGATCGTCGGAAAGTCGACGTTGGGCAGCGCGTTCACCGGCAGCAGCCGGTAGCCGACGATGCCGAAGATGACGATGCCGAGCATGACGAGCAGCGTCATCACCGGGCGGCGAACGAACAGCGCGGCGATGTTCATGCGGGCTGCGGCGCGCGGGCGATCGCGTCGACGCCGCTCAGGTCTCGCGTGCGCCGCCGGTCGTTACCCGGGTGCCCGGCGCGAGCCGAAGCTGCCCGGCGGTGACGACCACGTCGCCGGGGACGAGTCCCGAGGCGACGATCGAGTCGTCGCCCTCGGTGCGCGCGACCTTCACGTCGCGCAGCGCGACCGTGCGGTCGGGCTGGACGACGAAGACGTACTGCCCGTTCGGCCCGTTCTGCACGGCCGTCGACGGCGCGACGATCGCGTCCTTCTGCGAGGTGAGCGTCACGACGACGTTGACGAACTGGCCCGGCCACAGCGCCTTGTCCGCGTTGGGAAATTCGGCCTTGAGCTTGATCGTCCCGGTCGTGACGTCGGTCGTATTGTCGATGAACGACAGCCTGCCCGGCGCCGGCGTGCGGCCGCCCGGAAGCTCGGCGCTCACCTGCAGCTCGCCGTCGGCCTGATACCGGCGCACGGCGGCGAGCTCCGACTCGGGCACCGAGAACGAGACGTTGATCGGCTCGACCTGGTTGATGACGACGAGCGGCGTCGTGTCGTTGGCCTTGACCAGGTTGCCCTGCTGGATCATTACCCTGCCGGCGTAGCCGGTAAGCGGCGAGCGGATCGTGCAGTAATCGAGCTGGAGCCTGATGCCCGTGATCGCCGCGTCGTCCGCACGCACCGTCGCCTGCGCGGTCTCGACGTTCGTGCGCACCTGCGCGTAGGCATCGGGCGATATGAACTTGCGCTCGAGCAGGTCCTTGTAGCGCCGATCCTGGTCGCGCGCGTGGTCGAGCAGCGCCTGGTCCTTGAGCAGGTTGGCCTGCGCCTGCGCGAGCTGCGCCTCGAACGGCCGGCGATCGAGCTCGAAGAGGACCGCGCCCTGGCGGACCTCCTCGCCTTCCCTGAATCGCACCGCGACGATCTGGCCGTCGACGCGCGCCTTGATCGCGACCGTCGTCAGCGCCTCGACGTTGCCGATCGCGCGCACCCGCACCGGCACGTCCTTCCTGACCACCGTGGCGACGCTGACGGGTACGGCGGGCGCTGCCTTCGGGATCGCGGCGCGCGAGCCGGTCGCCTGGCGGAACGCGACGACCACCGCGACGGCGACGACCACCAGCAACGCGATGGCGAAGACAGCGCGGCGGGCGGTGAGCATCGGAATGGGACCGTGCGTGGCGGCCGTTGATTCCCGCTACAATTGCTTCAGAGTGTTGCGCTCGAGCCCCTGCGTTGCGGCCGACCGGGGGAGCCGAACGGCGCAGGCATCGCGCGGGTGTAGTTCAATGGCAGAACGGCAGCTTCCCAAGCTGCATACGAGGGTTCGATTCCCTTCACCCGCTCCACCCCTCACGGCCGCAGGTACGCCCACCCCTGCTGCTGGCGCTGCATGATCTCCACGACGCCCGCCGGCACGTACCCGATCCCGTTCAGCATGTCCGCCTTGGCGAGCTTCTGGCCGCGCATCGTGTTTTCGCAGGCGCTCACCTCGACGCCGCTTGCGAGCGCCTCGCCGATCCGGTTGCCGACCACCGAGTCGGCCTTCAGCATGCCGATGCCCGGCCCGTAGGCGACGATCTCGATCTCGACGTCGTTCTTCCCGAGATCCGCCTGGAGGTTGCGCGCGTTGTTGAGCGCCAGGTTCCACTTGCCGGGGTCCGCGTCGCTCACCTGCATGACGACGCGGTTCTTCGTCCCCGCCGCCTGCACCCGGGCCTCGGGTATGGCCGGAGCGGCGAATGCCGTGGACGCGACCAGGGTGGCGGCGAAGAGCAGGCGGGTGAGCGGCGGTAGCGACATCGAGGGCCTCCAGAAGTGCAACGGGCGGGCGGAACGCCCGCCGCCACGGCAATTATGCGCTTCCGGCCGCGTCGATTCGGGGATAATCGCGGCGATGCGCGATGCCCATGTCCCGACATCGGCGATCCTGCTCATCACGAGCTCGGTACTGTGCTTCACGATCCTCGACACGATCACCAAGTTCACGACGCGGCACTACCCGGTGCCGGTGCTCGTCTGGGCGCGCTACGCGGTGCAACTGGTCGCGATGCTGATCTGGCTCGGTCCCGGCATGCGCTTCGACCTCGTGCGCACGCGCCGGCCGCGGCTGCAGCTCTTCCGCGCCGTCCTGCTGCTCGCGTCGTCGCTGCTCTTCGTGACGGCGCTGCGCTCGCTGCCGCTGGCCGAGGCGACGGCGCTGAATTACACGACGCCGATCATCGTCGTGCTGATGGCGCGGCTCGTCCTGGGCGAGCGGCTGACGTCCGCGCGCGTCGCGTTCGTCGCCGCGGGTCTCGCGGGGATGCTGCTGATCGTGCGCCCGGGCAGCGACGTCTTCCGCGGCGCGGCGGTGCTCGGCCTCGGCGCCGCGCTCTTCTACGCGAGCTACCAGATCACCACGCGCATGCTCGCAGGCGAGAACCCGCGCGTGCTCCTGTTCTACCCGGCACTGCTCGGCACGATGATCATGTCCGCGCTCGCGCCGGGATTCGAATGGCCGGCGTCGATGCCGTGGACGCATGCGCTGCTGATCGTCTGCGGCGGGCTGTTCGGGACACTCGGCCATTTCCTGTTCATACTCGCATTCCGGCACGGGCCGGCGTCGGCGCTGACGCCGTTCACGTACATGCAGCTCGTCTGGGCGATGGTGATCGGCTGGATCGTCTACCGCGACTTTCCGGACGTTCCCGCCGTCGCCGGCATGGCGGTCATCGCCGGCAGCGGGCTGCTGATCACGCTGCACGAGCGCCGGCGGGCCCGCGCGCTGGCGCTCGACACGGTCACGGTTCAATGAGTTGCATCACAACCAGGCGCGTCCTTGCGCAAGGAGCATCGGCATGAGCAAACCCAGGATCGGTTTCGTCGGCGTCGGCCTGATGGGTCACGGCATCGCGCGCAATCTCCTCGCGAAGGGCTATCCGCTCGCGTTGCGCGTGCATCGCAATCGCGCGCCCGCCGAGGACCTGCTCGCCGCGGGCGCGACGGAGGCCGCGACGCACGCGGGGCTCGCGCGCAACGCCGACATCGTCATCCTGTGCGTCACCGGCGCGCCGCAGGTCGAGGAAGTCGTGCTCGGCCCCGAAGGCATCGCGAGCGGGGCGCGGCAGGGGCTGATCGTCGTCGACACGTCGACGAGCGAGCCGGCGATGACGGCGCGAATGCGGCAACTGCTCGCCGATCAGAACGTGCGCTTCGTCGACGCGCCGCTCGCCCGCACGCCGGTGGAGGCCGAGCAGGGGCGGCTCAACATCATGGTCGGCGCCGACGACGCGACGTTCGAGGAGCTTTCGCCGGTGTTCGGCGCGTTCTGCGAGAACATCATCCATGCCGGCCCGCCCGGGCACGGCATCGTGCTGAAGCTGATCAACAATTTCATTGCGCAGGCGATCTGCACGGCGACGGCCGAGGCCTGCGCCGCCGCGGCGAAATCGGGGCTGTCGCTCGCGAAGCTGCACGCGGTCATTTCCGCCGGCGCGGTCAATTCGGGCCTGTTCCAGATGCTCGTGGGCAGGATGCTCGAGAGCGGCGACCTGTCCGGCCTCAAGTTCACGCTGTCGAACGCGGCCAAGGACCTGCGCTACTACACGCATTTCACCGAATCGATGATGCTGCCGTCGATCATCGGCGAGGCGGTGCACCAGAGCCTCGTCACGGCGAACGTGCTCGGCTTCGGCGAGCGGTACGTCGCGTCGCTGATCGAGGCGCAGGAGAAGCTGACCGGCGTCGCGATCGTCCCGCGCTGACGCCGCCGCTCGACATGCCGCCACCGCTTGCCGAAGCGCTCGCGCGCGACGCGGCATTCGCCGAGTTCGCACTGCAGGCGGCGCGCGACGCCGGTGCGGCGATCCTGCCGCATTTCCGCGCGCCGATCGACGTCGAGGACAAGGGCGGCGCGCGCGGTTACGACCCGGTGACCGAGGCCGATCGCGCCGCCGAGGCCGTGATCCGCGACGCGATCCTGCGCCGCTACCCGGACCACGGCATCGAGGGCGAGGAGCACGGGCGCCGGCCGGGCTCGTCGCCGTACACGTGGGTGATCGATCCGATCGACGGCACGCGCAGCTTCATCGTCGGTCATCTGCACTGGGCCACGCTGATCGCGCTGCACGACGGCGTGCAGCCCGTCGTCGGCGTCACGCACCAGCCGTACGTCGGCGAGTCGTTCGTCGCCGCGAACGGCCTCGCCGAATGGCGTCGCGACGGCGAGCGCCGGCGTCTGCGCACGCGCCGCTGCCCGCGCGTCGAGGACGCGGTCGTCGCGACCACCGATCCCCGGCACTTCCGCTCGACGCGTCAGGGCGCCGCGTACGCCGCGGTCACGGGCGGGGCGCGGCTCGTGCGCTACGGCGGCGACTGCTACTGCTACACGCAGGTCGCGATGGGGCTCGTCGACATCGTCATCGAGACCGGGCTGCAGGCCTACGACATCCAGGCGCTGGTTCCGCTGATCGAGAATGCGGGCGGGGTGGTCTCGAACTGGGAAGGCGGGCGCTGCGACGCCGGCGGCGACGTGCTCGCGTGCGGCGACGCGCGGCTTCATCAATGGCTGCTGCGTCGCATCGCGGACGGGGGAAGCGGAGCGTGAGGCTGCTCGTCCTCGGCGGCACCCGCTTCCTCGGCCGTCATCTCGTCGAGGCCGCGCTCGCGCGCGGCGACGACGTGACGATCTTCACGCGCGGCCGCTCGCCGGTGCCGTGGCCCGATCGCGTGAGCGCGCTCGGCGGCGACCGCGATCCGCGCATCGCGCCGGGACTCGCCGCGCTCGCGCACGGAACGTGGGACGCGGCAATCGACTGCTCGGGCTACGTCCCCCGCATCGTCGAGGCGGGCGCGCGGCTCCTCGCGTCGCGTGTGTCCCGCTACGTGTTCGTATCGTCGCTGTCGGTCTATGCGAAGACCGATCGTCCGAACCTCGACGAAGCGACGCCGCTCGCCGCGCTCGCGGATCCGGCGACCGAACAGGTGCCTGAGCACTACGGCGCGCTGAAGGCGGCGTGCGAGGCGGCGGTCGAGCGGAACTTCGGCTCGCGCGCGACGCACGTGCGCCCCGGCCTCGTCGTCGGCCCGTTCGATGCGACCGATCGCTTCGGATACTGGGTCGCGCGCTTCGTCCACCCGCACCTGCTCGGCGAGCGGCCGCCGCGCGCCGTGGTCCCGGAGCCGCCGGAGCGGCCGCTGCAATTCATCGACGCGCGCGATCTGGCGAAATGGATGCTCGACCTCGCGGCGCGCGACGTCGCCGGCCCGTTCAACGCCTGCAGCCCGGCGTGGCAGTGGCGGATGAGCGGCCTCGTCAAGGCGCTGCGCGCGGCCGCGCCCTCGGCGCCGCGCCCGGCCTGGATCGAGGAGGAGCGCCTCGTCGCGGCCGGCGTCACCCCGTGGATCGGCCTGCCGCTGTGGCTGCCGGCGAACGACGCCGACAGCGCCGGGTTCATGACGATGGATTGCACGCGGGCGCTCGAGGCCGGGCTTGCGACGCGCCCGCTTCCCGAGACGATCCACGACACCGCCGAATGGCTCGTCCGGCGCGACAACGCGGGGGCATGGCAGCATGTGCTCTCGGCGGACGCCGAGCGCGCGCTGCTCGCGCTGTGAGCGTCGCCGCAACTTCCGCGCGTTTTTCGAATCGATTCAGCAGGACCCGGTCGGTCGTCGCGTTTTGCACGCCCGCCAGGATCGGTTTCGGGCTTGGATTCGTTCCGATCCGGCCGCATCTGCCAGTAGACGGTCGCGAATCTCGGAGAATCTCGGACAAAAATCGTGCAATTGCACGTCGAGTCTGATACGATTGTGTGTTTGCAACGGGGCGCGTAGGTTAGTGCTTACTCCTCTCGGTTTCTCGCTGCTGCGCCAGCTTTCCGACGGCGCTTTCCACTCCGGCGAAGATCTTGCCGCGACGGTGGGTCTTACGCGGGCGCGGGTTTCCCAGCTCCTGAAGCAGGCCGAAACGGCGGGGCTTGCGCTCGAGCGGGTGCGCGGCCGCGGTTATCGGCTGCTTGCCACGCCCGACTTCCTCGACGTGGGCGAGATCCGCTCGGCGCTCGCATCGTTCGGCGTCGAGGTGGCCGCGCCCGACGCGAAGGCGCCGCTGCTGCCGGCGGCCAACGACGACGACGTCTTCCAGCCGCAGGGCGTCCCGCCCATTCCCATGCACCCGGCGATCGCGGTCGAGGTCACCGATCAGGTCGATTCGACGTCGAGCGAGCTGCTGCGCCGTGCCTCGCGCCGCGACATCCATGGCGCATTGCTCGCCGCCGAGTGGCAGACCGCGGGTCGCGGCCGCCGTGGGCGGGTCTGGACCGCCGTTGCGGGCGGCAGCCTCACGTTCTCGCTCGGCTGGCGCTTCGAGCAGGGTGCCGGATTCGTCGCCGGGCTCTCGCTCGCCGTCGGCGTGGCGGTCGTGCGCGCGCTCGAAGCGGAGGGGCTTCCGGGCGTCGAGCTGAAATGGCCGAACGACCTCGTCCATCGCCATCTGAAGGTGGGTGGCATCCTGGTCGAGCTGAACGGCGACGCGCTCGGTCCGTCGACCGTCGTCGTCGGCGTCGGTCTCAACGTGCGCCTGCCGACCGCGATCAAGCGCGACATCGCGCAGCCCGTCAGCGATCTCACGGCGGTCGCCGGCCGTGGCGCGCCGCCGATCGATCGCAACCGGCTGCTCGCGCGGGTGGCGGTCGAGCTGGCCGCGAGCCTCAGCCAGTACGCGGAGCAGGGCTTCGTGCCCTTCGCGGCCGAATGGCAGCGTCGCCACGCGTACCAGGGCAAGCCCGTCAAGCTGCTGCTGCCCGACGGCGAGAGCGTCAAGGGCACGGTGGCGGGCGTCGACAGCACCGGCGCGCTGGTCCTCGCCGACGGGCCGCGTCGCGCGCGCTTCCTCGCCGGAGAAATCTCGCTGCGTCGGGCCTGATCACGCCGCGCGCAGCGCAGCGGCGGTAGGCGCAAGCGTCGAGGGCTCGTACCAGCCGGGTTCGTTCCGCTTCGCCGTGAGCCAGATCCTCGTCATCGACGTCGGCAACAGCCGGCTCAAATGGGCGCTGCGCGGGCCGCAGGGATGGACCGCGCGGGGCGCGGTCGCGAACCAGGACATCGGCTCCCTCGCGGTGCGCGACTGGCAGAACCTCGAGCGGCCCGCGCGCGCAGTCGGCGTCAACGTCGCGGGCGAGGCGGCCCGCGTGCGCGTCGAGGGCCAGCTCGCGCGCTGGCGGTTGCCGATCGAATGGCTGTCCGCGGGCGCGCAGGCGGGGGGCGTCACCAACCGCTACCGCACGCCGTCGCAGCTCGGTGCCGACCGCTGGGCATCGCTCGTCGCCGCGCGGCGGCGCGCCGTCGCCGCCAGCGAGAGCGCGCCGCGGCCGTGCGTCGTCGTCAATGCCGGGACCGCGGTCACGATCGACGCGCTCGATGCCAGGGGCGTCTTCCGCGGCGGCCTGATCCTGCCCGGCGTGCCGCTGATGCTGCGCGTGCTCGCCGACAACACGGCCTCGCTGCGCGTTGCGCCGGGGACGTACGACGAATTCCCGACGACGACGCCGGATGCCGTGTACTCCGGCGCCGTGCAGGCGGTGTGCGGTGCGATCGAGCAGGTGCGGGCGCGACTGCGCGACGGCGAGGACACGATCATGTGCTACGTGGGCGGCGGCAACGCCCAGGACATCGTGCCCCGATTGGCCGCCCCCGTCGAGGTCGTGGATAATCTGGTGCTCGAAGGCGTGCTGGTGCTCGCGCTGCTGCGGGCCAACGGATAGCCGGCCATCCGACCGCTGCCGCATCCGCGGCCGCCATTTCCTCGTCCATGCGCGCCGCGGTCCTGCTGCTGATCCTCGTCAATGTCGTCCTGTTCGGCTACGCCCGGCTCGATCGCGTCGCGCGGAGCGAGGCCGGGCGACTGCAGCAGCAGGTCCAGCCCGACCGCATCCGGTTGCTGACGCCCCAGCAGGTCGCCGCGCTCGGTCCGACGAAGGTCGCGGCGCTCGCCGACGTCTGCGTCGAATGGGGGCCGTTCGGCGATGCCGATCGTGCGCGCGCGCAGGCGGATCTCGAGCCGCTCGCGCTCGGCCGGCTGGTATCGCAGCGACCGGTGATGGCCGACAGCGCCTGGTGGGTCAACGCGGGGGCGTTGCCGACGCGGGCCGCGGCGGAGCGCCGCGCCGCGGACCTGCGGGCGCAGGGGATATCCGACCTGTCCGTCGTCGAGCTCGGTCGCGGTCAGTTCACCGTGTCGCTCGGCCTGTTTCGCAGCGAGGCCGCCGCCGCCGCGCGCGCGGAAACCCTCGCCGCGCGCGGGGTGCTCGGCACGCGCGTCGAGCCGCGCCAGCAGAGCACGGCGCAATCGATGATCGTCGTGCGCGACCCGCCGCAGCCCGTGGTCGCGCGGCTCAAGGAGCTGCAGGGTCAATACGCCGGCAGCGAGCTGAAGGTGGGCCCGTGCCCGTCGGCTTCGTAGCCGGCTGGCGGATTCGCGATGCGAGCGGCCCGGCCGACGTGGCGGCGGTGCGCAGGCTGTTCGAGGAGTACCGCGCTTCGCTCGACGTGGACCTCTGCTTCCAGGACTTCGACCGGGAGTTGGCGGAGCTTCCCGGCGATTACGCGCCGCCGCACGGCTGCCTGCTCGTCGCCGAGTGCGACGGGACAGCCGTCGGCTGCGTCGCGCTGCGACCGCTCGGCGGCGCAACGAGGGGCGGCGAAGTGAAGCGGCTGTACGTGCAGCCGCACGTGCGCGGTACCCGACTCGGGCGAGCGCTGGCGATGGCGGTGATCGAGCGAGCGCGCGCGATCGGATATCGGGAGCTCAAGCTCGACACGCTGGCGACGATGACGCAGGCGCGCGCGCTCTACGCGTCGCTCGGCTTTCGCGCGTGCGCACCGTACTATCGCAACCCGCTGCCCGGTACCGCTTACATGGCGCTCGCTCTGCGCGATCCGGAGCCGTAGCCGAGCGCGCGAGATCGCGTCCTCAGGTCTGCTCCCACGGCAGCCCCTCCTTGCGCCATCCGCCGACCGTCCCGCGATGGTGATCGTCGTCGAGCGGCCCCTCGAAACCCTCCAGCACGTTGTAGACGTCGCCGAAGCCGGCCTTCTCGAGCTCGACGCCGGCGGCGACCGAGCGCTGGCCGCTGCGGCAGATCAGCACGACCGGCCGGTTCATGCTCGCGACCTTCTTCACCTGCCCGACGAAATGCGGATTGATGTCCCAGTCGGGGCCGTCGTTCCAGGCGACGTGGATCGCTCCGCTCGGATGGCCGACGAACAGGTACTCCATCTCGCTGCGGCAGTCGATGAGGACCGCCTGTGGATTGTCGTGCAGGAACTCGCTCGCGTCGCGGGGCTTCAGATGCTTCATCGTTGATCGGCTCGACGGTGGCGCGCGTTCGCGCGCAGGCGGGCGCCGGCGGAGCGGATGCTAGACTTGCCGATTCGCCGGCGCCCGGAAAGGGCTGCAGAACCACGCCATGCAAGCCGATCATACCGCCGAACTCACGCGCCTGCTGCGCGAGCGGATCCTCGTCCTCGACGGCGCGATGGGGACGCAGATCCAGCAGTGCCGGCTCACCGAGCGCGACTTCCGCGGGCCGTTCCACGACCATGCGCACGACCTCGCCGGCGACAACGACATCCTGTCGCTCACGCGGCCGCAGACCGTGCGCTCGATCCACGACGCGTATTTCGAGGCCGGCGCGGACATCGTCGAGACGAACACGTTCAGCGCGACGCGCATCGCCCAGGCCGACTATCGGATGCAGGACCGGGCGCACGACATCAACGAGGCGGCGGCGCGGATCGCGCGCGAATGCGCCGACCGCTGGACGGCGCGCACGCCGCAGCGGCCGCGCTTCGTGGCCGGTGCGCTCGGCCCCACCAATCGCACCGCATCGATCTCGCCCGACGTGAACGATCCGGGCGCGCGCAACGTGGCGTTCGACGAGCTCGTCGCCGCCTACGGCGAGGCGGCCGACGGCCTGATCGACGGCGGCGCCGACCTGCTGCTCGTCGAGACGGTCTTCGACACGCTGAACGCGAAGGCCGCGCTGTTCGCGATCGAGGGTGCGTTCGAGCGCCGCGGCGCGCGCCTGCCGATCATCGTGTCCGGCACGATCACCGATGCCTCGGGGCGCACGCTGTCGGGCCAGACGCCCGAGGCGTTCTGGAACTCCGTGCGGCACGTCCGGCCGCTCGCCGTCGGTCTCAACTGCGCGCTCGGTGCGGCGCTGATGCGGCCGTACATCGAGGAGCTCGCGCGTGTCGCCGACACGTTCGTCTCGTGCTACCCGAATGCCGGGCTGCCCAACCCGATGTCGGACACCGGCTACGACGAGCTGCCCGAGCAGACGGCGCGGATGATCGCCGAATTCGCGCGCAGCGGCTTCGTGAACATCGTCGGCGGCTGCTGCGGCACGACGCCTGCCCACATACGCGCGATCGCCGACGCGGTGAGCGACATCCCGCCGCGCCGGCTGCCGCGCCCACGGGAGCTCGCGGTTGCCTGACGCGGGGAATTCCCTTCCCCGCGGCGCGGGCGAGGGTGGGGGAGAGGGGCGCCCGACGCGGCTCGCCGGGCTCGAGCCGCTCAACATCGACGAGCGGTCGCTCTTCGTCAACGTCGGCGAGCGCACGAACGTCACCGGCTCGCGCGCCTTCGCGAAGCTGATCCTCGCCGGCGACTACGCCGGGGCGGTCGAGGTCGCGCGCCAGCAGGTGCAGAACGGCGCGCAGATGATCGACGTCAACATGGACGAGGCGATGCTCGATTCGAGGGCGGCGATGGTCCGCTTCCTGAACCTGATCGCCGCCGAGCCCGACATCGCGCGCGTTCCGGTGATGATCGATTCGTCGAAGTGGGACGTGATCGAGGCGGGCCTGCGGTGCGTGCAGGGCAAGCCCGTCGTCAACTCGATCTCGCTGAAGGAAGGCGAGGACGAGTTCCTGCGCCAGGCGAGGCTCGTCCGGCGCTACGGCGCGGCGGCGATCGTCATGTGCTTCGACGAGCGCGGGCAGGCCGACACGTACGAGCGCAGGATCGAGGTGGCGCGCCGAGCCTACGATCTGCTGGTCGACCGCGTCGACTTCCCGCCCGAGGACATCATCTTCGATCCGAACGTGTTCGCGATCAGCACCGGCATCGACGAGCACGCGGGATATGCGCTCGATTTCATCCGCGCGACGACGTGGATCCGGCAGCATCTGCCGCACGCGAAGGTCTCCGGCGGCATCTCGAACGTGAGCTTCAGCTTTCGCGGCAACGACGGCGTGCGCGAGGCGATCCATACGGTCTTCCTCTACCACGCGATCCGCGCCGGGCTGACGATGGGGATCGTCAACGCGGGTCAGCTCGGCGTCTACGACGAGCTCGAGCCGCAGCTACGCACGCTCGTCGAGGACGTCGTGCTCGATCGCACGGCCGCCGACGGCGGCAATCCGACCGAGAAGCTCGTCGCCTTCGCCGAGTCGTACAAGGCGAAGGGGAGGAAGGCCGACGAGGATCTGTCGTGGCGCGACGCGAGCGTCGAGGCGCGCCTTTCGCACGCGCTCGTCAAGGGCATCACCACGTTCGTCGTCGAGGACACCGAGGAGGCGCGGCGCGCGGTGGCGGCGCGCGGCGGCCGCACGATCGAGGTCATCGAGGGGCCGCTGATGGACGGCATGAACGTCGTCGGCGACCTCTTCGGCGCCGGGAAGATGTTCCTGCCGCAGGTCGTGAAGAGCGCGCGCGTCATGAAGCAGGCCGTCGCGCACCTGATTCCGTTCATCGAGGCCGAGAAGGCCGCCTCGGGCGCCGAGGCGCGCACGAAGGGACGCATCGTCACGGCGACGGTCAAGGGCGACGTGCACGACATCGGCAAGAACATCGTCGGCGTCGTCCTCCAGTGCAACAACTTCGAGGTGATCGACCTCGGCGTCATGGTTCCTTCGCAGAAGATCCTCGCGACGGCGCGCGAATGCGGCGCCGATGCGATCGGCCTGTCGGGGCTCATCACGCCGTCGCTCGAGGAAATGGCGCACGTCGCCGCGGAAATGCAGCGCGAGGACTTCCGCGTCCCGCTGCTGATCGGCGGGGCCACGACGTCGCGCGTCCACACCGCGGTCAAGATCGCGCCCAATTACACGGGCGGCCCCACCGTGTACGTTCCCGATGCCTCGCGCGCGGTCGGCGTCGTCACGAGCCTGCTCTCCGACGAGCAGCGCGGCGCGTATGTCGCGCAGGTCGCGGAGGACTACGCGACGATCCGCGCGCAGCACGCCGGCAAGCGCGGGCCGCGGCTGATCGCGCTTGCCGGCGCGCGCGCGAACGCGTTCGCCGCGGACTGGTCGCGCTACGCGCCGCCCGTGCCGGCGTTCATCGGGCGGCGGGTGTTCCGCAACGTCGATCTGGCCGACGTCGCGCGCTGCATCGACTGGGGACCGTTCTTCCAGGCGTGGGAGCTCTCCGGCGCGTTTCCGGCGATCCTCGACGATCCGATCGTGGGCGAGGCGGCGCGCAACCTGCATGCCGAAGGCCAGGCGATGCTCGCGCGGATCATCGAGGGCCGCTGGCTCGCCGCCGACGCCGTCGCGGGGTTCTGGCCGGCATCGGCGGTCGGCGACGACATCGTCCTGTGGACCGACGAGACGCGCGCGACGCCGCTGCTCGCCTGGCGCAACCTGCGCCAGCAGAACGAGCGGCCCGCGGGCAGGCCCAATTACTGTCTCGCGGACTTCGTCGCGCCGGCCGCGGCCGGACGGCGCGACTATGTCGGCGCGTTCGCGGTCACGACGGGCGGCGGCGTCGATGCGAGGGTCGCGCAGTTCCACGCGCGGCACGACGATTATTCGGCGCTGATGCTGAAGTCGCTCGCGGACCGGCTCGCCGAGGCGCTGGCCGAATGGCTGCACCGGAAGGTGCGCACCGAGCTGTGGGGTTACGCGCGCGACGAGACGCTCGACAACGCCGCGCTGATTCGCGAGGAATATCGCGGCATTCGACCGGCGCCCGGCTATCCGGCGTGCCCGGATCATGCGGTCAAGGCGGAGCTCTTCGTCGCGCTCGGCGCCGATGCGGCCGGCATGCGCGTCACCGAGAACTTCGCGATGCTGCCCGCGGCATCGGTATCCGGCTTCTACCTCGCGCATCCGGATGCGCGCTACTTCGCCGTCGGGAAGATCGCGGAGGACCAGCTCGCCGATTTCGCGGCGCGCAGCGGACTCCAAGTGGAGGCGGCGCGCAGGCGGCTGGCGGCGAACCTTTAGGTACAGGAGCGAGGAGCGCGGGGCGCGGGTAGAGAGGGACGACGGGCGAGGGGCGGGGTCAGCGCGACGGCAGCGCGAAGCGGTGCGGCAGCAACTGCTCCACCGTGTATTCGCCTTGTTTCTCCCCCGCGCAGATCGCGCGGATCGTCGCGCCGCGGCCGAATTCGGCGATCACCTGCCGGCACGCGCCGCAGGGCGTCACCGGTTCCGGCGTCGGCGTGTAGAGCACGAGCGCGACGATCGCCTTCGCCCCCTCCGCCACCGCGCGGAAGATCGCGTTGCGCTCGGCGCAGACGGTCAGGCCGAACGACGCGCTCTCGACGTTGCATCCGCTCGCGATCGCCCCGTCGGCGGTCAGCACGGCCGCGCCGACGGGAAATCCGCTGTAGGGGCAGTAGGCGTGCACCCCGGCGGCCCTGGCGGCGCTCGCGAGTTGCTGCCACTGCGTCTCGGTCAGCGCATCCACGCCCTCGGCCCGTTCGCGCTCGCCGGACATCGTGTGAGCAGACCCTAATCGAGCTCGCCGAGGTAATCGGCCTTGCCGAGCGGCAATCCGTTGTGGCGCAGGATCGCGTAGGCCATCGTCGCGTGGAAGTGGACGTTCGGCGTGGCGAACTGCAGCAGGTAGTTGATGGCCGTGAACGTGTGCGGCTCGCCGCGGACGGGCCGCGTGATCTCGCGCGTCTCGGCCGCGTCGAACTGCTTCTCGTCGAGCGCCTTCATGTATTCGATCGTCCGCTGCACCCGCGCGGCGAGATCGTCGAAGCTTTGCTCGTTGTCCTCGTAGGGCGGGGGCTCGAGGCCGGCGAGCCGCGCGCATGCGCCGCGGGCGATGTCGGTCGCGATCTGCACCTGGCGGGCGAGCGGCAGCATGTCCGGATAGAGGCGGGCGTTGATGAACACGGCCTCCTCGATCTTGCGGTCGAGCGCGTGCGCCTTCGCCTTCGCGAGCACGCCTTTGAGGTTGGACAGCGTCCTGACGAACACGGGTACGCTGAGCTGGTAGAGGGACAGCGGCATTGGCGAGGCTCCTGGGAGTGCGGGCTTGCCGGGCTCGGGTTGGTCAGCGGAGGATCAGGTAGAGCAGGCCGCCGAGGATCAGCCACTTCAGCGTGTAGTGGGCGACGCGGCTCCTCTTCTTGATCGCCTTGCCGATCAGGCGCACCCGGTAGACGGCGTTGAAGACGTGGTTGAGGACGCCGACGCGGTCGCCCGGTGCGTTCTCGGTCTGGCTCGCGCGGATCAGCGTCGCCTTGACGAAATGGTTGATGGCCCTGACGACCCGGTTGCGCAGCGGCCGCTCGACGTCGCAGAACAGGATGATCCGCGTGATGTCGCTGCGATTCTCCGCCGTATGGATGAACGTCTCGTCGAACATCACCGGCTCGCCGTCGCGCCACGAATACGGCTCGCCGTCGACGACGATCCGGCACGTGTCGGCGTTCGGCGTCACGAGCCCCAGGTGATAGCGCAGCGATCCCGCGAACGGGTCGCGATGCGCGCCGAGCTTGCTGCCCGGCGGCAGCAGCGCGAACATCGCCGCGTTGACGGATGGGATCGATTGCACCAGCTCGACCGTCTTCGGGCAGAGCGCCTTCGCCGACGGCAGCGGCTCGTCGTACCACTTGACGTAGAACCGCTTCCAGCCGGTCTTGAAGAACGAATTGAAGCCGAGGTCGTTGTAGGTCGCCGCCGCGCGGATGCGCCCCTCGTCCTGGAGCTGCAGCGCCTCGGCGCGGATCGTCTGCCAGTTCGCCGAGAGCGGCGCCAGCCCGGGGAAGCGCCCGACGTCGACGTACGGCCGATTCGGCACCGCCGAGAACAGGTACATCAGCGCGTTGTACGGCGCCATCAGCGACGAATGGTCGGTCAACTGGCGGAAGAAGCCGTGGCGCACGCGGCCGCGGTAATGCACGTACACCCCCGACGCGATGAACAGGTACAGCACGATGAATTTCGGTGCGAGCAGGGTGGCGAGCATGGCGCTTGCGGCGTTCGGGGCGGCCGACGGTGACGTTGCCGCGGTCCGCAACCGCTACTTTAATCGCTCCGGCGCGACGATGACGGCGGGCTTCGACCGGCGCGGGCCGCGTCGCGCACGCTTCCAGCGCCGGTGCACCCACCACCACTGCTCGGGATGGCGCAGGATCAGCCGCTCGAGCGCGGCGTTGTAGGCGCGGGTCGTCCGCAGGATCGACTCGTCGACGCTCGCCACGTCGACGGCCGCCACCGGGTCCTCGAAGCGCAGCACGTGCGTATCCTCGTCGGTGCGCCAGCATGCGGCCGGCAGCACCGGCGCCCCGGTCGCGAGCGCGATGATGGCGAGGCTCCTGAACGTGCCCGCCGGCTCGCCGAAGAACTCGACGTCGATGCCGTCGCCGCCGCGGGCGTACTGGTCGAACGGGAACACGACGATGTCGCCGCGCTCGAGCAGCGCGACGATGCGCTCGAGCGAGCCGCGCTTGCCGATGACGCCGAAGCCCGAGCGGGCGAAGCGGCGCGTGACGAGCGCATCGAGCCAGCGCGGCTTGATCGGCCGGCGCACGAAGTGGAAGCGCCCGCGCACTTCGGGATAGCTCCGGATGCCGGCCACCGTCGCCACTTCCCAGTTCCCGAAATGCCCGGTCAGCACGAGCACGCCCTTGCCCGAGCGGAACGCGGCGACGAACGCGTCGAGCCGCTCGACGCGCACGAGCGCCCGCTTGCGCTCGGCGGAGAGCCACCGGAAGCGCACGAACTCGACGATGAGTTGCCACAGATGCGCGTAGTGCGCCTGCGCGAGGCGCGCGATCTCGATGTCGGGCACCGCGGCGCCGAACACCCGCCGCAGGTTCTCGACGATCACGCGGCGGCGAAAGGGCAGCAGGTGGAAGAACAGCCGGCCCACCCAAGGTGCCTGCGTCTGCTGCCGCAGCGCGAGCGCGACCGCCGACGCGCTCGTCCGGTCGTGCGTGAGGGACACCGCGATGCCCGCAAGGCGCGCGCGGTCGAGGACCGCCCGTGCGTTGGCGCTGGCGACGACCTGCGGAGCGCCGTAGCCGTCGCGTGCCACCGAGAAATCGGCGGGCTCGATGCGCCCGGCCGCAAGCTCGCGCGGAAAGAGCTTGGCGCAGGCCTCCTTGGCGGCGTACCGCGCGGCGAGGCTCGCCGCGCGGCCGGGACCTGCGCCGCTGTCGCGAAGCTCCTGGCGCGAGAAGATCTTCTCGAGCTCGCCCGCCGGCGTTTCCGCGAGCAGCCGCTCGATGCGGGCGATCTCGATCGTGTCGATGCCGCAGCGGACCGGCGCGTCCGCGACGACGGGCGGCGTGGAGGCGGTCAAGCGCGGGCTGCGCGCACGAGCAGCGCCGCGTCGGTGCCGGCGAAGCCGCGGCACAGCACCAGCGCGACGTCGCCGCGCGGCGCCTGCGCCGTGCGCGACACCGGAAGACCGGCGCAGGCGGGATCGAGCCGCTCGAGCGTGGCGATGCCCGGCACGATGTTCGCACGCAACGCCGCCAGCGCGATCGCCGTTTCGACGACACCGGCCGCGGCGATCAGATGGCCGAGCGACCACTTGAACGCCGTCACCGGCGGGCACGCCGCGCCGAAAATGCGCAGCAGCGCCGCGGCTTCGGAGGCGTCCGACTGCGCCGTGCCGTTGCCGTGCGCGACGATCATGCCGACGTCGTCGCTGCGGATGCCGGCGTCGGCGAGCGCCGCCTCCACGGCGCGCGCGACCCCGTCCCCGTCGTCACGAATGGCGAGCAGCCCGGCCGCTTCGCTCACATAACCGCCGCCGAGCACCTCGCCGACGATCGGCGCGCGGCGCGCGGTCGCCGCGGCCTCGGTCTCGAGCGCGAGCGCCCCGGCGCCCTCGCCGAACAGGCTGCCGCTGCGGCTCGCGTCGAACGGCCGCAGCGCCTCGCCGGACAGCAGCCCGCACCCGTGGTAGTAGAGGACGTTCTGCGGCTCGATCGGCGTGTCGTGGCCGATCGCGAGCGCGCGATCGGCCTCGCCGTTGCGCAGCGCCTCGGCCGCCTCGATGATCGCGAGCGTGCCGCCGACGCTGTGATTGGTGATGCAGGCGTTCGCGCCCTTCAACCGGTTGCGGATCCCGACGTGGCACAGCACGTTGTTCGGCAGCGTGCGCAGCAGCCACATCGGATTGACGGTGTCGGCGAGGTCGCGGCCGAAGGCGCCGAGGTCGCCGTTCGCGTCGCGCATCAGCGGGAAGTAGTCGTACTGGTTCTCGAACGCCCCGCCGCCCGAGCCGACGTAGATGCCGGTGCGATCGGCGAACTCGTTCGCCGCGTCCGGCGCGAGCGCGTCGCGATGCGCGGCAAACGCGGCGGCCTCCGCCGCGCGGTCGCCGGCATAGATGCCGAGCATGTCGGTGCGCCGGATCAGCTTGTGCAGCTTGCGGTCGTCGACGAGCGCGCGCGCATTGAAATCGGCGATCTCGGCCGCGTGCGTCACCGGCCAGCCGGCGGTGTCCCAGCCCGTGATCGGGCCGATCGCCGAGCGGCCCCGCACGATCGCGTCGAGCATCGCCGCCGGATCGCGACCGGCGCCGCAGACGGCCCCGGTGCCGGTGACGAGGATTCGCGTCGTCATCGGGGGTCCACCAGGTCCGGACTGCGCAGCACGACGCAGCTATTCGAGCCGCCGAAGCCGAACGAATTCGAAAGCGTCATCCGCACCTTCTGGCGACGCGGCTCGCCGAGCACGAGGTTCAGGTTGCAGTCCGGGTCCGCGGCGCGGTAATTCGCGTTGACCGGCATTTCGCCGCGCTCGATCGCGAGCGCGCAGATCACGACCTCGACGGCGCCCGCGGCCGCGATCAGATGACCCATCGAGCTCTTGGTCGAGCTCACCGACACGCGCATCGCATCGGCGCCGAACACCGCGTGGATCGCCGCGGTCTCGCTGCGATCGTTCATGCCGGTGGACGTGCCGTGCGCGTTGATGTAATCGACGTCGGCCGGCGTCGCGCCGGCGTCGGCGAGCGCGGCGCGCATCGACTGGATCGGGCCATCGCCGTCGGGCGGCGAGTCGGTGATCCGGTACGACGACAGCGAGTTGCCGTCTCCCGCGAGCTCGGCATAGATGCGCGCCCCGCGCCGGCGCGCTGCCGTCCATTCCTCGAGCACGAGGAATCCCGCCCCTTCGCCCAGCACGAAGCCGTTGCGCGTCGCATCGAACGGCCGGCTCGCGCGCTCGGGCGTGTCGTTGTCGGGCGAAACCGCGGAGAGCAGGCAGAAGCCCGCGAGTCCGACCGGGTTCACCATCGAGTCGAATCCGCCCGCGAGCGCCCGGTCGACGGCCCCGCGGCGAATGAGCTTCAGCGCGGTGCCGATCGCCTGGCCTCCGGAAGCGCAGGCCGTGTGCACGGACGTCGCGCAGCCGCGGATGCCGAAGCGGCGCGTGAGCAGCGCGACGCCGGCGGTGCTCTGGCTGCGGCAGAACGCGAGCGGGTCCGCGGCGGCGGCATCGGTCAGCAGCCGGTGCGGATCGATCTCGCCCTCCGGCGCGGAATCCCGCTGCACGGCCGCGAGATCGGCGAAGTCGACGCCCATCATGCCGGTGCCGACGGCGCAGCCCCAGCGCACGTCATCCTCGGGCGAGGGCGCGATGCCGCTGTCGCGCATCGCCTCCTCGGCGGCCGCCAGCGCAAAGCGATGCGAGCGATTCGCGAGCTTCAGGAACTTGCGCGGCGCGGTGATGACGCCGTCGTCGAAGCCCTTGACCTCCGCGGCGATCCGCGTCGTGAACCCCGAGGCATCGAAGAGCGTGATCGGCGCGGCGCCGCTCTTCGCGCCGTCGAGCGAAGCCCACGTCGCGGCGACGTCGTTGCCGACCGGCGTGACGAGGCCGATGCCGGTGACCGCGACGCGCCGGCGCGCGTTCACGGGCACGCCCCGGCGGTGATCTCGGCCACGGCGAGCTCGAGACGCGCGCTCGCGACCAGCCTGTCGTCGGTCCTCGCCGTCAGCATCGCCCTGGCGACGCCTTCGCGCGCCGGAGCGAGCTCGACGCCGAGGTCGAGGCGTTGCGACGGGACGATGAACGAGCGCATCTTCACGTGCGTCACGCGGATCGGATGCACGGCGCGGCCCGAAGACGCTTCCCGCGCGAGATCGAGCGCGAGGCGCATCTTCGCATCGAGCAGCAGCGTCGCGGGAAACACCGGCCGGCGCGGGAAATGATCGCCGAAGAACGGCGCGCTCGCCGGAACGTCGAGCGTGGCGCGCAGCTCGCGTCCCGCGACCCGCTCGCCGACCCTCACCGGCAGCGGCTCGATGCCGCCGAAGCGGCCGGGCGTGGCGCCGCTGCCGCGCAGCAGCGCGAGGCGCTCGCGCAGGGCTTCGGGCGCGTCGAAATCGGCGACCGGCAGCATCGGACCGAGACAGTCGACGAGCTCGATCACCCGCCGCCCCGCGACGCTCGCCTCGCCGTTGTACGCGACGGCGTCGTCGTCGCAATCGAGCAGCTCGACGTCGAGCGCGAGGGTCTGCCCGGGCCGCGCGTCGCCATGGAAGCGCGTCTCGGTGGCAAGCGCCGCGACCGGCCGGCCGCGAAAGTCGATCCTGTCCATCGCGACCCACGCCGCGAGCTGCCCGACCGCCTCGGCAATCAGCGCGGACGGAAACTCGGCGATCCGGCCCGGGATGGCGAACACCCCCCGCGCGCGCTTTCCCGGAACGAGCTCGACGATCCGGTCGACGAACGAATACGCGGCGAAATGGGGGTCGGACACTCCGGTCGGCCCCGGGTGGTCAGATGCCATTCGGACCCTCATTCACCGCCGAGCCGCATGCCTGCCCTCATGCGGCGGCGGGCGCTTCCTTCTGCGCCCGCACGACGAGCTTGCAGAACGTCGTCGGCGTGAACAGCCGCGGGATGTCGGCCACCTTGAGCGGCGTCTTGAAGCGCGCGGCGGGCACCTCGGACAGATACTCGCGAAGCTGCGCGAGCCCCTGCTCGGTCACGATGCCGTTGCGCTCGAATTCCGCCTCGGGCAGCGTGCCGCGGGCGTTCTCGACGATCTTGCCGCGCGGGATCTTGATCTTGAACGCCCGCTCGAGCCGGAACACCATGTCGAGGAAGTCGATCGACTCGGCGTCGAGCCCTTCGATCAGCGATACGTCGGGCTTGATGTCCTCGACATCGCAGCCCAGCGCATCGGCCATCGTCTCGGCGACCTTCGGGAAGACCGCCATGATCTCGTCCTGCGTGACCGCCATTTCAGCCATTGCCGCTTTCTCCCTTCAGTCGAGCTTGAACCCGCCGTCGATGTGGAAAACCTGTCCCGTCACATAGCTCGCGTAGTCCGACGCGAGGAACCAGACGGCGTAGGCGACCTCCTGCGCCGTCCCGTAGCGCTTCATCAGGATGCGCGCCTTCGCCTCGTCGCCCGCCAGGTCGCGCACGCGCTGCGACATCTCGGTGTCGATGACGCCGGGCGCCACCGCGTTCACGCGGATCTTCCGCGGCGCGAGCTCCACGGCCAGCGCGCGGGTGAAGGCGTTGACCGCGCCCTTGCTGGCCGCGTAGTTCGTCTGCCCGCGGCCGCCCTTGTCGCCGGCGACCGAGCTCAGGTTGACGATGCAGCCGGCGCGCTGCATCACCATGTACGGCACGACGGCGCGCGTCACGTTGAAGACGCCGCCGACGTTCGTGTCGAGGACCGCCCTGATGTCGGCGTCCTCGAGCCCGGTCAGCGGATTGTCGCGGATGACGCCGGCGTTGTTGACGAGCACGTCGATCCGACCCGCGCGGTCGGCCAAACGCTCGACCGCCGCCGTGCACGCCGCTGGATCGGTGACGTCGACCCGCTCCGCATGCACCTCCCGCCCGGCGGCGCGCATCGTCGCGACGACGTCCTGCGCGGCCTCGGCATTTCCGCGGTAGAAGAACGTCACGTTCGCCTGCTCCTCGGCGAGGAGCTCGACGATCGCGCGCCCTATGCCGCGGCTGCCGCCGGTCACCAGCGCCGATCTTCCGGCCAGTCCCGACGGCGTCTTCATCCGGAAATGCAGAAGCCGCCGTCGACGACCAGCGTGTGGCCGTTGATCATCGCCGCTTCCGGAAGGCACAGCAGGTAGACCGCGTTGGCGACGTCCTCCGGACGCAGCACCGGGCCGGCCGGCGTGCGATGCGCGAAGTTCGCGAGCAATTCCTCGCGATTGGGGAAATAGGCGAGCGCGTCGGTGTCGACTACGCCGGCGCTCACGGTGTTCACGCGAATACCGCGGGGACCGAGCTCCTGCGCGAGCGAGCGCACCAGCGCCTCGAGCGCCGCCTTCGAGGCGCCGATGAAGCCGTAGCCCGGCATCGCGCGCTGCGCGCCGAGGCTCGACATCGCGATGATGCGTCCCCCGTTCGTCATCATCGGCGCGGCGCGCTGGGCCAGCAGGTTCACCGCGAGCGCATTCGTTTCCAGGCACCAGCGCCAGTGCTTGAGCCCCATCTCGAGCACCGGCTTCAGCACGCCGGAGGCCGCGTTGCTGACGACGATGTCGACGCGGTCGAAATGTCCGCGGAGCGCCGCGAACATGTCGTCGACGCTGTCGGGCACGCCGACGCTGCCCTGGATCGCGTGCGCGCGGCGCCCCAGCCCACGCAGTTGCGCGCAAAGCGCCTCCGCCTCGTCGTGGCTGTTGTAGTAGTTCACGGCTATATCGGCCCCGGCGCCGGCGAGCTTCACGGCGATGGCGCGGCCGATGCCGCGAGCGGCGCCGGTCACCAGCGCGACCTGGCCGTGCAAGGGGCCTTCGGCTCGTTCGGACATGCGAGAAGCGCGCGAAGGCGGCGCGAAAAGGTCGCTATTCTACCCGCCCTCGCACGCGCTTACCGGCCGGCGCTTTCCACCGGCGCAACCGCGGATGCGGCCGCCGCGGCCCTCGCGCGGCGCGCGCGCTCCCAGTGCTGCGCCTCGAGGCACCAATGCTTCTTGATGCTGTACCAGACGTCGGCCGCCCACAGCACGTGACGCTGGGCGCTCTCGGGGAGCGCCGAAGGGTCCGCGTGGATGCCCGGGACGAACGCGTCGATCCACGCCCGCACCTGCGGATCCCGCGGCAGGTCGCCGGTGAGCGGAACGGTGATGTGGTTGTACGTCGACGGCAGCGTGACGTTGCGCACCCTGGCCGTGCCGTTCGCTTCGTAGCGCGTGTCGAGCGGATTGCCCGGAAAGCTCAGCGCGATCAGATCGTTTGCCACGAAGAAGCCGGTGAACTCGTCGACGGTATCGGGAATCCTGCGCAGCGTCGCGAGATCGCTCCACTGGTTCGGCAGGATCAATGCAAGGCCGCCGGCGCCCACGGCGGATGCGTAGGAAACCGACAGCCCGACGACCGGCCGGCTCCGGCCCGTCAGCGGATCGGCGATCGTCGTGCGCTCCTCGAAGGCCCAGGCGAGCGGATTCCACACGTGGAGGCTGTCGCCGTCCTGGCCCGCGAGCGCCTTCAGGATCTTGACGACCTCGAGCCCGCCCTGGCTGTGGCCGATCAGCATCGGGCGCATGCCGTCGCGCTCGTATTGCCACGCGACGAGGCCGGCGAGCTGCTCGGTGGTCATGTAGGGACTGTACGACCAGGCGTTGTCGCGGGGATCGCGGATGCGCGATTGCGGATAGCCCATCCGGGTGAGGAAGCGTCCGAAGGATTCCATCAGCAGGTACACCGGGTAGACGCCGCCGTGCAGCAGGATGATCCGCGGCGTCGGCCCCTTGGCGAGCACCTGCTGGACGTCCTGGTCGCTGAGGTGCTCCGGATCGAGCGCGAGCAGCCGCTCCTGCAGCGCACGGTCGGGCAGAGCCGGCGGCGCGAGCGCCCGCGCGGCGGTCGCCTCGTCGAGCGGCTGGGTGGCGCATCCGGCGAGCGCGAGCGCAACCGCGGCAAGCGATGCGGCGAGCAGTCTGGACCACGAATTCATGCGAGGGCGCGAATGCGGTCGCGGATGTCGGCGCGGATCGCGTCGATCGCATCGGCCACGAACGCCGCGGTTCGATACGAGACGCCGGCGCACAGCGTGTCGCCCGACGTCGTGACGGCGACGACGAGCGGCGACGTCGGTCCCGTGGGCACGCCGCGGATGTAGAGCGGAGGATCGCTCCCGTCGGCGGCCTGCCACAGCGCGTTGACGTTGAGCGAAGACACGCCCGCGCCCACCGGATAGCTCTTCGCATAGATGCCCATCCGCAGCTTCGGGCCCTGGAAGCGTCCGATGATGCGGTTGCCCGCCATCGCGACGAGCGTCGCCAGATAGAGCCTTTCGCGCTTGATCCGCGCGGTTGCGTAATGCACGTCCAACGCGAGCTCGCGCAGCGTGACCCCTCGCGGCACCGGGTGCGACACGCGAAACGAGCTCAGGAACTGGCCGAAGGTCCGCCGCGGGTCCTCGCGGTGCTCGCCGCAGAGGTTGATGATCGACGCGACGGCGAGCTCGCGGCGGCGCGTGGCCGTGTCGCGCGTCGGCAGCACGGCGTCCAGCGCGAGCAGCAGCAGCGCCATCAACGCATCGTTGAGCGTGACCCCCCAGTTCTTCGCCGCGTCGCGCAACGCGCGGAACTCGGCGGGATCGAGCATGAAGAAGGTGAAGCCGTTGTGCCCGTCCTCGATCGAGCGATAGCGCGGGCGCACGGTGCGGCGGCAACTCGCGGCGAGGCCGGGCATTCGCGCCAGCGCACGCAGGACGCGCCAGGGGTGACGCAGGAACAGGCGCGCGTGTGTACGCGGATACCGCTGCAGCGGCGCCGCCCGCTCGCGGCGGCCCGCATAGCGGTCGGCGATCGCGTTCAGCAACGCGACGATCGAATCGCCGCCGGCGATGAAGTGGTCGTAGCCGAGGCCGAGGAAGAAGCCCGCCTCGACGGGCATCGCGAAAAAGCGGAACGGGTCGAGACGCCCGTCGCGCGGGAACCCGACGTTGAGCTGGCGCTCGAACGCCTGCGCGAGCGTCGCCTGCCAGTCGGCGCCCGGCGCGAGCGTGTCGAGCACCGGGTGCGCGGGTCCGCCCCGCCAGGCGTAGCGCCCATGAACGCGATCGAGCTCGAGGCCCGTCAACCCGAGATCGACGAGCTCGGCCGCGATGGCACGCGTCAGCGAAGCTTCGTCGAGCGGCCGCGCGATGCGCACCGCGTGCACGGCGCTGTAGGGGTGCTGGTCGCGCCAGTCGAGCATCGCCCGCTGGAACAGGTTGAGCCGGCCGGGGAAGGGCCCGCCCGAAGCGACAGGCGGCGGGATCCCGGGCGGCGGAGACCGCTCGCCGAGTCGATCTTTTTCACGCGCCGGGTGGAAGGAATTACCGGTCGCGACCGCGCTGTCGTCGGAGCGGCGCAACGCGACCGAGCCTGCGTCCTCCGTGCCGTCACCGGGGAGGGCCGAGCGGAAGCGGCGGAAGGTGCGGGATTCCGTCTTCACGATGCGGGACGAGCGAGCAAGCGCTGCGCCTGCACGCACCAGGCTCGCTTGACGCTGTACCAGATGTCGGTCGCGTGAACGAGGTTGGCCGTGTCGCCGGCGGGCGCCGGAGCCTTGCTGCCCGGCCACCAGGCGTCGATCCAGCTCCGGATCGCCGGATCCTCGGCGAGGCGAGCCGCGCGCGGCAGGCTGACGTGATGATAAACCGGCGGCAGCATCACGTTGCGGACGTGCGCGCGGCCGAGGGACGCGTAGGCCGTGTCGCCGAGGAGATTGCCGGCGATCGGATCGTGCGGAAGGATGAATCCGGTGAACTCGTCGACGGTATCGGGGATGCTGCGCAGGCGGCGCAGCATCGTCCATTGTCCGAGCAGGAGGCGCGGCAGCCACCCGGTCGCGAGCGCCGCGGCGTACGCGACGCGCAGGCCGACGACCGGGCGCGATTCGCCGGTGCGCGGATCGACGATCGACGTGCGCGCGAGCGGCTCCCCGGTCGCGGGATCGACGACGTGCAGCGCGCCGTGGAACGTCCCGGCCAGTTCGTACAGCGCGCGGATCGCGAGCATGCCGCCCTGGCTGTGCCCGATCAGCATCGGCTGCATGCCGCTTCGCTCGTAGTCGAACGCGAGCTCGCCCGCGAGCGTCGCGCTGTCGGCGAAGCTGCCGTGCGAAAGCGCGCCGTCGCGGGGATTGCGCAACCGATCGGCGGGATAGCCCATGCCGATCAGGAAGCGCGCGAACGGCTCCATCGTCACGAACGCGACGCTGCCCTGCAACAGGACGATGCGCGGCGCGGGCGCGCGGGACAGCAGGTCACGCACGTCGGCGGCGCTCACCCGTGCGCAGTCGAGCTGGCGGATGCCCGCGGCGACGGCCGGCTCGACGCGTCGCGCGGCGTCCGCGGGCGGCGCTCCGCCCGCTTCGGAGACGGCGATCGCGCAGGCGACGAGCGCGCCGGCCAGGCGCCACGCCGCAGCGCTACGGATGGCGTGCGACGGGAAGGAACCGCCCGGTACGCGCGACGTAGCGCGCATAGGCCTCGCCGTGCAGGCGCGCGAGGTGAGCCTCCTCGCTGCGCGCCTTGACGTTCATCAGCACGACATGGACGACCGCGGTCGCGAGCATCGCCGCCGTCGGCAGCACGAGCGCCGTCGCGACCATCATCGCGATGCTGAACGCGTAGATCGGATGCCGGATCCTGGCGAACATGCCGCTCGTGACGAGCGTCGTATTGCGCGCGCTGATGTCCATCCGCCAGTTGCGGCCCATCGTGCGCCAGGCCTGCAGCGTCAGCACGAGGCACGCGAGCGCGGCGCACGCGCCGAGCCAGCGCAACGCGGGATAGGCGGCGCCCTCGCGCGCGAAGGACGGCACCGCCAGCCAGCCCTGCTCGTGGTCGAGCGCGAGCCACGGCAACGCGCACCACGCGCCCACGATCGGCGCATGGCCGAGCCATATCATCAGGCGCTCCGCCGGCCGCTCCGGGACCACGCCGACGTCGTGATGCTGCCGGCGGCGCGCGCGGATCACCATCGCGCCCACGCGCAGCCAGTACGCCGAGACGGTGAGCGCGACGGCCAGGAGCGGGATGTCGGGCATCGCGATATCCCGCCGCCACTCGGCGCGGCGCTACATGCGTTCGATGATCGCCGCGATGCCCTGGCCTCCGCCGATGCACATCGTGATCAGGCCATAGCGCCTGCTCGTGCGCGCGAGCTCGTACATCGCCTTGATCGTCAGGATGCATCCGGTGGCGCCGATCGGGTGGCCGAGCGCCACGGCTCCGCCGTTGGGATTCACCTTGGCAGGATCGAAATCGAGCTGCTGCGTGACGCCTATCGCCTGCGCGGCGAACGCCTCGTTCGATTCGATGACGTCGATGTCCCCGATCTTCAGGCCGGCCTTCGCGAGCGCCGCCTTGACGGCGCTGACGGGCCCGAGCCCCATGATCTTCGGGTCGATCCCGGCGTGCCCGTAGGCGACGAGTCGCGCCATCGGCTTCAGGTTGGCCCGCTGTGCGGCCTGGCGTTCCATCAGCACGACGGCGGCGGCGGCATCGTTGATCCCGGACGCGTTGCCCGCGGTGACGGTGCCGTTCTCCTTGGCGAAGGCGGCCTTGAGCTTGGCCATCCCTTCGAGCGTCGCATCGGCGCGCACGTGCTCGTCGGTGTCGAACTGGAGCGGCCCCTTCTTGCTCTTCAGCTCGATCGGCAGGATCTGCGACTTGAAGCGGCCCTCGGTGAGCGCGACGCTCGCGCGCCGGTGACTTTCGACGGCGAACTTGTCCTGCTGCTCGCGCGTGATCCCGCATTTGGTCGCGACGTTCTCCGCCGTGATGCCCATGTGGACGGTGTCGAACGGGTCGGTCAGCGCGCCGACCATCATGTCGATGCTCTTCGCGTCGCCCATGCGCGCCCCCCAGCGCTGCGTCACGTTCGCGTAGGCGCCGCGGCTCATGCTCTCCGCGCCTCCGCCCACGGCGACATCGGTGTCGCCGAGCATGATGTACTGCGCCGCGCTGACGATCGCCTGCAGGCCGCTGCCGCAGAGGCGGTTCAGCGTGAGCGCGCCGCTCTCGTGCGGCAGCCCGCCGTTGATCGCGGCGACGCGCGACAGGTACATGTCCCTCGCCTCGGTGTGGATCACGTTGCCGAACACGCATTGGCCGACCTGTCCCGGATCGACCTTCGAGCGCGCGATGGCCTCGCGCACGACCCGCGCGGCGAGCTCCGCAGGCGGTATGTCCTTCAGCGCACCACCGTAATCTCCGATCGCGGTGCGCGCGCCGTTGACGATGACGACTTCCCGTGGGTTGGCCATGGCTGTCTCCTTTCGATGGGCCTCCCGGCCATTATCCTCCTGCCGCAGCGCGCGGCCGCGCCGGCATTTGCGAAAGCGCCGGGCGCCGGCCGCTTCACGCGGCGACGCGCTCGCGCGCGGAGGCGCGCTCCAGCGCGGCCAGTTCGCTGCCGAGGTAGGAAGCGATCGCGCGCATGCCGAAGCGCCCCGCCTCGCGCTCGGCATCGCCGTTGTAGTTGGTGTTCGTGTTGACGTCGTACGTGTAGAGCTCGCCGTAGCGATCGGTGATGAATTCGATGCCGGCGATGCCGATGCCGTTGGCCGCGAGGAAGCGCCGATAGCGCTCGACGATCGGATGGTCGAATGCATCGAGGATCCGGAAGCGCGGCGCCGCGGCGGCCGCCGCGGTCTCGCCGACCGGGCAGAACGCGTCGCCGATCGCGCAGGCGTCGGCCGGGCAGAGCTCGAAGCCGAGCGACGTGTCGACGCGCACCGCGTAGAGCAGCTCGCCGCCGACGAATTCGACGCGCGTGATGAACGGCTCCGGCGCCTCGATGTACTGCTGGACGAGCGTGATGCCGTCGACCGAATCCTCGAAGGCGTCGCCCGCGACATGGCGCGCGAGCGCCTCGGCATTGTCGAAGAGCCGCACGCCGAGCCCCTTGCCGGCCCGGTTGTGCTTGGTGATGAAGCGGCCCGGCATCGCTTGCGCCGCCTCGACGATCGCCTCGCGGCCGACCGCCGCGATCGTCGCGGGGACGCGGATGCCCTGCCGGGCGAGCGCCGCGTATTGCGCGACCTTGCTCACCTCGAGCTGCAGCGCGCGGGCGTCGTTCACCACCCGGCGACCGTGCGATTCCAGCCAGGCGAGCAGCGCACCGGTCAACTCCGCCGCGTAGCGATGCCCGCGCGTGTGCGACGAGGCGCTCATCCGGTTGTAGAAGACGCCCTGCGGTGGGGCGCTCGCAAGATCGAGCCGGCCCTCGGCGGTGAACCATTCGGTGTACGGGAGGCGCAACTCGGCGAACGCGCTGCGCAGCGGTTCGACCCAGGCGTCGTTTTCGTGGATCACGTAGATGCGGGACATGGCGATGGCTGCAGGGGTGTCGACTTATTGAAGATAAGGGCGCTCGCCGCCGAGCGAAATAACGAATGCTTTTAAGCTTGTAATCGGCCCGCGGCCGGGCGTATCGTGCAAAGGGGGGTGGGCAGGTGCAGCCCGCGGAGGGTCTTCGATTGATGGCCGCCGAATCCAAGTGGCGCCGCCACGGCGTGCGCGTCGTCCGGTCGGACCAGCTCGATCCGAACACCGCGCAGACGCCGGGGATGAGCCGCGCGGCCGCGATCGATTGCGCGCGGATGGGCGCCGAGAAGCTGTGGGCCGGCACCGTCGTCATCCACCCGAAGGCGAAGACCGGCGCCCATCACCACGGTCCGGT
>DASURV010000128.1:0-7094 GCA_036375455.1 Casimicrobiaceae bacterium | reverse complement strand
GTTCGCGCGGATCGACGAACGTCGTCTGGATGCCGAAGCGCGGCAGCGTGTAGTCGAGCAGGTTGTGCGAGCCGCCATAGAGCGAGCGCGACGCGACGATGTGCGCGCCCGCCGACAGGAGTGTCGCGATCGCCAGGTGCAGCGCCGCCTGTCCGCTCGCCGTCGCGATCGCGCCGACGCCACCCTCGAGCGCAGCGACGCGCTCCTCCAGCACCGCGCACGTGGGATTCGACAGCCGCGAATAGACGTGGCCGGCGCGCTCCATGTTGAACAGCGCGGCCGCATGATCGGCGTCGGGAAACACGAACGACGACGTCTGGTAGATCGGCGTCGCGCGAGCGCCGGTCGCCGGATCGGGACGCGCACCGGCGTGCAGCGCAAGGGTGTCGAACCGGTGGGTTTTCGGCTTGGCGGGCATTCTCTTCGGCCGAACGGTAAGCCTTTCGAGCTTCCCGGTAAAGGGGAGAAAACCGCGTCGGGTCGACAATCCGGCTCGGCTGCGGTACAAACGTCGCCGCTCGAGCTCGTCGGCCCCGCGCCGACGCCGCGCGGGCGTCATTGCCTCCGACGGAGTTTCGCCGATGACATCGCACGTCATGACGAGCAGCTGCGCGCAGCGCTTTCTCGCGATCGCCTGGATCGCGCTGGCGACGCTTGCCGCCGGGTGCAATCGCGAAACTCCGAAGCCGCCACCGGCGCCAACACCGGAGGTGACGGTGCTGAAGGTGACGCCGCGGGACGTCGCCGTCAGCGCGGTCTACGTCGCCCAGACGCAGAGTTCGCAGTCGGTCAACATCCAGGCCCGCGTCTCGGGCTTTCTCGACAAGCGCCTCTACACCGAAGGCGCGCTGGTCAAGGCGGGCCAGGTGCTGTTCCAGATGGATCAGAAGCCGTTTGCCGCCCAGGTCGACCAGGCGAAGGCCGCCTTGCAGCGCAACCAGGCGGCCGCCGACGTCGCCAAGTCGAATCTCGCGCGGACCAGGCCGCTCGCCGAGCAGAACGCGCTGTCGCAGAAGGACCTCGACGACGCACAGGGACAGTACGAGCAGGCGGCCGCAGCCGTCGAGCAGTCTAAAGCCCAGCTCACCGAGGCGCAGCTCGACCTGTCGTACACGACGATCCGCTCGCCGGTCAGCGGCGTCGCGAGCTATGCGCAGATCGCCGACGGCACGTACCTGAGCCCCGCGAACTCGCAGCTCACGACGGTATCGGTGCTCTCGCCGATGTGGATCAACTTCAGCATCTCCGAGAACGAGCTCGAGCGCGTGCGCAACGACGTGCGCAACGGACTGCTGCGCATGCCCGAAGGCGGACGCTTCGTCGTCCAGATCGAAATGGTCGACGGCCAGCTCTTTCCGTACACGGGCCGGATCACGTTCGCCGATCCTTCGTTCAACTCGGCAACCGGCACGTTCCTGTTGCGCGCCACCGTCGACAACCCGGCGGGCCTGCTGCGTCCGAATCAATACGTGCGCGCGCGGCTCTCGGGTGCCGTCCGCCCCGCAGCGATCGTCGTTCCGCAGCGCGCGGTGCAGCAGGGCGCGAAGGGCCATTTCGTCTGGGTGATCGACACGCAGAACCAGGCCGAGCTGCGGCCCGTCACCGTGGGCGACTGGTACGGCGGCGACGGCTGGATCGTGACGGAGGGCGTCGCGGCCGGGGATCTGGTGGTCGTCGACGGCGGTACACGTCTCACCGCGGGCGCCAAGGTCGCGTCGAAGCCTTACGTGGCGCCGGCACAGACGCATCCGCAAGCGGCGTCCGCCGTGACGCCGGCGCCAGCCGCGGGTGCAGCGGCCGTCGCCGCCGTGCGCTTCGCCACCGGCGCGGCGGCGCTCGATGCCGAGGCCTTGCACACGGTGCGTGAGGCGGCGGCATCGGTGATGAGCATGGGCACCGCCATCACGATCACCGGTTACGCCGACGCGAGCGGCGGCCACGCCGCCAACGTCGAGCTCGCGAAGCGACGCGCGACCGCGGTGCGCGACGCGCTCGTCGCCAACGGCGTCGATCCGAGACGCCTGCGCCTGGCCGCGCCGAAGGAGATCACCGGCAGCGGCACCGCGGACGAGGCGCGCCGCGTCGACATCGGGCTTGGCGAGTAGCGGCGCGCGCCATGTTCTCGCGCTTTTTCATCGAGCGGCCGATCTTCGCGGCAGTCGTCGCGATCCTCATAGCGCTCGCCGGCGCGGTCGCGATGCTGGTGCTCCCGGTCCAGCAGTATCCGAGCATCACGCCGGTTCAGGTGACGGTATCCGCGACGTATCCGGGCGCCGACGCGAAGACGCTCGCCGATTCGGTCGCCTCGCCGATCGAGCAGCAGGTGAACGGCGTCGACAACATGCTCTACATGGTGTCGTCGAGCTCGTCGACCGGCCAGCTCACGCTGACCGTGTACTTCGCGATCGACACCGATCCCGACATCGCGCAGGTGCAGGTGCAGAACCGCGTGAACCTCGCGATGCCGCAGCTCCCGTCCGCGGTCGCGCAGCAGGGCGTGTCGGTGCAGAAGAAGTCGTCGTCGATCATGATGCTGATCGGCGTGTTCGCGAAGGACGGGCGCTACAGCGCCGACTACGTCGCGAACTACTCGAACGTCTACGTGCTCGACGCGCTGAAGCGCGTGCCCGGCGCGGGGCAGGCGTCGGTGCTCGGCGTACCGGACCAGGCGATGCGCATCTGGATGAATCCGGACCGGATGGCCTCGCTCGGCATCACGACCACCGACATCGTCAACTCCGTCAGCTCGCAGAACCAGCTTTTCGGTGCGGGCCAGATCGGCCAGCAGCCCAACGCCGCGCCGGTCGAGATGACGTTCCCCGTCGTGACGCAGGGCCAGTACACCGAGCCCGCGCAGTACGAGAACATCATCCTGCGCGCGTCGCAGAACGGCAGCGCGATCGTGCGCCTCGGCGACGTCGCGCGCGCGGAGATCGGGCTCAAGCAGTACATCGTCGACACCCGCCTGAACGGCACGCCGGCGACGCTGATCGCGGTCTACCAGCAGCCGGGCTCGAACGGCCTCGTCGTCTCGAAGGCCGTGCGCGAGACGATGGCGGCGCTCAAGGCGAAATTCCCCGCGGGGATCGACTACGCGATCTCCCTCGACACCAACGACTTCGTCCGCCTCTCGATCAAGGAGGTCGTCAAGACGCTGTTCGAGGCGATCGTGCTCGTCGTCCTCGTCGTCTACCTGTTCCTGCAGAGCCTGCGCACGACGCTGATCTGCGGCGTCGCGATCGTCGTCGCGCTGATCGCGACGTTCGCGGGGATGCTCGCGCTCGGCTTCTCGATCAACCTGCTGACGCTGTTCGGACTCGTGCTCGCGATCGGGATGGTCGTCGACGACGCGATCGTCGTCGTCGAGAACGTCGAGCGCAACATGGTGCAGCACCATCTCGAGCCGAAGGCGGCGACGATACGCTCGATGGACGAGATCGCGAGCTCGCTGGTCGCCGTCGTGCTCGTCATGTCGTCGGTGTTCATCCCCGCCGCGTTCCTGCCCGGCACCACGGGCCAGCTCTACAAGCAGTTCGCGATCACGATCGTCATCTCGGTGTCGGTGTCGGGCTTCATTGCGCTGACGCTCACGCCTGCGATGTGCGCGGTGCTGCTGCGTCACGACCCGCCGCCGACGCGGGGATTCTTCGCCTGGTTCAACCGTCAGGTCGATCGCGTGACCAACGCCTTCGGCCACGCGGTCACGTGGGTGATCAGGCGGATGATCATCGCGCTCGTGCTGCTCGCCGTGTTCCTGTGGGGCATCTGGCAGCTGTTCCAGATCCTGCCGACGAGCTTCGTCCCGAACGAGGACCAGGGTTACGCGATGGCCGCGATCGTGATGCCGGAAGCGGCGAGCCTCGATCGCACGCAGGCGGTCGCCGAACGCGTCGATGCGATCTTCAAGGACATCCCGGGAATCGCCACGCGGACGATGGTGACCGGCTACAGCCTGATCGACGGCGGCTTCAAGACCAACGCCGGGACGTTCTTCGTCACGTTCACCGACTTCGACGAGCGCTACGCGTCGATCGCGAAGGCGAAGACCGAGAACGCGCGCGCGATCCTCGTCGACTTCTTCAGGAAGGCGCAGAAGATCGAGGGCGCGCTGGTGATCCCGATCGCCCCTCCGCCGATCCCCGGCATCAGCACGACGGGCGGCTTCGAGTTCTGGATCCAGGACACCGGGACCGGCGATCCCGCGCGGCTCGACGAGGTCGTGCAGGCGTTCCTCGCAAAGGCGCGCGCGCGTGCGGAGCTGACGGGGCTCGCGTCGACGTATCGCGCGAGCTCGCAGCAGCTTCGCGCCGAGGTCGATCGCGAAAAAACGACGCTGCTCGGCATCCCGATCCAGGACGTCTACAGCGCGATCCAGGCGCAGTTCGGCTCGCTCCCGGTTTCACAATTCAACCAGTGGAGCCATGTCTGGTGGGTGGTCGTGCAGTCCGATGCGCGGTTCCGGCGCAACCCCGAGGACCTGACGCGCCTTTACACGCGCAACAACCAGAACCAGATGGTGCCGCTTTCCTCCGTCGTGAGGACGAGCTGGACCGCGGGTCCCGACGTCCTGCCGCATTTCAACGGCTTCCCGGCGGCAAAGATCATCGGCAACAACGCGCCGGATAAGAGCTCCGGCGATGCGATACGGGCGATGGAGGACGTCGCGAAGGAGGTCCTCCCGCCGGGCTACACGTTCGCATGGTCCGGGCTCGCGTTCGAGGAAAAGAAGTCGGGCGGCACGTCGTCGATCGCGTTCGTGTTCGGGCTCGTCATCGTGTTTCTCGTCCTCGCTGCGCAGTACGAGTCGTGGACGCTGCCGGGCGCCGTGATGACGGCGGTGCCCTTCGGCATCCTCGGCGCGCTGCTCACCAACTGGGCGCGCGGGCTCACGAACGACGTCTACTTCCAGATCGGCCTGCTGGTGCTGATCGGACTCGGCGCGAAGAACGCGGTGCTGCGCGTGTCGGCGGCCGTCGAGTTCCGCAAGCAAGGCAAGTCGATCATGGAAGCGACGAAGCTCGCCGGCGAGCAGCGGCTGCGGCCGATCATCATGACGTCCCTTGCGTTCGCGATGGGATGCCTTCCGCTGGCGCTCGCGGTGGGCGCCGGCGCGAACGCACGCCATTCGATCGGCACCGGCATCATCGGCGGCATGATCGGCGAGACGACGCTCGCGATGCTGTACGTGCCGCTGTTCTTTTACCTGTTCGACCGGCTGAAGGAGCGCGGTGAAAAGCCGGCCGCGGTCGCAGGCGAAGCGGCGGCGGACGCGCAGCCCGCGAAGGGCGATTGATGAGGTCCGCTGCAATCGCCGCCATCGCCGCTATCGCCGCCTGCGTGCCGTTCGCCGGCTGCATGACGGGACCCGACTACGAGCGACCGGCGATCGACGCGGCGGCGCAATTCCAGTACGCGACTAACGCGGCCGTCGAGACGGGCGACGCCGCGTGGTGGAAGGCGTTCGGCGACCCGGTGCTCGACGCGCTCGTCGCCGAGGCGCTCGCGCACAACGACAACGTGAAGATCGCCGTCGCCAATCTCGAGCAGGCGGCCGCGGTGTTCACGCAATCGCGCTCGCAGCTCTTTCCGCAGATCGGCTACGACGCGAGCGCCGCGCGCTCCCGCTCGCCGCAGCCCGCTTTCCCTCCGGAGGTCGCGAGACTGATCCCCAATCCCGACGACGCCTATCGCACCGGCCTTTCGGCGAGCTGGGAGATCGATTTCTGGGGACGCATCCGCCGGCTCACCGAAGCCGCGCGCGCGCAAGCGCTGGCGAGCGACGAAGCCCGCCGCGGCGTCATCGTTTCGCTGGTCGCGGGCGTCGCGACGAACTATCTGCAGCTTCGCGGGCTCGATGCGCAACTCGCGATCGCCCGCCAGACGCTCGCCGCGTACGGCGAATCGGTGAAGCTCTTCGGCCTCCAGTTCAAGTACGGACAGATTTCGCAGATGAACGTCGCGCAGGTGCAGTCGCAGTACGAGACCGCAGCCGCGCAGATTCCGCAGATCGAATCGCAGATCGCGCAGACGCAGGATGCGCTGTCGATCCTCCTCGGCCGCAACCCCGGTCCGATCGAGCGCGGCAAGACGATCGACGAGCTCGTGCCGCCCGCGATTCCCGCCGGTGTGCCGTCGGAGCTGCTCGAGCGGCGCCCCGACCTGCGGCAGGCCGAGCAGGCGCTGGTCGCCGCCAACGCGCAGATCGGCGCCGCCCGCGCGCTCTACTTCCCGACGATCTCACTGACCGGCGCGCTCGGCACCTCGAGCAACGATCTTTCGAAACTGTTCAGCGGACCTTCGCGCGCCTGGAGCTATGCGGGCCAGCTCGTCGGCCCGATCTTCACGTTCGGCGCGATCAGCGGCCAGGTCGCGCAGGCTGAAGCGGCGCGCGATGCCGCGCTGTGGAACTACCGGCTCGCGATCCGCAACGCGTTCGGCGACGTCGACAACGCGCTCGTCGCGAACGGCAAGCTCGCGGAGCAGCTCGCGGCGCAGGGCAGGCTCGTCTCGTCGCTGAAAGACTATGCCCGGCTCGCGCGCCTGCAATACAACGGCGGCTACGCGCCTTATTCGACGGTGCTGCAGGCCGAGCAGTCGCTGTTCCCCGCCGAGCTGACGCTCGCCGCGGTGCGCACGTCGATGCTGGCGTCGTCCGCGAACGTCTACAAGGCGATGGGCGGCGGCTGGGTCGACATTGCCGACGCCATGAGCGGAAGTGCGGTATCCCTGCCGCCGTCCGGGATACTCGAAGAACGTTCGTCGACGGCGATCAGGTGATCGCCACTACTTCGCCGGCGCGATGGCGAGCGATTGGTGCGACGTTTTCGCGGGCGGCGGGAAGCGATCGGGACGCCGGTCGGGCACGAATCCGCTGCGATTCGGCATCTGCACCTTCGACAGCGTCTGCGCGTTCATCACTGCGTCGTCGGGGATGACCTTCGCTTGCGCCAGGATGTACGCGGTCAACGCGTAGACGTCGTCGTTGCTCAGGCTGTCGGGCGCGGTGAACGGCATCGCGCGCTTGATGTAGTCGAAGAGCGTCGTCGCGTACGGCCAGTAGCTTTCGACGGTCTTGACCGGCGCTTTCGCCTTGT
>DASURV010000127.1:0-2963 GCA_036375455.1 Casimicrobiaceae bacterium | reverse complement strand
ATGGAGACGCGGCTTATACCGGACGAGCAACCGGTTATCGAGCGAACGCTGGTCGAGCTCGTCGATACCGTCGGCTGCCATCTCGTGCTGACGACCGGCGGCACGGGCCCTGCGCCGCGCGACGTGACGCCCGAGGCCACGCTCGCCGTCGCGCACAAGGTGCTTCCGGGCTTCGGCGAGCAGATGCGGCAGGTGAGCCTCAGGTACGTGCCGACCGCGATCCTCTCGCGGCAAGTCGGCGTCGTGCGCGGCGGCGCACTGATCCTCAATCTGCCCGGGCAGCCGAAGGCGATCAAGGAAACGCTCGACGGCGTCTTCCCTGCGGTTCCCTACTGCATCGATCTCATCGGCGGCCCCTACATCGAAACGCACGCCGCTCAGGGCTTCGCGGGGCCGGGCCGGATGGCCGACTTCGGCCGGAACACCTTGCACACGTCGTCGTGCGTCTCGACGTAGGGTCCGCCGATCAGATCGAGACAATAGGGGACCGCCGGGAAGATGCCGTCGAGCGTTTCCTTGATCGCCTTCGGCTGGCCGGGGAGATTGAGGATCAGCGCGCAGCCGCGCACGACCCCGACCTGCCGCGACAGGATCGCCGTCGGCACGTAGCGCAGGCTCACTTGGCGCATCTGCTCGCCGAACCCCGGCAACACCTTGTGCGCGACGGCCAGCGTCGCCTCCGGCGTCACGTCGCGCGGCGCCGGTCCGGTGCCGCCGGTCGTCAACACGAGATCGCAGCGCGCGATGTCGACGAGCTCGACGAGCGTGCGCTCGATGATCGGCTGCTCGTCGGGGATGAGCCGCGTCTCGAACCGCCAGGATGACGCGAGCGCGGCCTCGAACCACTCGGTGAGCCCCGGCAAACCCTGGTCGACATAGACGCCCTGCGAGGCGCGATCGGAAATCGACACGAGGCCGATCAGCAATGTACGGTCTTCAGGCATGGTTCGTGTCGCAGGTTATCGCGGGCGCGCGGCAAGCGGAAATTTGCGCGGTCAGTCATGCTCGAGGATCTGCTTGAGCTCGCGAAACAGCGCGCGCGACTTGCGTGGAGGCGCGCCGCGGGCACGCTCGGCGCGCGCACTGTCGACGAGATCCGCGAGGGCCTCGCGCGGCGCCGCCGGGTGCGCCTCGAGGAACGCCTGCAGCCCGTCCGGATCGTCCAGCATGCGATCGCGCCAGCGCTCGAGCATTGCAAACCGCGCGCGCTCGCGCCGCGGGCCCTCCGCCCACGCGGCAAGCGCTTCGCGCAGCGGCGCGGGATCGACGTCGCGCATCAGCCGGCCGATGAACTGGAGCTGCCGGCGGCGCGCCTCGTGCTGCCTGACGCCGCGCGCCAACGCGATCGCATCGGCAAGCCGCTCCGGCAGGTCGAGCGTTGCGAGCCGCTTCGGGTCGAGCGCGACCAGCGCCACGCCGAGCTCCTGCAGCGCGTGCATGTCGTTCTTGCGCCGCGTTTTCGAGGGCGCGTCGCGCAGGCCATCGGGGGGCGGCGGGGTATCCGGACAAGGCATCGAGGTGAACGCCGCGCCGCGAACGCAGGGCTTGCGGTGCGGGATTTCGGCACGCCTTTGCTATGATAGCCGACGTCCGATTTCACGATGCAGATGCCGATCTCCGCGAACGCCGACCGCTCCATCCCCGCCGGGCACATGCCGGGCGACGCACCCGGCGCCACCCATTTCCCGGTGTCCTCGGCAACGCTCGAGCGCATCGCCGGCGCGGTGCTCGCCGCCGCCCGGGCCGGCGGCGCGACTGCCGCTGAAACGGAGGTGTCGCAGGCGGTCGGACAGAGCGTCAGCGTGCGCAAGGGCGAAGTCGAGACGATCGCCTACAACCGCGACAAGGGGGTCGGCGTCACCGTGTACGTCGGTGCCCGGCGAGGGCATGCGAGCTCGGCGGATTTTTCCGACGACTCGATCCGCGCGACGGTCGACAAGGCGCTCGCGATTGCGCGCTACACCGCCGAGGATCCCTGCGCGGGCCTCGCCGATCCCGATCGCCTCGCCCGATCCTGGCCCGATCTCGATCTCTATCACCCGTGGGATCTGCCGGTCGAAGCGGCGATCGAGCTCGGTCGCGAGACCGAGGCCGCGGCGCTCGCCGTGGATCCGCGGATCTCGAACAGCGAAGGGTCGACGGTCGCGCGCGGCGAATCGGAGTTCGTCTACGCGAACACGCTCGGCTTCCGCGGCGGCTACCGCAGCTCGCGCCACCATGTCGACTGCTCGGTGATCGCCGAGTCCGACGGCGCGATGCAGCGCGACTACTGGTACACCGCGGCGCGGGCACCGGAGGATCTGCTGGCGGCGGCGGAGGTCGGACGCATCGCCGGCGGGCGCACCGTGCGCCGGCTCGGCGCGCGCCAGATCGGCACGCTCGAGTGCCCGGTCCTGTTCGAAGCCCCCGAGGCGGCCGATCTGCTCGGCTCGTTCGTGCACGCGGTATCCGGCGGCAGCCTGTATCGCAAGTCCTCGTTCCTGCTCGATTCGCTGGGCGAGCAGGTGTTCGCGCCGCACGTCGACGTGCGGGAAGAGCCGCATCTGCCGCGCGCCCGCGGCAGCGCCCCGTTCGACAACGAAGGCGTGCAGACGGCGCCGCGCGACGTGGTCGCGGGCGGCGTGCTGCGCGGCTATTTCCTCGGCAGCTATTCGGCGCGCAAGCTCGGCATGCAGTCGACGGGCAATGCCGGCGGTGCGCACAATCTGGTCGTGCGTGGCACCGAGGACCTGCCGGCGCTGCTGCGCCGCATGGGACGAGGGTTGCTCGTGACCGAGCAGCTCGGGCAGGGCGTCAATCCGGTCACCGGCGACTTCTCGCGCGGCGCCGCGGGGTTCTGGGTCGAGGACGGCGCGCTCGCCTACCCGGTCGAGGAGATCACGATCGCCGGCAACCTCGGCGAGATGCTGAAGTCGATCGACGCGATCGGCAACGATCTACTCTGGCTCGGCTCCTCCGCCGCT
>DASURV010000126.1:0-21563 GCA_036375455.1 Casimicrobiaceae bacterium | reverse complement strand
CCTATAGCTGGTACCTGTACAGCGCCAACCGGCTCAAGTATCCGATGGTGCGCGGGCGGCTCGTGCGCTTGTGGCGCGAGGCCCGCAAGACGCTGGGACCGGTCGAGGCGTGGGCCTCGATCGTGGAGGATCAGCAGAAAGCCAAGAGCTACAGATCCGTGCGTGGCCTGGGCGGGTTCGTGCGCGCGACCTGGGACGAGGTCAACGAGCTCGTCGCGGCGGCCAATACCTACACCATCAAGACTCACGGTCCCGACCGCGTCTGCGGCTTCTCGCCGATCCCCGCGATGTCGATGGTCTCGCACGCGTCCGGCGCGCGCTACCTGTCGCTGATCGGCGGCACGCTGCTGTCGTTCTACGACTGGTACTGCGACCTGCCGCCGTCGTCGCCGCAGGTCTGGGGCGAGCAGACCGACGTGCCCGAATCGGCCGACTGGTACAACTCGCAGTACATCATCGCCTGGGGCTCGAACGTGCCGCAGACGCGCACGCCCGATGCGCACTTCTTCGTCGAGGCGCGCTACAACGGCACGCGGATCGTCTCGATCACGCCCGACTATGCCGAGGTCGCCAAGTTCGGCGACCTGTGGCTCCATCCGAAGCAGGGCACCGACGCCGCGCTCGGGATGGCCATGGGGCACGTGATCCTCAAGGAATTCCACGTCGAGCGCACGGTCCCGTATTTCGACGACTACGCGCGCCGCTACACCGACCTGCCGCTGCTCGTGCGCCTCGTGAAGCAGGGCGATCGCTACGTCCCCGATCGCTACCTGCGCGCGTCGGATTTCGGCGACGCGCTCGGCCAGGCGAACAGCCCCGAATGGAAGACCGTCGGGCTCGACGAGGCAAGCGGCCGACCGGTCGCGCCGCAGGGGTCGATCGGCTACCGCTGGGGACCGCAGGTCGCGGCCGACCTCGGCAAGTGGAACCTCGAGCAGAAGGACGGCGCGAGCGGGCGCGACGTGCGGCTCGCGCTGACGCTGCTCGGCCGCCACGACGCGGTGCTCCCCGTCGCGTTCCCCTATTTCGGCGGCACGCCGCACGAGCACTTCCCGGCGAACGACCAGGGCGGCGACGTCCTGCTGCGCAACGTGCCGGTGAAGACGCTCGCCTGCGCCGACGGCGACGTCGCCGTCGCCACCGTGTTCGACCTGCTGTGCGCGAACTACGGCGTGGCGCGGGGCCTCGGCGACGGCTGCGCCGCATCCTACGACGACGACGTGCCGTACACGCCGAAGTGGCAGCAGGTGATCACCGGCGTCGACGCCGCGCTCGCGATCCGCGTCGCACGCGAATTCGGCGAGACGGCCGAAAAGACGCGCGGGCGCGCGCAGATCATCATCGGCGCCGGGATGAACCACTGGTATCACCAGGACATGAACTACCGCGCGGTGATCGACATCGTGATGCTGTGCGGCTGCGTCGGCGTGTCGGGCGGCGGGTGGGCGCATTACGTGGGCCAGGAGAAGCTGCGGCCGCAGACCGGCTGGCAGGTGCTGGCGTTCGCGATCGACTGGGTGCGCCCGCCGCGACAGATGAACGGCACGTCGTTCTTCTACGCGCATTCCGACCAGTGGCGCTACGAGAAGATCAGCGTCCGGGAACTGCTCTCGCCGCTCGCCGATCCGGCGCGCTACCGCGGCTCGATGATCGACTGCAACGTGCGCGCCGAGCGCATGGGCTGGCTGCCGTCGGCGCCGCAACTGGCGGTCAATCCCCTCACCGTGGCGAAGGCCGCGGCGGCCGCGGGCATCGACGCGAAGGCGTACGTCGCCAGGGGACTGCGCGACGGGACGCTGCAACTCGCCTGCGAGGACCCCGACGATCCGAACAACTTCCCGCGCAACCTGTTCCTGTGGCGCTCGAACCTGCTCGGCTCGTCGGGCAAGGGACACGAGTATTTCCTGCGTCACTTCATGGGCGCGCAGCACAGCGTGCTCGGACCGGACCTGCGTGAATCGGGCGGTGCGAAGCCCGAGGAGGTCGTCTGGCGCGACGAGCCGCCGGAAGGGAAGCTCGACCTGCTGACCGTGCTCGATTTCCGGATGTCGACGACGTGCCTCTATGCGGACGTCGTGCTGCCGACCGCGACGTGGTACGAGAAGAACGACCTCAACACCACCGACATGCATCCGTTCATCCACCCGCTTTCGGCGGCGGTCGATCCGGCGTGGGAGGCGCGCAGCGACTGGGAGATCTACAAGGCGATCGCGCGCCGCTTCTCGGAGCTGTGCCAGGGCCACCTCGGCGTCGAGCAGGACGTCGTGCTGCAGCCGATCCTGCACGACACGCCGGGCGAGATCGCGCAGCCGCTCGACGTGCGCGACTGGAAGCGCGGCGAGTGCGAGCTGATTCCCGGGCAGACCGCGCCGAACGTCGTCGTCGTCGAGCGCGACTATCCGAACACGTACAAGCGCTTCACCGCGCTCGGGCCGCTGGTCGCGAAGCTCGGCAACGGCGGCAAGGGCATCAACTGGCCGATGGAGAAGACGGTCGCCGGCCTCGGCGCGCTCAATCACCGGGTCGTCGAGGAGGGCGCGACGAAGGGCCTGCCGCGCATCGACAGCGACACCGACGCGGCGGAGACGATCCTCTACCTCGCGCCGGAAACGAACGGCGAAGTCGCCGTCGCCGCCTGGGACGCGCTGTCGCAGCAGACCGGCCGCTCGCATCGGCACCTGGCCGAAACCCGCGAGGACGAGAAGATCCGCTACCGCGACATCCAGGCGCAGCCGCGCAAGATCATCACCTCGCCGACGTGGTCGGGCATCGAGAGCGAGCACGTGAGCTACACGGCGGGCTACACGAACGTCAACGAGCTGATCCCGTGGCGCACGCTCACCGGCCGGCAGCAGTTCTACCTGGACCACCGCTGGATGCGCGACTTCGGGGAGGCGCTCTGCGTCTACAAGCCGCCGGTGGACACGCGCAGCGTCGCAGCCGTCGCGCAGCGCCCGCCGAACGGCAACACCGAGATCGTGCTGAACTTCATCACGCCGCACCAGAAGTGGGGCATCCATTCGACCTACACCGACAACCTGATCATGCTGACGCTCTCGCGCGGCGGCCCGATCGTCTGGATCTCGGAGGTCGACGCGCGCGCCGCCGGCATCGAGGACAACGACTGGATCGAGCTCTACAACGCGAACGGCGCGCTCACCGCGCGCGCCGTGGTGAGCCAGCGCGTGCACGCCGGCATGTGCCTGATGTACCACGCGCAGGAGAAGATCGTGAACGTCCCGGGCTCGGAGGTGACCGGCCACCGCGGCGGCATCCACAACTCGGTGACGCGCACGGTGCTCAAGCCCACGCACATGATCGGCGGCTACGCGCAGCTCGCGTACGGCTTCAACTACTACGGCACCGTCGGCTCCAACCGCGACGAGTTCGTCATCGTGCGCAAGATGCGGAAGGCCGACTGGATGGACGTGCCGTTGCCGCGCGGCGACGCGGCAGGGGCTTGAGCGATCGACACGACGCAACGATCGGGAGGCTGATGCGATGAAGATCCGGGCGCAGATCGCGATGGTGCTGAACCTCGACAAGTGCATCGGCTGCCACACCTGCTCGGTCACCTGCAAGAACGTGTGGACCTCGCGCGTCGGAATGGAATACGCGTGGTTCAACAACGTCGAGAGCAAGCCGGGCATCGGCTATCCGAAGGATTGGGAGAACCAGGAGCGCTGGAAAGGCGGCTGGGAGCGCAAGGCGGACGGCGGCATCCGCCTGAAGCAGGGCAGCCGGCTCGGCGTGCTGATGAAGATCTTCGCCAACCCGCACCTGCCCGAGATCGACGACTACTACGAGCCGTTCACCTACGACTACGAGTTCCTCCAGACGGCGCCCGAGATGCCGACGCCGCCCGCGGCGCGGCCGATCTCGGTGATCACCCGCAAGCGGATGCAGAAGATCGAGTGGGGACCGAACTGGGAGGAGATTCTCGGCGGGGAGTTCGCAAAGCGCTCGCAGGACTACAACTTCGCCGACGTGCAGAAGGACATCTACGGCGAGTTCGAGAACACGTTCATGATGTACCTGCCGCGCCTGTGCGAGCACTGCCTCAATCCCTCGTGCGTCGCGTCGTGCCCGTCGGGCTCGATCTACAAGCGCGAGGAGGACGGCATCGTCCTGATCGACCAGGACAAGTGCCGCGGCTGGCGCATGTGCGTGTCGGGCTGCCCGTACAAGAAGATCTACTACAACTGGACCTCCGGCAAGGCCGAGAAGTGCATCTTCTGCTATCCGCGCATCGAGGCCGGCCAGCCGACCGTGTGCTCGGAAACCTGCGTCGGCCGTATCCGCTACCTCGGCGTGCTGCTCTATGACGCCGACGGCATCGAGAAGGCCGCCGCCGTCGCCGATCCGCAGGACCTCTACCAGGCGCAGCTCGACATCTTCCTCGACCCGCACGATCCGCAGGTGCAGGCGCAGGCGCGCGCCGACGGCGTGCCCGACAACTGGCTCGAGGCGGCGCGGGCGAGCCCGACGTACAAGATGGCGATCGACTGGAGGATCGCCTTCCCGCTGCACCCCGAGTACCGGACGCTGCCGATGGTCTGGTACGTGCCGCCGCTCTCCCCGATCACCTCGCGCGCGAATGCCGGACAGGTCGGCGACGCCGGCGGCCTGCCCGACGTGAGGAGCCTGCGCATCCCGGTGCGCTACCTCGCCAACCTGCTGACCGCGGGCAAGGAGGAGCCGGTGGTGCTCGCGCTCGAACGCATGCTGGCGATGCGGGCGTTCTATCGCACGCGCGAGCTCGAGCGGCGCGACGACGCGGCGTTGCTCGCGGAGGTCGGCCTCTCGGTGGCCGAGGTCGAGGACATGCATCGCTACCTCGCGATCGCCAACTACGAGGATCGCTTCGTGATTCCCACGACGCACCGCGAATACGCCGAGACCGCGTACTACCTGCGCGGCGAATGCGGTTTCTCGTTCGGCAACGGCTGCTCCCCGGGCGAGAGCAGCGCGAGCCTCTTCGGCGGCAAGATGGGCGGCAAGCGCGTGTTCCCGATCCGCGTGCGCGGCGAGGACGGGCGCGAGAAGATCGCCGATTACTAGGACGCCATGGACGCGAGCGCGAACGGGCGGCGGTGACGTGGACGATCGAATCACGCTGCGCGCGCTGGGCGCGCTGCTCACCTACCCGCGGCCCGAGCTGATCGCGGCGCTGCCCGAGGTCGCCGAGGCGCTCGCGGGCGCGCGCCTGCTGCCGCGCGCCGAGCGCGAGAAGCTCGCGATCCTGATCGACGGCATGCGCGCCGCCGACGGCCTCGACCTCGAGGGCCGCTATGTCGACCTCTTCGATCGCGGGCGCGCGACGTCGCTCAACCTGTTCGAGCACGTCCACGGCGAGTCGCGCGAGCGCGGGCAGGCGATGGTCGAGCTGAAGGAGCTGTACGCGCGCGCGGGCTTCCGCCTCGCCACGAAGGAGCTTCCCGACTACCTGCCGGTCGTCCTCGAGTACCTGTCGTGCCGCGACCTCGCGGAAGCGCGCGCGATGCTCGGCGACTGCGCGCACATCCTGCGCAGCGTCGGCGAGACGCTGCTGCGCCGCGGCAGCCCCTATGCAGCGGTGTTCGGCGCACTGCTCGCGGTGGCGCGTCAGCCGGCGCTCGACTGGAACAGCGGCGCCGGTACGGGCGCAGCCGATCGCGACGCGCAAGCGGCCGATGCACGGATCGACGACGAGTGGGCCGAGACGCCGGCGTTTGCGCCGGTCGCGGACGGCAGCGGCAGCGGCGCGCCGCAGGTCGCCGAGCTGCGCTATGTCCCGCGCAGGCGCGCGTAGCGCGACCGGCGCACCACCGGGAAGGACGCCATGACCACATCCGCCTACCTGAACCAGTTCGTCTTCGGCATCTACCCGTACATCGCGCTCGCCGTGTTCTTCATCGGCAGCCTGATCCGCTTCGACCGCGACCAGTACACGTGGAAGAGCGATTCGTCGCAGCTCCTGCGCCGGCGCGAGCTGCGCTGGGGCTCGAACCTGTTCCATTTCGGCATCCTGGTGGTGTTCTTCGGCCACCTGTTCGGCTTCCTGGTCCCCGAGGCGATCGCCGACGTGTTCATGACGCCGACCCAGCACGCGCTGCTCGCGATGATCGGCGGCGGTCTCGCCGGCATTGCCGCCCTCGTCGGCCTGTCGCTGCTCATCCATCGCCGCCTCGCGGACCCGCGGATCCACGCCAACACGCGTCCGTGGGACGTGGCGATCATGTGGCTGCTCTGGATCCAGCTCGCGCTCGGGCTGTGGACGATCTATTTCTCGGCCCAGCATCTCGACGGCGGGATGTTCCTGCGGCTGGTCGCGTACGTGCAGGGCATCGTGATCTTCCGCGCGGGCAACGCCGACCTGCTGCAGGACGTGCCGTGGGTGTACCGCGCGCACATCGCGCTCGGCCTCACGATCTTCCTGGTCTTCCCGTTCACGCGGCTCGCGCACATCTGGAGCGGGTTCGCGACCGTCGCCTACCTGTTCCGGCCCGCGCAGCTCGTGCGTGCCCGCGGCAGGAACGTGCGCAGCCTCCCCGCCGTCGACGGCGACGTGCACCCCGGGGCGTGACGATGGCCGAGGTCGCGGTCAACGGGATCCCCGTCGACACCGCGTCGTTCGCCACCCCCGAGGCGGCCGCCGCGCGCGAGCTGCTGCGCCAGCGGGCGGTCGCGGCCGGGCTGGTCGCCGACGATGCCGACGCGGGCGCGACCGATGCGGCCATCGAGCGCCTGCTCGAGCGCGACGTGCGCACGCCGGAGCCTACCGAAGCGGAATGCCGGCGTTATTACGAGCAGAACGCGAAGCGCTTCGTCAGCGGCGAGCTCGTCGCGGCGCGCCACATCCTGTTCCAGGTGACGGCCGGAACGCCGGTCAACGCGCTTCGCGCCAGGGCGGAGCGAACACTGTCGGAGCTGCTGCATGCGCCGCAGCGCTTCGCGGCGCTCGCCCGCGAATGCTCGAACTGCCCGTCGGGAGCCCACGACGGCAATCTCGGCCAGCTCCAGCGCGGCGAGACGGTGCCCGAATTCGAGCGCGCGCTGTTCGACGGGACCTGGCTCGGCATCCGCGGCGAGCTGGTGCGCACGCGCTACGGATTCCACATCGTGGCGGTCGACCGGCGCGCGAGCGCCGGGACGCTGCCGTACGAAGCGGTGCGCGAACGCATCGAGCAGATGCTTCGCGCCCGCGTGCTCGAGCGGGCGATCGCGCAGTACGTCAGCGTGCTCGCCGGAGCGGCGTACGTGCACGGCGTCGATCTCGCGGCCGCACCGACGCCGCTCGTGCAATAGGCGCGCCGCGCCCTCACGAGCGCCGCTTGCCCCCAAGCTGCCGCATCCCGACTGCGGCGAGCAGCGCAAGCGCCGCGGCGATCAGCAGCATGCCGAGCAGCTCGGCCGTCCCCGGGCGCTCGCCGAGCTGCAGCCACGCGGCGCAGACGCCGACGGCCGGCACGGCCAGCGAGCTCATGCCGGCTACCAGGGCAGGTAGCTTGTCGAGCACGTACAGCCACAGCAGCCACGCGAGGCCCGTCGCGAACAGCGACGTGTAGACGACGGCCCAGATCAGCGACGCGCTGACGACCATCGGCGCCGCCGGCACCAGCAGCGCGACGGCGACGAGGATCAGCGCTCCGAACAGCATCTGCCACGCGGTGAGCGCCAGCAGGTCGACGCGCACGCGGGCGCGGATCTTCTTGGCGACGATCGCGCTCGCAGCCCAGGAAAGTCCGGCCGATACCGCCAGCATCTCGCTCGCCAGCGACCCATGCCCCCGCCACGGCTCGACAATGAGGACCAGCCCGGCCGCCGCGACGGCAATGGCGACCCACTGCCATCCGCGAACGCGCTCGCCGAGCAGCGGCCAGGCGAGCAGCAGCAGCCAGAACGGCATCGTGTACGTCAGCACCGAGCTCTTGCCGGCGGCTCCGCTCACCACGGCCCACTGGCTCAAGCCCGTGAAGCCGGCCGTCTGCAGCAAGCCGAGCAGCACGACCGGCAGCGGTGCCGGCAGCCGCAGCGCGCTCCTGCGCCACAGCAGGACGGCGAACAGCGACAGCGCGCCGAAGCTCGTGCGCAGCGCGGCGAACTGGAAGGGTCCGGCGTCGGCGGTCACCTCCTTCATGACCACCCACGTGTAGCCCCAGATCAGCGACAGCGCGGCGAGCGCAAGCGCCGCGCGACGCGTCGGTGTCCCGCCGACCGGAGGCAACGTCGTCGTCACGACTGCCGCCTTCCGGCGCCATCGTCGATCACGTTCGACGACGTGATGCCGCTCGTGCCGTCGGCGGCGGCAGGCGCGGCTCCGGAGGCGGCCGTCATGTCTTGAGCCGATATCCGGTGCGGAAGATCCAGGCGACGATCGCCATGAATATCGCCAGGAACACGACGGTCATCGCGAGGCTCACCGGGACGCTCACGTCGGCGATGCCGTAGAAGCTCCAGCGGAAGCCGCTCACCAGGTACACGACCGGGTTGAACAGCGTCACCTTCTGCCAGAACGGCGGCAGCATGTCGATCGAATAGAAGCTGCCGCCGAGGAACGTGAGCGGCGTGACGATCAGAAGCGGGACGAGCTGCAGCTTCTCGAAGCCGTCGGCCCAGATGCCGATGATGAAGCCGAGCAGGCTGAACGTCACGGCGGTCAGCACGAGGAACAGGGCCATCCAGGCCGGATGCGCGATGTGCAGCGGCACGAAGAGGCCCGCGGTGGCGAGGATGACGAGGCCGAGCAGGATCGACTTGGTCGCGGCCGCCCCGACATAGCTGACGACGATCTCCAGATACGACACCGGCGCCGACAGCAGCTCGTAGATCGTGCCGGTGAAGCGCGGGAAATAGATGCCGAACGAGGCGTTGGAGACGCTCTGCGTCAAAAGCGACAGCATGATCAGGCCGGGGACGATGAACGAGCCGTAGCCGATCCCCCCGATCTCCTGGATGCGCGAGCCGATCGCGGCGCCGAAGACGACGAAATAGAGCGACGTCGAGATCACCGGCGAGACGATGCTCTGCAGCAGCGTGCGGCCGGTGCGCGCCATCTCGAAGCGGTAGATCGCGCGCATCGCGTGCAGGTTCATTTCTCGTCCCTCACGAGGCTCACAAAGATGTCCTCGAGCGAGCTTTGCGTCGTCTGCAGGTCCTTGAAGCGGATGCCGGCCGCGTCGAGGTCCTCGAGCAGCGCGGCGATGCCGCTTTGGTCGCCCGCGGCGTCGTACGTGTAGGTCAGCTCGCCGCCGTCGCCCGAAAGCTCGAGCGGATGGTTCGCGAGCGCCGCCGGGATGCGCTGCAACGGGCCGTGGAGCTGCAGCGTGAGCTGCTTGCGGCCGAGCTTGCGCATGAGCTCCGTCTTGTCGTCGACCAGGATGATCTCACCCTTGCTGATCACGCCGATCCGGTCGGCCATCTCCTCGGCCTCGTCGATGTAATGCGTCGTCAGGATGATCGTCACGCCGCTCGCGCGGAGCGCGCGCACCAGCTCCCACATGTCGCGCCGCAGCTCGACATCGACGCCGGCCGTCGGCTCGTCGAGGAACAGGACCTGCGGCTCGTGCGACAGCGCCTTGGCGATCAGCAGCCGCCGCTTCATGCCGCCCGACAACGTCATGATCCGGCTGTCCTTCCGGTCCCACAGCGACAGGTCGCGCAGCACCTTCTCGATGTGCGCGGGATCGGGCGCCTTGCCGAAGAGCCCGCGGCTGTACGACACGGCCGCCCACGGCGTCTCGAACGCGTCGGTCGTCAGCTCCTGCGGCACGAGCCCGATCATCGCGCGCGCGGCGCGGTAGTCGGCGACGATGTCGTGGCCGGCGACGCGAACGCTGCCGGCGCTCGGGTTCACGATGCCGCAGACGATGCTGATCAGCGTCGTCTTGCCGGCGCCGTTCGGCCCGAGCAGGCCGAAGATCTCGCCGCTGCGGATCTCGAGGTTCACGCCCCTCAGCGCCTGGAACCCGGACGCGTACGTCTTGGAGAGGCTCGTGACCTCGATGATGGCAGGCATGGACGCGACCATAACAAATCCGGGGTGCCGCGGGCCGCGACACCGAAACAGCCGTTCCTCGCGACGCCGCCGGGCGCGCAGTACCTTTCAGGCCCGTTCGGACGCGAGGCAGGCGCGCATGAACGAACGCACCCGCGCGAGGTAGTCCGCAGCGGCGGCGGAATCGCCCATCGCGCGGGCCACCGTCAGCGCGCCCACCATCGTCGCGAGCGCGCCTGCCGCCTGGCGCTGCCGCTCGGCACGGGGCAGATCCGCCGCCTGCTCCTCGAGCCAGGCGAGGAACTCGCGCACCGTCGCGGCAAACGCTTCCTGCGCGGGCCCTTCGCCGCGCGAGAGCTCCGCGCCCAGCGCCGCGACCGGGCATCCCCGCTCGGGGTGCTCGCCGTGCTGCCGGCTGAGATACGTTTCGACGACGGCGAGAAGCCGCTTCGCGGGCGCGGCGTTCGCCGCCGCGTCGGACAGGCGCCGGCGCGTCTGCGCGGCCGCATGCCCGATGGCCTCGGCCGCGAGCGCCTCCTTCGATCCAAAATGGGCATAGAAGCCGCCGTGCGTGAGGCCGGCGGCCTGCATCAGCTCGGCGACGCCGACGCCCGCGAGCCCGCGGCCTCGGAAGGCGGCCGCGGCGGCCTCGACGATGCGCGCGCGCGTCGCGCGCTTGTGGTCCCTGCTCCAGGGCATCGCTCCCTCGCTTGACAAATTATGATCTTCGTCATACTGTACCTGATGACGCACATCATATTGTAACCGAGGAAGCCGCCATGCTGCTCGATCTGCTCGGAGCCATCGCCCTGACATCCGCGTCCGCCGTCGTCGTAGGCACGCTCGCCTGGTCGCTCCCCTGGCCGAGCCGCGACCGGGCCCGCGCCGCCATCGTGCTGTTCCTCTGGTTCGCGATCGTCGCCGCGCTCGGCGCGACGGGGGCCCTCACAGCCACCGGAGCGGGACCGATCGGCGTCGGCATCGCCGTGGCCCTGCCGCTCGTGGTGTTCGCGGTGGCGCTACTGCACCCGCGCCTGCTCGCGCCCGCCGTCGCGTCCATTCCGCTGCAGCGGTTGGTCGCGATCCATGCCGTGCGGATTCTCGGCGCGTTCTTCGTGCTGCTCTACGCCGCGGGGCGCCTGCCGGCACCGTTCGCGCCGTTCGCCGGATGGGGCGACGTCATCGTCGGGATCACTGCCCTTCCGGTCGCCTGGCTCGTCGCGACGCGCGCGCGCGGATGGCGGCCGGTCACACTGCTGTGGAACGTCTTCGGAGCGCTCGATCTCGCGGACGCGATCCTGCTCGGCGTCACGTCGTCGCCGGGTGCGCCGTTTCGCCTCTTCTTCGGCGAACCCGATACGACGATCATGAGCGGGTTGCCCTGGATTCTGATCCCCGCGTACCTCGTGCCGCTGCTCGCGCTGACGCACGTCGCGATCTTCGTGCGCCTCGCCCGGGCCCGACCTGCGCCGCTTCCGGCGCACGCGTGAATGCTCGCGCCGTCGCCGCACCGGAAGACCTCGCGGCTTGCCATCGGTACCTCGCGGGCGTAGCATCGATTCACAACACGTGAGCACAGGGAGATCCGCCGTCCTGATACGGAAAGGAGTCCGCGATGTGTTACGAGGTGAGCAGTTGGTTCTGGAAGGCGCGCGCCAGGGAATTGCACCGGCACCAGCAGACGGACGACGCGAAACGCGCATCCACCGAGACCCCCGTCAAGGAGCCGGAACGCGACCGCGAAGTCGTGAAGGAAGCGGAGAAGGTGCCCGCCTGAGCGTGCCGGCGCCGTGACGACAAAGCCCCGCGCGTGCGGGGCTTTTCGCTTGCACGCCCGGAGCGCGCCCGGCGGAATCGAGGCAAAATGTGCCGCTTCGCATCCGGCAGCAGCCACGCCCCATGGACATCGTTTCGTCGTACCAGCACGCGCTGATCGTCGGCGCCGGCCACGGACTGAGCGCATCGCTCGCCCGGTTGCTGAGCCGCGAAGGGCTGTCGGTCGCGCTCGCCGCGCGCGAGCCCTCGAAGCTCGCCGCGCTCTGCGCCGAAACGGGCGCGAAGGCGTTCGCCTGCGACGCGCAGGAGGAGGACCAGGTGACGCGGCTCTTCGAGTCGCTCGAGCGGGCGGGCAGCGTCCCGGATGTCGTGATCTACAACGCCAGCGCGCGTACGCGCGGATCCTTCACGACGCTCGACTCGGCGAGCGTGCGGCGTGCGCTGCTGGTGAATGGGCTCGGCGCCTTCCTGGTGGCGCAGCGCGCGGTGCCGGGAATGCTGGCCAGGGGCGCCGGCGCCATCCTCTTCACCGGCGCGTCGGCGAGCGTCAAGGCATATGCGGAATCGGCGCCGTTCGCGATGGGCAAGTTCGCGCTGCGCGGCCTCGCGCAAAGCATGGCGCGGGAGCTTTCGCCGAAGGGCATCCATGTCGCGCATTTCGTGATCGACGGCGCGATCCGGCCGCGCGGGGGTGCCGATCCGCAGGATTCGATGCTCGACCCCGACGCGATCGCGCGCGCCTACGCGCAGGTTCTCGCCCAGCCGCGCAGCGCCTGGACCTGGGAGATCGAGCTGCGGCCGTGGCTCGAGCGCTTCTAGCCATGCACGAACGCTCCGCCAGGAAGGGCCGTTCGCGGCTATGAGCGCAATCGAAGTCACCCGCGCGAGCTTCGATGACGTCGTGCTGCGCGGCTCCGCCGTGCGCCCGGTGCTCGTCGATTTCTGGGCGCCGTGGTGCGCGCCGTGCCGCGCGCTGTCCCCGCTCCTCGACCGCCTCGGCGCAGAATTCGCCGGTCGCTTCACGCTGGCGAAGCTCAACACCGAGGACGAGCCCGAGCTCGCGGCAAGCTTCGGCGTGCGCGGCATTCCGAACTGCAAGCTGTTCGCCGATGGCAGGGTGGTCGACGAATTCACCGGTGCTCTGCCGGAGGCGGCAATTCGCGATTTCCTGGCGCGAGCGCTGCCCTCTCCCGCTGCGCCGCTGGTCGCCGCCGCCAGAGCATTGCTCGCCGGTAACGACCCGGCCGGTGCGCTCGCGAAGCTCGACCAGGCGCAGGCGCTCGACCCCGGAAGCGACGACGCCGCGTTGACGCGAATCGAGACGTTGCTCGCGCTGAACCGCGGCGCGGATGCGCAGGCCGCTCTCGCGCAACTCGCGACCCCGCAGCGACCGGGCGCGCGTCCCGTGCGCGACGAGCGAAGGCTCGCCGCGCTCGCCGCTCGTGTCGCATTCGCCGCCGATGCCGGCGCCGACCTGGGCGACCTCACTGCCCGCGCCGCGGCGGCGCCGACCGACTGCGCGGCGAAGCTCGCGTATGCACGGGCCCTTGCCGCACACGGCGACTACGAGCATGCGCTCGCGCAGTTGCTCGCGATCGTCCGCCTGGACCGCAGGTTCGGCGACGACATCGCGCGCAAGACGATGCTGGCGGTGTTCGAGGCATTGCCGGGCGACAGCGATCTCGCGCGCCGCTATCGGCGCGAGCTCGCCTCGGCGCTCAACTGATCGCCACGCCGCCATCGCGCTGCGGCACGGATTGCGCGCGTGGCGAACTGGGGCACCGGCGCCCGTGTCGAACCGACACCACCGGGCAGTGCCGGTGGCAATGAGACCCGCAGGGCCGTCCCGAGGGCGAACGCGTGAGTGCGAAGCTCGAACGTCGTTCGACCGGCCCAAGCGTGGGGGGATCGTACAAGGCATGGACATCGCCAGCGATGAATCGCCGCGCGGCGACGCGAGCGTTGCACCCGGCAGCCCCGGCATCGCGCCGACGTGGACTTCGAGCGCGAAGGATCTCGTCACCACGGCGCTCGGCCCCGGGCGCGTCTGGGTCACGCTCGGTCACGGCATCCTGAACGAGGTCTACTGGCCATCCACCGGCCAGCCGCAGGTCCGCGATCTCGGCTTCATCGTCGCAGGACCGGGCGGCTGGTTCGAAGTGAAGCGCGTGTGTCGTTACAACGTCGCGCTTCCCGCGCCGTGGGTGCCGCTGCCGCGCGTGCGCCACGAAGGCGACGGCTACCGGCTCGAGCTGGAAGTCGTGCCCGATCCGACGCGCGACTGCGTCATGATCGCGTTCCGGCTGACGGGCGCGAACCGCAGGCTCTATGTGCTGCTGGCGCCGCACCTCGGCGGGATCGGCGAGCACAACAACGCGCGCGCCGCGCGCACGCTCACCGCGTGGAACGGCGCGGCGGCCCTGTGTCTCGCGAGCGACGGCGGCTTCTCGCGCGGTAGCGCGGGCTTCGTCGGTCGTTCCGACGGATGGCAGGACTTCGCGCGCAACGGCGCGATGACGTGGACCTACCCGCTCGCCGAGGACGGCAACGTCGCGCTGCTCGGCGAGCTCGACGGCTGCGAAGGCGTTCTTGCGCTCGGATTCGCCGATTCGGTGAACGGCGCGCAGACGCTCGCCCGCGCGAGCCTCGCGGAAGGACTCGCCTCGATTCGCCGGGGCTTCGTCGACGCCTGGGAGACCTGGGGGCGCACGTTGCGCATTCCCGACGCGCCGCCGGCGATACGCGAGCAGGCGTACCTTTCGGCCGCCATGCTGCGAGCCCACGAGGATCGGACGTACCCGGGCGCGATCGTGGCGAGCCTCAGCATTCCATGGGGGAACACGAACAACGGCGTTGCCGGCTATCACATGGTGTGGACGCGCGATGCCGTCGAGGCCGCGTTCGCGCTGCTCGCCGCCGGACAGTTCGACGATGCGCGGCGCACGCTCTGCCACCTCGTGGCAACCCAGCGCGCCGACGGCGGCTGGAGCCAGAACAGCTATCCCGATGGCCGCGCCTACTGGGTCGGCATTCAACTCGACGAGGTGGCATTCCCGATCCTGCTCGCCGCGAAGCTCGCCGAGCTCGGCGAGGCGGGAAGCGTCCAGGGCGTGGCGCAGATGGTGCGCCGCGCCGCCGCGTATCTCGTCGCGAAGGGCCCCGTCAGCCCGGAGGATCGCTGGGAGGAACGCGCCGGTATCAACCCCTTTACGCTGGGCGCCGTCATCGCCGCGCTGATCGGCGCGAGCGAGTTCGTGGACGGCGACGAGCGCGCTTACCTGTGCTCGCTCGCCGACTACTGGAGCGATCGCATCGACGACTGGACGTATGTCGCCCGGGGCCCGCTCGCGGCGAAGTTCGGCGTCGCGGGCTACTACATGCGCATCGCGCCCGGTCCCGCGGCGCGCGCATCGCGCGTCGAGCCAAGCGAGCGCCCGGATCTGCGCGACGCCGCCGGCGTCGTCAGCCTGGGGTTCCTGTCTCTCGTTCGCCTCGGTCTGCGGCAACCGCAGGACGCGCGCATCCGCGATTCGCTGCAGGTGTGCGAGGCGATGCTCGGCGTCGCGACGCCGTCCGGCATCGCCTACCATCGCTACAACGGAGACCGCTACGGCGAGTACGCGGACGGAAGCCCGTACGACGGCAGCGGCATCGGCCGTGCGTGGCCGCTCTTGACCGGCGAGCGGGGCCACTACGCGGTGCAGTCGGCGCTCGATCCATTGCCGTACCTCGAGACGATGTCGCGGATGACCGGACGCTTCGGCATGATCCCCGAGCAGGTCTGGGATGCGTCGCCGATCGCGGGGCGCGATCTCGCACCCGGCAAACCGACGGGCAGCGCGATGCCGCTCGTCTGGGCGCACGCGGAATTCCTGAAGCTCGTCGCGGCACGCGAGCGCGGCCGGCCGATCGAATTGCTGCGCTGTGTGCAGGACCGCTATCCGGGGTCGTCGCGCATGCCCGCCGCATGGCACTGGCGAGAGGAATTGCCGTTCCCGAGCCTGCCGGGCGGGCACGACCTCGTCATCGAAGCGGACACCGCGTTCGCGCTGCACATCGGCTTCGACGGCTGGCTCGACGTCGAGGACCGGCGCTCGACGCCGCTCGGTTTCGGCCGGCACGGCGTGCGCCTCGCGTCGAGCGCGCTCGCGCAGCGCCGCAAGATCGATTTCACCCGCCGCTACGCCGGGCCGGAACGCTGGGAGTGCGTCGATCACGAGGTGCGGATCGGGGTGGCGTGACGTCGTCGCGCGTCGTCGCCGCCCTGCCCTCGCTGCGCTGCCGCGCCGGACCTTCGCGCCGCGTCAGGTTGAACGCGGTATTGACGAGCCCCACGTGCGAAAACGCCTGCGGGAAATTGCCCAGCATGCAGCGCGCGCGGGGATCGTACTCCTCTGCGAGGAGGCCGACGTCGTTGCGCAATGCGAGCAGCCGCTCGAGCAGTGCACGCGCCTCCTGCCGCCTGCCCTGGAGCACGAGATTGTCGGCAAGCCAGAAGCTGCAGGCGAGAAAGAAGCCCTCACCGGGCGGCAGGCCGTCCGTCGCGTGCTTGCTGCGGTAACGAAGCACGAGGCCGTCGACGGCCAGATCGCGCTCGATCGCGGCGAGCGTGCCGCGCACGCGCGCGTCTTCCGGCGGCAGGAACCCGGTCATCGGAATCAGCAGCAGGCTGGCGTCGAGCTCCCGCGAGCCGTAACTTTGCACGAAGCTCCGCAGCTTCGGGTCGAAGCCGTTGCGGCAGACGTCGTCGTGGATGCGCCGCCGCAGCTCCCGCCAGCGCTCCAGCGGCGCCTCGAGGCCGAACCGCTCGGCGCTGCGGATCGCACGATCCACGGCGACCCATGCCATGACTCTCGAGTAGGTGAAATGGCGGCGCCTGCCGCGCACTTCCCAGATGCCGTGATCGGGCTCGGACCACACCGCCGCGAGATGGTCGAGCATCGCGCGCTGGATCGCCCACGCCGCCGGGTCGGATTCGAGCCCGCCCATGCGCGCGTGGTGCAGCGCATCGATGACCTCGCCGTAGACATCGAGCTGCAACTGGCCGGCGGCCGCGTTGCCGATGCGCACCGGACGCGAGCCGGCGTATCCGGGCAGCCAGTCCAGGATCCGCTCGTCGAGCCGGCGCTCGCCCGCGAGGCCGTACATGATCTGCATCTGAGCGGGGCTGCCGGCGACGCTGCGCTCCAGCCACCGCCGCCACGCTTCGGCCTCGTCGTAGCAATGCGCGTTCATCAGCGCGAGCAGCGTGAAGGTGGCATCACGCAGCCAGCAGAAGCGGTAGTCCCAGTTGCGCTCGCCGCCGAGCCGCTCGGGCAGCGAGGTCGTCGGCGCCGCGACAATGCCGCCGGTCGGCGCGTACGTCAGCGCCTTCAGCGTGATCAGCGAGCGCGACACCGCGTCCGACCAGTCGCCCGAATACGAGCAGCCGCGCGTCCATTGCCGCCAGAACGCCTCGGTGGCCTCGAGCATGGCGGCGACGTCGATCGGCGGTGCGACGGGCTCGTGCGACGAGCCGTAGGTGAGCACGAACGCGATCGACGCGCCCTCCTCGACGGTGAAGCGCGCAGTGGTCTCCGGTCCTTCGTGCTGCAGCGGAATCGTCGCGCGCAGCACGGTCATGTCGGGGCCGGCGACCGCGCGCAGCCCGCCGTCGGGAAGCCGGCTCACCCAGGGCAGCGATGCGCCGTAGTTGAAGCGCGGTGCGAGATCCATGCGCATCGGCACGCGGCCGCGGCATCCGACGACGATGCGCACGAGATCGGAGACCGACGCGCGCACCGGCATGAAATCGAGCAGCCGCACCGCGCCTTCGGCCGTTTCGAAATCGGTCTCGAGGATCAGCGTCCCGTCGCGATAGCGCCGCGACACGCCGCATTCGCTCGCCTGCGGCGCGATGCGCCAGTACCCGTGCTCGGCGCTGCCGAGCAGCTTCGCGAAGCATGCGTCCGAATCGAAACGCGGCCAGCACAGCCAGTCGATCGAGCCGTCGCGGCCGACGAGCGCGGCGGTCTGGCAGTCTCCGATGAGGGCGTAGTCCTCGATCCTCGAGGACATGTCACTGCGCGCGGCGCGCCGAGACGCCCGCGGGCGGTGTTCGCCCGCTGCGCGACCTACGCACGGCCGAAGCGGGAGATCGCGTCATCGAGACAGCTATCGCGCTGCCCCCTCGGGCCCTCGACGCAGTGTCGCAGCGCAGTCCGGTAGACGGCCTCCTGCGCGCTCGGCGCCGATGCCTGGTGCGAGTGGCCGGCCCGCGCCTCGTGCTTGGCGCGCGTCGCGTGCCTGGCATGCGTCGTCTTCTTGGCCTGTTTCGCGTTCTTGGCGTGCGCCGCGCCGTGGGTGCTCGCCGCGTGCGTCGACTTGGCAGACGCACCGGGCGCAGCGGCGGCGTGGGTATCGGACGGTGACGGTGCGGCGGCGACATGCGACTCCGATGTCGGCGACGACGCGGCAGCGGCGTGAGGCTCGGGTGCCGGCGACGAGGGCGCGGCGGCGATCGCCGGTGCGCCGAGGCCGAGTGCCACGGCGGCGAGGCAGGCGCCCAGGATGACCGGGCAGGATTTTCGTGCATGCATGATGTTCTCCAGATCGAGGAACGTTCGTGAGTCGTTCGGCCCTCACGCAGGCCCGTCGCGGCGGCCAGCCGCCGCGTCGTGATCGCGAATCCAGCGCCCGACCGCCGGCCACGCGTCGGTGAGCGCCGGGCGGCCCATGAAGAGGCCGATGTGGCCTCCGGGCGCAACCGCCGATGCGATGTCCCGCTTCGGCGTCCCGACGAGGGCCTCGGACCGGAACACCTGCTCGCGCGGCGTGATGTCGTCGGCCGCGCCGGCGAGCAGGTAGAGCGGCACGGCGATATCGTGGAGATCGAGCTTGCGGCCGAGCGCCACGTACGTGCCGTTGGCGAGCCGATTCTCCTTGAAGAGCTGCTCGAGTGCCTGCAGGTAGTACGCACCGGGCAGATCCACCGGACTCTCGTACCAGCGCTCGAACGCTTCGGTGCGGCGCACGTAGTTGCGATCGTCGATGTGACGATACAGATCGAGGTACTTGTCCACGTACTGCCGATCGGGATGCATGCTCTTCCAGCCGGCGAGCATGATCGTCCCGAGCATGCGCCCGTTGCCGAGCCGGACCAGGTTCTCGAAGAAGCGCATCGGCAGCGCATGCGCCATCGCCCTGATCGCTCCGTCCCCGGCATCGGTGTCGATCGGCGCTCCGGCGAGCACCAGCGTGCGCACCTTGCGCGGGAAGCGCGCCGCGTACATCGCGCACATCCAGCCCCCCTGGCAAAGGCCGACCAGGTGGACGCTGCCGCCGAGGTCGTCGACGGCGACGTTGATCTCGGCGAGGTACTTGTCGATGTCGTAATGCTTCATCGACTCCGTCGCGGCTTTCCAGTCGGTGACGAGCACCTGGTCCAGGCCGGCGGCGCGAAGCGTCGCGACCAGGCTCTGGCCCTTGTCGAAATCGGTGATCGTCGCGGCATGGCCCGCGTGGGGCGCCGCGACGAGCACGGGCGCGGCGCTTCCAGCCCCGGCCTGCGTCGAGAAATCGCGCAGCAGCATCGTGTCGAGGTCGCGCCGGATCCGGTTCGCCGTGGCCCATTCCGGCTCGAGCACGTACTCGACCTTCGCCACCTCGGTGATGAAGCGCAGGTTTTCGTCCAGCAGCCGGAAGCCCGCCTCGCCGAGCTCGATCGCGGCGGCGAGTGGCCAGAAGCAGGGGACGCTGTGCTCCCGGCCAGGAATCGCCGCGGATCCGCGGCGATGCCCGACCGCGTGCAGGGCGGGCTCCACCCGCAGGTGGCGCGTGCCGCTCGGGTGTCGCCGCAGGGACATCAGCGGTGCACGCGATGGTCGACGAGATCCTTGACGACGCGCGGGTCGGCGAGCGTCGACACGTCGCCGAGATGCTCGTAATCGCCCTCGGCGATCTTGCGCAGGATGCGCCGCATGATCTTCCCCGAGCGCGTCTTCGGCAGGTACGGCGCCCACTGGATCAGATCGGGACTGGCGATGGCGCCGATCTCCCGGCGCACGCGCGCGAGCAGCTCGCCGCGCAATTGCTCGGTCGGCTCGATGCCGACCTTGAGCGTCACGTACGCGTAGATGCCCTGCCCCTTGAGCTCGTGCGGGTAGCCGACGACCGCCGCCTCGGCGACGTTCGGGTGGGCGACCAGCGCGCTCTCGATCTCGGCCGTGCCCAGACGATGGCCCGAAACGTTGATCACGTCGTCGACGCGCCCGGTGATCCAGTAGTACCCGTCCTCGTCGCGATGGCAGCCGTCGCCGGTGAAATACTTGCCCTCGAAGCGGCTGAAGTATTGCTGCTGCATCCGCTCCGGATCGCCATAGACGGCGCGCATCTGTCCCGGCCACGAGTCGAGCAGGCAGAGGTTGCCGCTGCCCGCGCCGTCGATCACCGCGCCGTCGTCGTCGACCAGCGCCGGCCGCACACCGAAGAACGGCCACGACGCCGATCCCGGCTTGAGCGGCGTCGCGCCCGGAAGCGGAGCGATCAGGATGCCGCCGGTCTCCGTCTGCCACCACGTGTCCACGATCGGACAACGGCGCTCGCCCACCACGTTGTAATACCACAGCCACGCCTCGGGATTGATCGGCTCGCCGACCGATCCGAGCAGCCGCAGCGATTTGCGCGAGGTCCTGCGCACAGGCGCTTCCCCTTCGCGCATCAGCGCGCGGATCGCCGTCGGCGCCGTGTAGAGGATGTTCACCGCGTGCTTGTCGCACACGCGCCAGAACCGCGATGCATCGGGATAGTTGGGGACGCCCTCGAACATCACGGTGGTCGCGCCGTTGGCGAGCGGCCCGTACACGATGTATGTGTGGCCGGTCACCCAGCCGACGTCCGCCGTGCACCAGTAGATGTCGCCGTCGTGGTAATCGAACACATACCGGTGCGTCGTCGCGGCGAAGACGAGGTAGCCGCCGGTCGTGTGCAGCGCGCCCTTCGGCCGGCCCGTCGAGCCCGACGTATAGAGAATGAACAGCGGATCCTCGGCGCCCATTTCCTCCGGCGCGCATTGCGCCGGCGCGCCCGCGACCAGCGCGTCGTACCAGACGTCGCGCCCGGGCGTCCACGGCACCGGATTGCCGGTGCGCTTGACGACGATGCACTTGCGCACGTTCGCGGCGCTGCGCATCGCCTCGTCGGCGTTGGCCTTCAGCGGCACCCTGCGGCCGCCGCGAATGCCCTCGTCGGCGGTGATCAGGACGTCCGAATCGCAGTCGGCGATCCGGCTTGCCAGCGCGTCGGCAGAGAAGCCGCCGAAGACGACCGAGTGCACGGCGCCGATCCGCGCGCAGCCGAGCATCGCGATCGCGGCCTCGGGGATCATCGGCAGATAGATCGTGACGCGGTCGCCGCGCTTGACGCCGAGCGTCTTCAGCGCGCTCGCGAAGCGGCTCACCTGTGCATGGAGCTCGCGGTAGGTGATCGTCCGCTGTTCGCTCGGATCGTCGCCTTCCCAGATGATCGCGGCCCGATCCGCACGCGTCGCGAGATGCCGGTCGACGCAGTTGTGGCACGCGTTCAGCGTCCCGTCGTAATACCAGCGGATGTGCAGGTCGTGCGCGGCGAACGAGACGTCCTTCACCTTCGTGTAGGGTCTCGTCCAGTCGAGGCGCCGGCCCTCCTCGCCCCAGAATCCCTCGGGATCGTCGATCGAGCGGGCGTACATCGCCGCGTAGCCGGCCGCATCGACCCAGGCCCTGGCCGCCCATTCGCGCGGCACCGGGAATGTCGCGGTGTGCGTCATGTCCTTCTCCTTCGTCTCGCGGCGCGA
>DASURV010000125.1:0-16899 GCA_036375455.1 Casimicrobiaceae bacterium | reverse complement strand
GCCGGCGCTCGCGTGCGCGAGGTGGCGCTGCCGCCGCAATTCTCCGGTCTCGCCGAGGCCCAGACGACGATCATGGTGCGCGAGGTGGCGCAGTCGCTCGCGTATGAACGGCTCGCGCATCGGGAAGCGCTGAGCCCGGAGATGACGGCGATGATCGAGGCGGGGCTCGCCGTTTCGCCGGATGCGTACGACGCCGCGCAACGGCTGGCGCGAGCCTGCCGTGCGCTGCTTGCACCGCTTTTCGCCGACGTCGACGTGCTGGTCGCCCCCAGCACGACGGGTGAGGCGCCGACCGGCATCGCGGCGACGGGCGACCCGGTGTTCAACCGGATCTGGACGCTGTTGCACGTGCCCTGCATCCATCTGCCGCTCGCCTCGGGTCCTCGCGGCCTGCCGATCGGTGCGACGGTGGTCGGCGATCTCGGCTGCGATCGCCAGACGCTGCGCGCCGCCGACTGGATTCATGCGCGCATCGGTGGCGGGCGTGGAACCGGCCCATGAGCGTCGAAGGGCCGTCCCGAGACGCGAATTCCGCCCCCGCGGGGGGCAGCGCAGCGGCGAAGCCGCAAGCGTGGGGGAATCATGCCAGCGCGGTCGCAGGGCTCGACAAGGATCAGCCGCTCAAGGAGGACATCCGGCTGCTCGGGCGCGTGCTCGGGGACGTGCTGCGCGAGCAGACCGGCGCCGCGGGATTCGAGCGCATCGAGGCGATTCGCCAGACGGCGATCCGCTTCCGGCGCTCGAGCGGCGACGACGCGGAGCGGTTGCGCGGCGAGTTCGCGGCGCTCCTCAACCCGCTGCCGATCGGCGCGGCGCTCGAGGTCGTGCGCGCCTTCAGCTATTTCTCGCATCTGGCGAACATCGCCGAGGACGTGCACCAGAACCGGCGCCGGCGCGCGTACGCGCTCGCCGGCTCGCCGCCGCGTCACGGCGACGTCGACGATGCGCTGCGGCGGATCGCGGAGGCCGGCATCGATGCCGCCGCGATGCGGCGCTGGCTCGACGAAGCGCTCGTGAGCCCGGTCCTGACCGCCCATCCGACGGAAGTCCAGCGCAAGAGCATTCTCGACGTGGAGCGCGAGATCGCGCGTCTTCTCACCTGGCGCGACCGCACGACGCTTACGCCGGAGGAAGTGGCCGAGTTCGGCACGCGGCTCGCGACGTCGATCCTCGGTCTGTGGCAGACGGCGATGCTGCGGCTCACGCGGCTGCGCGTGAAGGACGAGATCGACAACGGCCTCGCGTATTACCGCTATACGTTCCTGGAGGAGGTGCCGCGCCTGTATGCGACGCTCGAGACGACGCTCGGCGCGCAGTTCGGCATCGCGCCCGAGGCGGTAGGGTCGCTGCTGCGGATGGGGTCGTGGATCGGCGGCGACCGCGACGGCAATCCGTTCGTCGGCGCCGAGACGCTCACCTATGCGATCCGCGCCCAGGCGGGTGTCGCGCTCGCGCATTATCTCGACGAGGTGAATCGGCTCGGCGCGGAGCTGTCGCTGTCGACGCGGCTCATCGAGCCGAGCGCGGCGCTGCAGGCATTGGCCGCCGCCGCGCACGACACGAACCCGCATCGCGAGGACGAGCCGTATCGCCAGGCGCTCGTCGGCGTCTACGCGCGTCTCGCGGCGACGGCGCGCGAGCTGACCGACGCACCGCCGTTTCGGACGGCGCACGTCGAGGCGGTTCCGTACGCCACGGCGGCCGAGCTTCGCGCCGATCTCGACACGGTCGCCGCCTCGCTCGCGCGGCACGGCGCTGCGCCGCTCGCCCGGCGGCGCCTCGATCCGCTGCGGCGCGCCGTCGACGTGTTCGGCTTTCACCTGGCTTCCCTCGACCTGCGCCAGAACAGCGACGTCCATGAAGCGGTCGTCGGGGAGCTGCTCGCCTGCGCCCGCGTCGTCGCCGATTATCGGGCGCTGTCCGAAGTCGAGCGGATCGGCCTGCTCGAGCGCGAGCTCGCGACGCCGCGGCCCCTCCACAGCGCGCACGTCGACTATTCGGAGCGCGTCGGATCCGAGCTCGAGGTGCTGCGCGTCGCCGCCGAGATCCAGGCGCGCTACGGCGCGCACGCGCTGCCGCACTACGTGATCTCGAAGTGCGAGTCGGTATCCGATCTGCTCGAGGTGGCGGTCCTGCTGAAGGAGGTCGGGCTCGTGCGCGAGCACCGCCTCGCGCTCGACATCGTGCCGCTGTTCGAGACGATCGGCGACCTCGAGCGCTGCGGCGACACGATGCGCGCGGCCCTCGCGCTGCCCTCGTACCGCGCGTTCGTCGCGAGCCGCGGCGATCTGCAGGAGGTCATGCTCGGCTATTCGGACAGCAACAAGGACGGCGGCTACGTGACGTCGAGCTGGGCCATCTATTGCGCCGAGCGCGCGCTCGTCGCGGCGACCGGAGCGCACGGCGTGCGGCTGCGGCTCTTCCACGGCCGCGGCGGCACCGTCGGCCGCGGCGGCGGTCCGAGCTACGAGGCGATCCTCGCGCAGCCGGCCGGCAGCGTCACCGGAGGCCTGCGGGTGACGGAGCAGGGAGAAATCATCGCCAGCAAGTACTCGGATTCCGAGCTCGGCCGGCGCAACCTGGAGGCGCTGATCGCGGCGACGCTGGAGGCGAGCCTGCTCGACGCCGAGCAGCTCGGCGACTGCGCGGAGCGCTATTTCGCGACGCTCGACGCGTTGTCCGCGCATGCGTTTCGCGCCTATCGCGCGCTCGTCTACGACACGCCGGAGTTCGTCGGCTATTTCCGCGCGTCGACGCCGATCACCGAGATCGCCGGGCTCAACATCGGCAGCCGGCCGGCGTCGCGCACGGCGTCGACGCGCATCGGAGACCTGCGCGCGATCCCCTGGGTCTTCAGCTGGGGCCAGTGCCGCCTGATGCTGCCGGGGTGGTACGGCTTCGGATCGGCGGTCGACGCCTGGCTCGCGGCGACGCCGGACGGGCTCGCGCTCCTCGCCGAGATGCACGAGCGCTGGCCGTTCTTCCGCGCCACGCTGTCGAACATGGGCATGGTGCTCGCGAAGACCGACCTTGCGATCGCCTCGCGCTATGCGGAGCTCGTGCCGGACGCCGCGGTGCGCGCCGCGATCTTCGCGCGCATTCGCGACGAGCACGCGCGCACGTTGCGCCACTTCCTCGCGATCACGCGCCAGGCCACGCTGCTCGAGGACAACCCGACGCTCGCGCGCAGCATCCGCAACCGCTTTCCCTATCTCGATCCGCTCAATCACCTGCAGGTCGAGCTGCTGCGCCGCTATCGGGCGGGAGCCACCGACGTGCGCACGCAACGCGCGATCCACCTGACGATCAACGGGCTCGCCGCGGGCCTGCGCAACAGCGGCTGAATCGCGTGTCTTCCACGATCGGCTCGGCGCGGCGCGGCGAGCGATCGAGCGGCAACCGGTAACGGCGGGCGGTATAATCGACGACGCACCGTGCGCGAATTCGACGCACGCGTCGAATCCGGAAGCGCGAACCGCGCCGATGCGCATCCTCCTATCGAACGACGACGGCTACTTCGCGCCGGGACTCGAGCAGCTTGCGGCGACGCTCGCGCCGCATGCCGAGATCACCGTCGTCGCACCCGAGCGCGACCGCAGCGGCGCATCGAACTCGCTGACGCTGGATCGCCCGCTCTCCGTCCGGCGGGCGCCGAACGGCTTCCTGTTCGTCAACGGCACGCCGACCGATTGCGTTCACCTCGCCGTCACGGGGCTGCTGAGCGCGTTGCCCGACATGGTGATCTCGGGGATCAATCTCGGCGCCAACATGGGCGACGACACGATCTATTCGGGAACGGTGGCCGCGGCGACGGAGGGCTATCTGCTCGGCGTGCCGTCGGTCGCGATCTCGCTCGCCTCGAAGACCGCCGCGCACTTCGAGACCGCGGCCGCCGTGGCACTCGAATTGCTCGCACGGCATCAACGGAAGTCCGCCGGCCCGTGGCTTCTGAACGTCAACGTGCCCGACGTCGAGCGCAGTCTTCTGCGCGGCTATCGGATCACGCGGCTCGGTCGCCGCCACAAGGCCGAGGACGTGATCCGGATGGAGAGCCCGCGCGGCGAGACCGTGTACTGGGTGGGCGCGGCGGGCGCGGCGGCCGATGCGGGAGAGGGCACCGATTTCCATGCGGTCGAGAACCACTACGTGTCGGTGACGCCGCTGCAGATCGACCTCACCAACCGCGAGCAGATGGCCGACGTCGGCACGTGGATCGACCGATAGCGAAGCGACGGGAAGGATGAGGCGGGCGATGGGGACGCTCGGCGCGGGCGGAAGGGGGACGAGCGGCATCGGCATGACATCCGATCGCACGCGCGCGCGCATGGTCGAGCGGCTGCGCGCGGACGGCATTCGCGACGAGGTCGTTCTTTCGGCAATGAACGCCATTCCGCGGCACATTTTCGTCGACGAGGCGCTCGCGATCCGTGCGTACGAGGATTCTCCGCTGCCGATCGGGCACGGGCAGACGATCTCGCAGCCGTGGGTGGTCGCCCGCATGACCGAGCTCGCGCGCAACGGCCGCGACCTGGCCGACGTGCTGGAGATCGGCACCGGCTGTGGCTACCAGACGGCCGTGCTCGCGCGGCTCGCGAATACGGTCTACACGGTCGAGCGCATCGGCGGGCTCGTCAACAAGGCGCGCCGCCACCTGCAGTCGCTGAAGATCCGCAACGTCCGCCTCAAGCACGGCGACGGCAGCGCCGATCTCGGCGAGGACCTCGCCGTCGACGCGATCATCGTCAGCGCCGGCGCGACGCACGTGCCGACCGCGCTGCTCAAGTACCTGAAGCCGGGCGGACGCATGGTGCTTCCGCTCGCGAGCGCCGAGGAAGGCGAGCGGGGCGCGCAACGACTCACCGTGATCGAGACAGGCGCGGGCGGCATCCGGGAGCAGGCATTCGATGCGGTAAGATTCGTGCCGCTCTTGCCGGGACTCGGCTGAACTTTCCCTCTGCCGATCAGTCGTTGGATCGATGCGTTCGCCCTCGCCGTTTCCGCTGACACCGCACTTTCGCTCGTTGTTCGCGCTGCTCGTGATCGCGCTGCTCGCCGCGGGCTGTGCGACACGCCGCCCAGCGCCGGTCGAAGATCGCGCGCTCACGCGCTCGCAACCACCCGCGATCGCCGCGTCGTCCGCGCCCGCGGCCGAGCCGCCGCCCGTGGCCACGTACACGGTGAAACGGGGCGACACGCTCCATCAGATCGCGCTCGACAGCGGACTCGATTACCGTGATCTCGCCGCCTGGAACAACATCGAGAACGTCAACCGCATCTATCCGGGTCAGGTGCTGCGCCTCGTCGCGCCGGGGCAGCCGCCGGCACCGGTGCAAACGGAGATGGCCACCGGCGTGACGACTGCGCCGCTGCGCAGCGTGCCCGCGATCGGGGAGAGCAAGCCGCCGGGCGCTCCTCCCGCGTCGGCGGCGCCGCTGCCTGCAGGCGCTGCGACGGCACCGGGCGCACACCCCTCCGCATCGGCAGCGTCGGCGCCGGCCTACGGCGCAGTCCTCGTCAAGACGTCGCCGAAGGCGATCAAGGAGCCCTATTCCGAGCAGGCCGTGCGCGAGCTGACGCTGGCGGCGAGCGCGGTGCCCGCACCGCCGGACGCGCTCGCGATGGCGGCGCCCGGCGGTGTGCGCAGCGACGCGCGGCCCGAGCTCCAATCTTCCGCGGCTCCTGCGGCTTCGGCCGCCGCACCGACGCCGGCGCCGCAGGCAATGCCCGGCGCGGCGCAACCGCCGCCATCCGCGCCTGCAGCCGCCGCAGCGTCGAAGAGCGGCGATGCGGACGACCTGGATTGGGCGTGGCCCGCGAAGGGCAAGATCATCGCGGGATTCTCCGAAACGGCGAACCTGAAGGGCATCGACATTGCCGGCACCGCGGGCGAGCCCGTGCGCGCGAGCGCGCCGGGTCGCGTCGTGTATGCGGGCAGCGGGCTGCGCGGCTACGGCAAGCTCATCATCATCAAGCACAACGCGACGTTCCTGTCCGCCTACGCGCACAACCGCGAGATCCTCGTCAAGGAAGGCCAGCAGGTGACGCGCGGACAGAAGATCGCCGAAATGGGCAACACCGACGCGACGCAGGTGAAGCTGCATTTCGAGATTCGCCGGTACGGCAAGCCGATGGATCCGGCGCGCTACCTGCCGCCCGCCTGATTCCCCGCGAAGACGTCCGGTCTTTGCTTCGGTACGCGCCTCGATTGGCACGCTATCCACCCCTTGCGAAGGCGGCGTGAACCGGCGTTGCATCGGGCGTTTGGCAGCGGGCGGCACGGGGCGCGCGCTCGGCGTCCGCAACCGTGATTGGCTATGGGGTCCGGCGGCTCCTTCGCCGGCGCATGGCTTGCCGTAGCTATTGTCTTCCGTTCCCGAATTTGGCCTTGCTCGTCGCCGCCACCCGTGACGGCAATCGCGGCTGACTCGCGCTCGCCCCGCGTCGCCCGCTGCCTGGGAGACGGCGGTGGCGAATCGGAACCACGACCGCACGCCTCGCGTTGGAGCGCGGTGACGGTCGCGCAGCGGCACCGCCGGTGGCGAGGACGCGGGCCCTGCGTGTCGGGCGCGACTCGGCGAGCCGTGCGTGACGGGTGGTGCTGACGAGCGCGGCTTTGTGACCCATGGGCGCGAGCGTGAACGAAGCGAGCTCGCCGCGCGAAGGAAGCACCGGGACCCGTAGCACGGCGTTTTCGACGCGGAGCGGCGGACACGCAGGGCCCGCGGCCCAGCTCTGATCCCCAGAATCGGAGAAATGGCCCGCGGCCCGAGCTCCGCTCCCGGAGATCGGAGAGGGTCCTACATCGCGCGCAGCCTGCCTGGCGCCGGCAGCGCCTCGATCGCGCGCTCCAGCGTCGCGAGCAATGCGAGACGCTCGCGCTCGCGGCTCGCGGCGGTTCCGTAGCGCAGCGCGGCGAACGATTCGCCGATCGCGCGAAACGCGATCTCGAACTGCGGCCAGCGGCGCGACGCGCGCTCGGCGAATGCGAGCGGGCCCTCGTGCGCGAGCCGCGGCAGTCCGGCGCGCGCGAGGCGCCGGCAGGCGTCGTTCCACAGCGTCAACGCGCGCTCCTGGTGCTTGCGGCGCGCGGCGAACCACGCCAGCACGGCACCCGCCCATACGGCCACTCCGGCGGCGATGCCGAGCACCGCCTGCCAGCCCGCGAAGCGGTCGAGCTTCCATTCGCGCCACAGCGCGCGCTGGCGGTCGCGGTTGAACTCGATCACGTTGCGGCGCCATTGATGGTTGATCGCATCGATCGCGAGCTGCAGGTCCTTCAGCCAGCCGCCGTCCCGCCGCGCGAAGAGCGGCACGGGATCCCCCGCCGGGACCGAGCCGAACAGGCCCCGCTCGACGCGCGACGGCGCCACGGCGGCGGTCGGGTCGAAGCGCTGCCAATGACCGTCGATGATCGCCTCGGCCCAGGCGTGCGCATCGGATTGGCGCACGATCATGTAGCCGCCGCGCGGATTGATCTCGCCGCCCTGGTAGCCCGTGACCACGCGCGCCGGGATGCCGGCCGCGCGCAGCATGACGACGAATGCGCTCGCATAGTGCTCGCAGAATCCGCGCCGGGTATCGAACAGGAACATGTCGACGGGCGATGCCTCGTCGAGCAGCGGCGGCGCGAGCGTGTAGAAGAACGGCTCGCTGCGGAACCATTGCAGCACGGCGCTCACGAACCGGCGATCGTCCGGGTAGCGCTCGCGCATCGAGCGGGCAAAATCGACGGTACGCGGGTTGCCGGGCGGCGGGTACGAATTGGCCAGCGCCTCGCGCGCGGACGCCACCGGATAGCGATCGACGAGCGACGACTCCAGCGTGTAGCGCAGCGGTTGCGTGACCGGCCCTCGCATGAGGAGCTGCTGCTCGCGCGAATATCCGGCGAGGCCGAGCGCGCTGCCCCGCACGCCGGCGTCCGCATCGATGTCGGGCAGCGTGGCCGGAAAGTCGAGCGCGAAGAGCCACCGATGGTCGTTGGGCTCGAGCGTCACCGTGTAGCGCACGCGCTCACCGTCGCCACCGGCGAGCCGGCCTCCGGGCTGCGGCGTTGCCGCGCGCCACTCGCGCCCGTTGAAGAACGACAGCACCGGGCCGCGCCAGTACCGCAGCCGTGACGGTGGCGGCGCGTCGTCGAAGTCGACGCGAAAGGCGACGGCGTCCGACAGCGACAGCTCGCTGATCGAACCGGGTGACATGCGGTCCGACAGGCCGGTCGCGGCCGCGTGATCGGCCGGCAGTCCCCAGAGCGGACTCGCGAGCCGCGGAAACAGCAGGAACAGCGCCGCGGCGATGGGCAGCCCCTGCGCGATCAGCACCGCGGTGCGCGTCCACGCCGTGCGGACGCCGCTTGCGCTGATCGGCGGCGGGTCGCTCGCCGCCAGCGCCTGCAGCGCCGCTCCGGTCGCAAGCACTCCGGGCACCGCGGCGAATCCCGCGAGCAGCGACTGGTTGTAGAAGAACGGCGTGATCAGCAAAAAGATCGCGAGGCAGACGAGCAGCGTGCCGTCGCGTGGCGTGCGGACCTCCAGGAACTTGATGCCGACGAGCACGAACAGGAACGCGACGCAGGGATCGCGGCCGACGAAATAGCCGTACGAGCGGCGGATCAGGAAGCCGATCGCGAGCGCGATCAGCACGAGAGCCCACGAAGGAATGCGCGCGGGCATCCCGGGCCGGCGGATGCGCATCAGGATCAGGCGCGATGCGACCAGCGCAAGTCCGATCGCCGCGACCCAGACCGGAACGTGCGCCGCCTGCGGCAACTGAGCCGCCGCGAGCAGGATGCCGAGGCTCGCGATCTGCGACGTGCCGAGCGGCGGCGTCGTGCGCGAGCCCCTCGCGCGCCGCATCGTGAGGCGCGACCACGGCGAGGCGAGCGCGGGCATCAGATCGCCTCGGGAAAGAGCGCGAGCGCCGTCAGCGCCGCGCGCCGGTGCTCGCGGCCGCTGGAGGCCGGCAGCGCGGTGCCGGGGAGCGCCAGCGCGAACGGCCGGGTCATGCGCTCGGCGGCGAGAATCCACGCAGTGAGGCGCGACAGGCGTTGCTCGGTGTCGAGATGCGCGGGCAGTCGCGACCACTCGAGCGCGACCGGTCCGCCACCGCCCGTGCCTTCGAACGCCTTCGAGAACCATCCGGCGCCGCGCGCCACCGCCTTCCATGCGACGCGCTGCAGCGGGTCGCCGCGCTGGTAGTCGCGCAGCCCGGCGAGATCGTGCTCCTCGCCGCGACCCTGTGCGCGCAAGTCGACGCCGTGCTCGCCGCTCGGCAGCGGTGGTGCCGACGGCTCGGGCGCGGGAAATGCGATGCCTGCCAGCGGAAAGTGCACGTACGCCCAGCCTCGCCACAGTCCGAGCGGGTGATCGGAGGCGAGCGTGACTCGTCCCAGCGGCATGCGGCCGCGCGTGCGCGCCATGACGGCGAGCGTTATCGTTTGCGCGGCGCCCGCGCGCACCGCGGCCGTCGCGGTGGCGCCGCTCGCCGAGATCGTGATCGCCCGCCGATCGATCGCGCCGGCGGCAAGCGACAGCGAGAAGACGATGTGACCCCCCGCGAACGTGTCGCTCGCCGCAAGGGGCTTCACCTCGATGCCGGAGAGATTGCGAAACGTGTGCAGCAGCGCCGCGGCGACGAGACCGCCGAACAGGAACGTTACGGCGAGGCCCAGCGACAACGCGTAGTTGAGCGAGGTCAGCAGCATCAGCACGAGCATCGCGATGATCGCGTAGCCGCGGCGGGTCGGCAGGATGTAGATGCGCGAATGCCGCAGCACGACCGGCACGCGGTCGGCCGGCGCGGCGCGAAAGGCGCGTTGCCGCCACCGTCGCGCGAGGCGTGCGAACGACGCACGCGGCGAGCGTGCCGATGCCGCGGGGGCTGCCGTCACGGCAGCGCGACGGCGCGAACGAGCGCCTGCGCCTGAATCGCTCCGGCGCGGGCACCGCCGGCCAGCCGATGTCCGGCTACCGCAGGAAAGACCGCCTGCACGTCCTCGGGGACGACCATGGCCCGGCCCTCCAGCAGCGCCCATGCCCGCGCGGCCGCGAGCAGCATCAGGCCTGCGCGCGGGCTCAGGCCGCGGCGGGCGCCCGCTTCGCCGCTCGCGCCCGCCGTCTGCCCGGGCAGGTGACCGCGCGACGCGGCGAGCAATGCCTGCACGTAATCGAGCAGCGCCGGTGCGACGTGCACCGCGGCCGCTTCGCGTTGCCAGTCGGCGAGCGTCGCCGCATCGGACTGCGGCACGACTTCGGCGAGCTTCGCGCGACGATCGCCGCTGGCGAGCAGCTCGCGCTCCGACGACGCGTCCGGATATCCGAGCTCGATCGCGAGCAGGAAGCGGTCGAGCTGGGATTCCGGCAGCGGATACGCGCCGATCTGTTCGACCGGGTTCTGCGTCGCGATGACGAAGAACGGCTCCGGCAGCACGCGCGTCTGCCCGTCGATCGACACCTGCCGCTCCTCCATCGCCTCGAGCAGCGCGCTTTGCGTCTTCGGCGGCGCGCGGTTGATCTCGTCGGCCAGCACGACCGAATGGAAGATCGGGCCGGCATGGAAGCGGAACGCCTGGGCGCGCTCGTCGTACACCGATACGCCGAGCACGTCCGCCGGCAGGAGGTCGCTCGTGAACTGGATCCGCGCATAACGGAGCCCGAGCGTGATCGCGAGCGCCTGCGCCAGCGTCGACTTGCCGACGCCGGGGATGTCCTCGATCATCAGGTGACCGCGCGCGAGCAGGCACGCGACGGCGAGCCGCAGCGGCTCCTCCTTGCCGACGACGATCTGCGCGAGCTGTTGCAGGACGACGGCGAGCCGATGCGCGGTGGGGATGTTCTGCGTGGCGGAGCGAACGGTCATTGGACGGGGCGATAATTCGGGCGACCTCGCGACTCTATCCCGAGAAGGCGACGCTCGTCACGCTCGTCCGACGGCGCTAGACTTCCGCCAGGCGGCCCGGTCTTTCTCCGCCGGCCGTCGGTCGGCTCGCGCGAGTGCGCCGTCCAGGGCTACCGCAGTGCGACCCTTGCCGGAATCCATGCCGAAGTGACGACCGTATTCATTACGCACCCTTCGTGCCTGCAGCACGAAATGGGGCCGGATCATCCCGAATGCCCGGAGCGCCTCGCTGCGATCAGCGATCAGCTCATTGCTTCCGGCCTCGATCCCCACGTCAGCCGCCAGGAGGCGCCGGCGGCGACGGTCGAGCAGCTCGCGCGCGTTCACGACCGCCGCTACGTGGCGGCGATCGAGGCCGCGGCGCCCGCTTCCGGGTTGCGCTATCTCGACCCCGACACGGCCCTCAATCCGCATACGGTGCGCGCGGCGCGCCACGCGGCGGGAGCGGTGGTGAGCGCGGTGGACCTGGTCTGCGGCGGCGAATTTCACACCGCCTTTTGCGCGGTGCGGCCGCCCGGGCACCATGCGGAGAGCCGGCGCGCCATGGGATTCTGCGTGTTCAACAACGTCGCGGTCGGCGCCGCGCATGCGCTCGCCGCTCACGGGCTCACGCGCGTTGCGATCGCGGATTTCGACGTGCACCACGGCAACGGCACGGAGGAGATCTTTTCCGACGACCCGCGCGTGCTGATGGTGGGAACGTTCCAGTACCCGCTGTACCCGTATTCGGGCGTCGACAATCCGGCGCCCAACATGGTCAACGTGCCGCTCGCGGCCGGCAGCGGCGGCCACGAGTTCCGCGAGGCCGTGTGCGAGCGCTGGCTCCCGGCGCTCGAAAGCCACGAGCCCGAGTTGATCCTGATTTCCGCCGGGTTCGACGCACATCGCGAGGATCCCCTCGCCGGGCTCGAGCTCAACGAGAACGACTACGCGTGGGTGACGCGCGAGCTGATCGCGGTCGCGAAGCGCCACGCATCGGGCCGCATCGTGTCGTCGCTCGAAGGCGGCTACGCGCTGTCCGCGTTGGGGCGCAGCGCGGCGGCGCACGTGCGCGAGCTCATCACCGGCTGACGAGCATGCATCGCCGCGACTTCCTCGGTTCGTGCGCGCTGCTCTGCGGTGTCGCGCCGCTCGCCGGTGCGCAGGCGGGCGATGCGCCCGCGCAGCTTCGCCGCTACACGCGCTCGCTCCTCGTCGACATCCACGGCAGGCCGATCCGGGCGGCGGCGATCGCCGACGAGACGAACTACGTGTTCCAGTACCCGTTCGCCGCGACACCCTGCTTCCTCCTGCGCCTCGCGGCGCCGGTGTCTCCGGTCTCCGCGCTGCGGCGCGAGCAGGGCGCGGCCTACGCATCCCCCGGCGGGGTCGGGCCGTCGCGCAGCGTCGTCGCCTTCTCGGCGATCTGCGCGCACAAGCTCGCCTATCCGACGCGGGAGGTGTCGTTCATCCGCTATCAGCGGGCGCGCTCGGCGACCTCTTCGGGCAGGGTCATCCATTGCTGCGCCGATCACAGCGTCTACGATCCGGCCGCGGGCGCGCGCGTCGTCGCCGGACCCGCCCCGCAGCCGCTCGCCTGCATCGCGCTCGAGCATGATCCGGACCGCGACGAGCTCCACGCGCTCGGCACCGTCGGCGCGGAGCAGTTCGCTCCCTTCTTCGAGAAATACGCGATGAAGCTCTCGCTCGAGTACGGCAGCATCGAGCGCGCCCGCGCGCCGGTGACCGACACGACGGTCGTGCGCGAGCTGATGAATTACTGCCGCAACACGATTGAATGCTGAGGGCCGGCGGCGCGCCCGACATCGCCCTCGAGGCGCCGCAATCCGGGGCGAGCGATCCCGCGATCGGCGTGCGGCACCTGCGCAAGCGCTATGCGAAGGTCGAGGCCGTGCGCAGCGTGAGCTTCGACGTGCGCGCCGGCACGACCACGGCGCTGTTGGGGGGCAACGGCGCCGGCAAGACGACCACGCTCTCGATGCTGCTCGGCGTGCTGCTGCCGACGGCCGGCTCGATCCGCGTCCTCGGCTGCGACATGCTGCGCGAGCGCTACCGCGTGCTGCCGCGGATGAACTTCACGTCGCCCTACGTCGATCTGCCGAAGCGGCTCACGGTGCGCGAGAACCTGCGCGTGTTCGCCGACCTCTACGGCGTCGCTGCGCCGCGGCGGCGCATCGACGAGCTCGCCGCGCAGCTCGATCTCGGCGGCCTGCTGAAGCGCCCGTACGGGCAGCTCTCGGCGGGGCAGCGCACGCGCGTGTCGCTCGCGAAGGCGCTGCTCAATCGTCCGGACGTGCTGCTGCTCGACGAGCCGACGGCCTCGCTCGACCCCGATATCGGCGACCGGATGCGCACCTACCTCGAGGACTACCAGCGGACGAGCGGCTGCACGATGCTGCTCGCGTCGCACAACATGGGCGAGGTCGAGCGGATGTGCGCCGACGTCATCATGCTGCGCGCCGGCGTGGTCGTCGACCAGGGGTCGCCGGTGCAGCTGATCGAGCGCTACGGCCGCCGGACGATGGAGGAGGTGTTCCTCGACATCGCGCGCGGCACCGCGGACGACGCGGCTTCAGAGACGTCCGTCGAGGAGGCCGTGCCGTGACCGGCGCGACCTTCCTCGCCGCTTCCCAGCGCGGCCCACGGGCGTCGCTGCGCCGCATTCGCGCGCTCGCGATGCGCCATGCGTTCCTGCTGGTGAAGTCATGGCCGCGGCTCGTGTCGATGGCGTACTACCCGACGGTGACGATGGTGCTGTGGGCGTTCGTCACGATCTACCTCGCGCCGTCGAACGGCTTCCTGCGCGATGCGCCCGGGTTCTTCATCGGCGCCGTGCTGCTCTGGGACGTGCTGTTTCGCGGCCAGCTCGGCGTGTCGCTGACGTTCGTCGAGGAGATGTATTCGCGCAACCTCGGCAACCTGTTCGTGAGCCCGCTGCGGCTCTACGAGCTGATCCTCGGCCAGCTCGCGCTGAGCGTCATGCGCACGCTGATCGGCGTCGGCGGCGCCTGCTTCTTCGCCTGGCTGCTGTTCCGCTACTCGATCTTCTCGATGGGCCTGCCGCTCGTCGCGTTCTTCGGCTGCCTGCTCGCGTTCGGCTGGGCGATCGGGCTCGCCGTCTCGGCGCTGCTGCTGCGCTTCGGGCTGGGGGCCGAGGAGCTGGCGTGGGCGGCGATCTTCCTGATCGCACCCGTGTCGGGCGTCTACTACCCGATCGCCGTCCTGCCCCCGGCGCTGCAGACGATCGCCTGGGCGCTGCCGCCGGCGCACGTGTTCGAGGGCATGCGCGCCGTGCTGCTCGCGCAGACGTTCCACCACGAGCTCTTCCGTAACGCGGTCTTGCTCGACCTCGTGTACGTCGCGCTCGGCGCGGCGCTTTTCGCGGCGGCGGTGCAATCGGCGCGACGGCGCGGTGCGCTGCTGCAGATGGGCGAATAACAGGCGCCGGCCGCCGCTGCCCGACGCAGCCGAGCGCGATCGGCTCAATCGACGATCAGCGCCGCGCTCACCGCCCGGCCCTCGGCCACCAGGATGTTGTAGGTCCGGCACGCCGCGCGCGTGTCCATCACCTCGAGGCCTACGTTCGCGCGATGGAGCGGCGCCGTGACCGCCGGCCGGGGAAAGCGCTGTGCCGCCCCGGTCCCGAGCAGCACGATCTCCGGCGATCCCTGCAGCAGGCGCGCGAAATCGTCGTCGGTCAGCGCGTCGAAGCCGCCCGGCGCGAAGCCCGGCGTGATCGTGTCCGGCGTCAGGACCACGTTCTCCCGGAACTCCTGCGATCCGACCCGGACCCAGCCCGGGCCGCACCCGGTGACGATATTCGCGGCAGGGGTCTGGAGGTGGAATTTCATCGTCGGCCCGGCGTTGGTGCATTGCGGTAACGTCGTGAATTCGCTAGGATTGTAGTCTCCTCGCCGATCTCTCGTCGCTCGGACGGCTCCGGGCGCTTACGGAAGACCACCATGTCCTCGAATCCCCAGAAGCAGTTCGCCCGCATCGAGCGGCTCCCCCCGTACGTCTTCAGCATCACCTCCGAGCTCAAGATGGAGGCCCGCCGCCGCGGCGAGGACATCATCGATTTCGGCATGGGCAATCCGGACGGGCCCACGCCCGCGCACATCGTCGCCAAGCTCGTCGAGACGGTGCAGCGCGGCGACACGCACGGCTACTCGGTTTCGAAGGGCATCCCGCGCTTGCGCCGTGCGATCTGCCACTGGTACGACCGGCGCTGGGGTGTGTCGTTCGATCCGGAGACCGAAGCGATCGTCACGATCGGATCGAAGGAGGGGATCGCGCATCTCGCGCTGGCGACGCTCGGGCGCGGCGACACGGTGCTCGTGCCCAATCCGAGCTATCCGATCCACATCTACGGCCCGGTGATCGCGGGCGCGGACATCCGGCAGGTGCCGTTGACGCCCGACGTCGACTTCTTCGCCGAGCTCGAGCAGACGATCAAGCTCTCGGTGCCGAAGCCGAAGATGCTGATCATCAACTTCCCCGCCAATCCGACCGCGCAATGCGTCGAGCTGCCGTTCTTCGAGAAGATCATCGCGCTCGCCAAGGAATACGGCATCTGGGTCGTGCACGACCTCGCATACGCGGACATCTGCTTCGACGGGTGGCGCGCGCCGTCGATCATGCAGGTGCCGGGGGCGCGCGACGTGGCCGTCGAGTTCTTCACGATGTCGAAGAGCTACAACATGGCCGGCTGGCGGATCGGCTTCATGGTGGGCAACCGCGAGCTCGTCTACGCGCTGTCGCGGATCAAGGGCTACCACGACTACGGCACGTTCACGCCGATCCAGGTCGCCGCGATCACGGCGCTCGAGGGGCCGCAGCAATGCGTCGCCGACATCGTGCAGCGCTACCAGCGGCGCCGCGACGTGCTCGTCAAGGGGCTGCACGAGGCGGGCTGGAAGGTCGACGTTCCGAAGGCGTCGATGTACGTCTGGGCACGGGTCCCCGAGGCGTACGCGGGCCTGGGATCGCTGGAGTTCGCGAAGCGCCTGCTCGCGCGAGCGAAGGTCTCGGTATCGCCCGGCATCGGATTCGGCGAGTTCGGCGACGCCCACGTGCGCTTCGCGATGATCGAGAACGAGCCGCGCACGCGGCAGGCGATCAGGGGGATCAAGCAGATGCTTCGCGAGGACGGCCTGCTCGGCGCTGCGCAGGCCGCGCCGACCGCCGCGGCGGGGAACGAGGATTTCGCGCGGACCGCGGCGGGCGAGCGCTGAGCGCGCGATGAAGCCGCTCCACGTCGGGCTCATCGGCTTCGGCACCGTCGGACGCGGCACCTGGGACGTCCTGCGCCGCAACGAGGAGGAGATCACGCGCCGCGCGGGCCGGCCGATCCGCATCACGTGGATCGGCACGCGCACGCTCGAACGGGCGCGCCAGGGCGCGCGCGGCATCACCGGCGTGCAGTTCACCGACGATCCCGCGCTCGTCGTCCGCCATGCGGAGATCGACATCGTCTGCGAGCTGATCGGCGGGATCGAGCCGGCGCGCTCGCTGATCCTCGATGCGATCGCGCACGACAAGCACGTCGTGACCGCGAACAAGGCGCTCCTCGCGCAATACGGCAACGAGATCTTCGCCGCGGCGCACGCCAGGGGCGTGATGGTGGCGTTCGAGGCGGCCGTCGCCGGCGGCGTGCCGATCATCAAGGCGCTGCGCGAGGGCCTGACGGCGAATCGGATCGAATGGATCGCGGGCATCATCAACGGCACGTCGAACTTCATCCTCTCGCAGATGCGCGAGACGGGCGCGTCGTTCGAGGCGGTGCTCGGGGAGGCGCAGGCGCGCGGTTACGCCGAGGCGGATCCGACCTTCGACGTCGAGGGCATCGACTCGGCGCACAAGCTGGCGATCATGTCCGCGATCGCCTTCGGCGTGCCGATGCAGTTCGAGAAGGCTTATGCGGAAGGCATCACGAAGCTGACGCGCGAGGACCTGCGCTATGCGGAGGAGCTCGGCTACCGGATCAAGCTGCTCGGCATCACGCGG
>DASURV010000124.1:0-6744 GCA_036375455.1 Casimicrobiaceae bacterium | reverse complement strand
ACGCGGAAGATGCGCGCGGCGTTGCCGTCGGCGAAATCGGTCAGCCCGCCGACCTGGATCATCACGTCGAGCACCGTCATGTCCTTGCGATAGGCAAGCGCCTGCGGCTTCGCCGCCTCGCCGATCACGCGTATCTGCTCGTTCGCGGGCCCGGTGAAGCCGGTGACGATGACGGTGACGACCGGATCGCGGATGTACTTGACGAGCGCCTGCTCGATGTCGCGCGCAAGTTGCGTCGGCGTCTTGCCCCAGGCCGGCAGGTCGTCGATCAGCGGCGTCGTGATGTTGCCGTCGGGCCGCACCGGCACGCTCATCGACAGTTCCGGATTCCGCCAGACGATGACGTTCACCGTGTCGGAAACGCCGATGTGATAGTTGTAGTCGACACTCGGCGCGGTCGCCGGCGCGGGCGGCAATTTGTCCGTCGCGCAGCCCGCGAGCCCGAGCACCAGCGCGGACCCGATCAGCGCGATGCGGCGCAGGCCGACGCCAGTTCGTTGGTTCTGCTGATTCATCGTTCCTCCGGATGCCGGTGGCTCTTCGTCGAGACGGGGATCATATCAGGAGCGGTAGCGCTACACTAACGCGCAAGCCGCGAATTCAAGCACGCTTCGTGCCATGAAAATCGCGGGTTTCGCGTCGTGCTTTGCGGCCAATCGACGCGCGTGATGTCCGCGACCGCACCGATCATAGCCGAGCCGCGGCGCGCGACGCGCACCGTCCGATGAACGTGCCGGATCCGCGACGCATGGAGTCCGGCGCGCAAGCGGCGTTGCCCGCACGTTGTAATACGGCGTGGCCCGAAGCCGTGCCGGCAAGTTGTAAAACGGCGTCGCCGATGCGCGCCCTTACAATCGGGGAGCGCGCTTCCGATCGCTGCGACCGGCCGCAGCGGCAACTAGGGCCTGTTCACACTATGTTCGCGAATGCGTTGCATTGCGAAAACGGCACTGCGCGAGGCGTGAAAGCGAAGGCGGGCTGGGCGCCCGGCGAGCTTTCGCAACGACGCGCAGCGCCGTTTTCGCAGCAACCCGGAGGGAACGGGCGACATGGGCCGCCACTCTGCGTTGCTCTCCTCGCAAAGACGGCCAGTCTTTGCTTCGTCGAGCGCCTGGATTGGCGCCCCCTGCCGCCCGTTCGCATTCGTGAACATAGTCTGAACAGGCCCTAACGACGCATCATCGATGACGGCTCCCTTCGACTACGACACGGCGTTTTCGCGCAACCTGGGATGGGTCACGCCCGCCGAGCAACAGGCGTTGCGCGGCAAATGCGTCGCCATCGCGGGCCTGGGCGGCGTCGGCGGCTCGCATCTGCTGACGCTCGCGCGGCTCGGCATCGGTCGCTTCCGCCTCGCGGAATTCGACACCTTCGAGCTCGTCAACTTCAACCGCCAGGCCGGCGCCTCGGTGAGCGCGCTCGGCCGCCCGAAGCTCGAGGTCATGTGTGCGATGGCGCGCGACATCAATCCGAGCATCGACGTCGCGCTCTTCGCAGACGGCGTCACCGAGCGCAACGTCGATGCGTTCCTGGACGGCGCCGACCTGTTCGTCGACGGCCTGGACTTCTTCGCCTTCGACGCCCGCCAACGCGTGTTCGCTCGCTGCGCGGCCCGCGGCATTCCGGCGACGACCGTCGCACCGCTCGGCATGGGCGCGGCGCTGCTCAACTTCCTGCCCGGCCGCATGACGTTCGCCGAGTATTTCGGACTCGACCGCTGTCCCGACGACGAGAAGCCGCTGCGCTTCCTGCTGGGCCTGGCACCCGCGGCGCTGCACCGCCGCTACCTCGTCGACCCGTCGTTCGTCGACCTCGCCGCGCAGAAGGGCCCCTCGACGGCGATGGCCTGCGAACTCTGCGCCGGCGTCGCCGGCGCCGAGGCGCTCAAGATCCTGCTCGCGCGGCGGCGCGTCGTCGCCGCGCCGCGCGGCATTCACTTCGACGCTTACCGCAACATCGCCGTCCGCACATGGCAGCCCTTTGGCTGGCGCGGTCCGATGCGGCGCGTCGTCCACCTGATCGCGCGGCGGCAGTTCGCGCGCATGCGGGCGCAAGCGCCGCGCTGAATGGCGCTCGTTCATCAGGTGCTGGACGTCGCGCGCTGGGCGCCGAGCGGCGACAACACGCAGCCGTGGCGCTTCGAGATCGTTTCGGACACCGAAGCGCTCGTGCACGCGCACGACACGCGCGCTACTTGCGTCTACGACCTCGACGGCCACGCGAGCGAGGTCGCGCATGGCGCCTTGCTGGAGAACATCGCGCTCGCGGCAACGCGGTTCGGCGCTCGGGCGCACGACGCCGTCGTCGCCGACGATGCGGCGGGGCGCATCGTGTATCGCATCGTGCTCGAGCGCGCGGAAGGCGTGGCGGCGGATCCGCTCGCACCGTTCATCGAAACCCGCACCGTCGAGCGGCGCGCGATGCGCCGTGTGCCGCTCGTCGCCGCGCAACGTGCCGCGTTGGCCGATGCCGCACGCGGGTTCGAGTTCCTGCTCTTCGAAGGCGGCGACGCGCGCCGGCGAATGGCGGCGCTGAATGCAGCCAACGCCGGCATTCGACTGACGATTCCGGAGGCGTATGCGGTGCACAAGGCCGTGATTGCCTGGGACAGCACGACGAGCGAGGACCGGCTGCCCGATGCGTCGCTCGGCGCCGGACCGTTCCTGCTCGCGACGATGCGCTTCGCGATGGCGAGCTGGCCGCGCGTGCATTTCCTGAATCGCGCCGCGGGCGGAACGCTGCTGCCGCGCCTGTTGCTCGACGTCATCCCCGGCGTGTTCTGCTCGGCGCATTTCGCGCTGATCGCGCCGGCCGAGCCGGTGCGCGCGAGCGATCATGTCGCCGCCGGCCGCGCGGTGCAGCGGCTGTGGCTCGCGGCGACGGGCGCCGGCCTCGCGCTTCAGCCGTCGTACACGCCGCTCGTGTTCGCCCGCTACGCGCGCGAAGGACGGCGCTTCACCTCGATGCCGGATGCGGCGCGCGCCGCCGGTCGCGTGGCGCGCAGGCTCGATCGGTTGCTCGGCGCTGAAAAATCCGCGCGTGCCGTATTCATGGGTCGCGTCGGACCGGTGCGTGCGCGTGCAGCCGGGCGATCGCTGCGGCTGCCGCTCGAACGGCTGATCGTTACGGCCCGGTCCGTCGAGGGAGCTTCCCGCGTCAGGTGACGGTGCGCAACCGCCGCTCGATCGCGAGCTCCTCGGTCGGCGCAAAGAAGTACGGATAGAGCGAGCGTCGCGTGCCCGCGAGCTCCGGATGGCCGCCAATCTCGGCGATCTCCCGCTCCGCATGCGCGAGCTCGAGTTGCAGCAGCACGGCCGGAGCGCCGACGCGCGAATCGAGCTTTTCCCCGCCGCAGATCGCGAAGCCGAGCATCCGCTCGTAGAACGTCACGTGGCGCGGGTTGACTTCGACGACCAGGTCGGTGCAGCGGTTGATGCGGCGCGCGTGGATGTAGGCGATGTGGAACAGCGCGGCGAGCACGGGCTTCGAGCGCACGCTCGCTTCGATGGCGAGCTTGGTGAACTCGCACACCTTGCGCTGCGCGCGCGCACGTATGCTGTCGACTTCGGAACCGTACAGCTTGTCGACGAACAGTCCCGCGACGGAATCGAGTCCGACGGCGATAGTCGCCACGACACCCTCGCGATTCGAGGCGGAGAGCGTGATGCGGTTCGGATGCACGCCCTGCGTAGTGCCGACCTCGTAACCGCGCCACGCGTAGCGGCGCTTGACCAGAAGGCCCGCGGCCTCGCGCCGGCCATGACTGTCGGCGAGCCGTATCTTGAACAGGTCCTGGACCGGCGTGGTCTCCGGTTGCAGTGTGTCGTTCTCCTGAACGCAGAGCGCCCGCAACGGAACTTGCGGCGGAACGGCGACGATCGTGTCGCCAAACGCCACCGACGCAGATTGATTTCCGAATCTCGCCAATTGATTCCTCACTCGCGCAGCGGGACGCGTCGCGCCTTGCCACCGTCGATCGCGCACGTGCACGACGCATTGACGAGACGTGATTCCACCCTGATTGAAGCTCCCCTGCAAACGCTGCTGATGACCGGCGCACGTCGTAGTGCACAACGCCGTGCGCCGGGATTGTCTCATCGTTTTTTTTCGGCGGATACTGTCGCTGGTCAACGACAGCGAATATGCGAGTTGCAGAAGTGCAAAAGTCCAACGCCGCCGGGTACCGATCCGGTCCGGGGAGGACCCCGCTGGCTCGCAGGTCGCGATGTCGGCTACATTTCACGCTGGCCCCCACCGCGAACCGGTTCCCTTGCCTTCATGAAATTCGCCGCGAGAGACGTCCGCAACCACTTCGCCGCCGTTGTCGCAGTCTCATGCATGGCGGCTGGCGGGGCGGCCGCGCAGGAGTTGTCGACGACGACAACGACTGCGGTGCCCTTCATCGCCCGCCCGTTGCTGGCGCAGGCCGCGCCCGCCAAGGAGGCGCCGGCGTCGCGCGACAGCCTGTTCGGCGACGACAAGGATGCGCCCGCCTCGCGCGACAACCTGTTCGGCGACGACAAGCCCGCGGCCGCGCCGAGGCGACCGTGGCGCGGCTTCGTGCAGGGCGAGCTCGCGTACACGTATGCGAGCCCCGCGCACTGGTCGAACATGCTCGTGCGCGCCGAGCTCGACGCAACCGGCGCGTTCAGCGAGAACGTCAAGTGGAAGGTCGGCGCCCGCGTCGATTACGACGCCGTCTACGACGTCACCGATTTCTACCCGTCGGACGTGCGCAAGGACCAGCGGTTCAACGCCTACCTGCGCGAGAACTACATCGACATCGGCGCGGGTGACTGGGATTTCCGGCTTGGACGCCAGCAGGTCGTATGGGGCGAGATGGTGGGGCTGTTCTTCGCCGACGTCGTCACGGCGAAGGACCTGCGGCAGTTCATCCTGCCCGACTTCGAGATCCTGCGCATCCCGCAATGGACGCTGCGCGCCGAATACACGAAAGGCGACGCGCACGCCGAGCTGATCTGGATCCCGGTGCCGAGCTACGACGAGATCGGCAAGCCCGGCGCCGAGTTCTTTTCCGCGGCGCCCGCGCCCCCGCCCGGATTCGCGACGAACTACGACGCCGAGCAGACGCCGGAGCGCGATCTGGCGCACACGAATTACGGCGCGCGGTTCTCGTACCTGAAAAACGGCTGGGACCTCTCCGCGTTCTACTACGGCAGCATGGATTCGCAGGCGGCGTATTTCCGCCGCATCGACGACGGGCCGGAGCCGGCCTACATCTATCAGGCGCGCCACGAGCGGATCAACCAGTACGGCGGGACGCTCGCGAAGGATTTCGGCGATTTTGTATTGAAGGCGGAGGCGGTTTATACGCGCGGCCGCAACTTCAGCACGCTGAACCCGGACGACGACGACGGCGTCGTGCGCCAGAACACGATCGACGTGGTCGTCGGGCTCGACTTCGCGCTACCGCGCGAGACGCGACTCAACGTCCAGGTGTTCGAGCGCGCGTTCACCAACCACGATCCCGACATCATTCCGGGCAGGCACGAGACCGGGTACAGCGTGCTGCTGAACCACAAGTTCACCGAGCGACTCGAAGGCGAGGTGCTGTGGATTTCGAGCTTCAACCGGACCGACTGGATGGTCCGGCCGCGGCTCGTCTGGTCGCTTGGCAACAACTGGCGCCTGCAGGGTGGCGTCGACATCTTCGGCGGCGAGCCGACCGGATTGTTCGGCCAGTTCGACGACCGCGACCGCATCCACGCGGAGCTTCGCTATGATTTCTGAACGCGACACGGCAGGGTGAACGGCATGCAGACGACGCTAGGCCATGGCAACAGGACGACGTTCGCGGCGGACGGACGCATGTGGCGAGCGTGCGGGTGGCTCGTGCTTTCGCTGCTCCTCGCGCTCGGCGCGGTCCCCGCGGCCGCGATCCAGATCAATCCGTTCGACACGCAGGAGGATGAAGAGCCGCTGGATCCGAGCGGTGTCGTCCAGAACCTGCGCGGGAAAAACTTCGACAAGGCGGTCGCCGGCGCCAACGAGCTGATCGCATCCGATCCGAAGAGCCCGGTCGGCTACAACATGCTGGGCGGCGCGTACGCCGGGCGCAGGGATTTCGCGGCCGCGCGCAAGAGCTTCGAGCGGGCGCTGACGCTCGACGGAAAGTTCAGCCCGGCGTTGATGAACCTCGCGCAACTCGACCTGATCGATCGCAACTACGGGGGCGCGCGCAAGCGCTACGAAGCGGTGCTCGCGAGCGAGCCCGGCAACGCAGCCGCGATGCTCGGGCTCTCGCGCGTGGCCTATGCGAGCGGCAATGCGGCCGAGGGTGCGGGCTGGCTCGCGAGCGCGAAAAAGGCCGACCCCGCGGCGCTGCCGCCGCGCCTTATGATCGCCAGGCAGCAACTCCAGTCGGGCGACCTGGGCGGCGCGCTCGCCGAGCTCAACGACGCGCGCAAGGCGCATCCGGCCGATCCGGTTCTCCTCAACCTGCTCGGACAGGCGCAGCTCGCAGGCGGACAGAGCGCGGAGGCGGCTGCTACGTTTGCCGAATGGGTGAAGGTTCAGCCCGAATCGGCGCTGGCCCATGCCAGGCTCGGCATGGCGCTCGAAGCGACGGGCGACCTGCGCGGCGCCGAGCAAAACCTGAACAAGGCGCTCGCGCTCGCGCCGGACAACGCCGAGGCGCTGCACGGCCAGGCGCTGCTCGATTTGCGCAAAGGCCGGCCGGCGCAAGCACTCGAAATCAGTCGCAAGCTGCAGCAACGCTCGCCC
>DASURV010000123.1:0-24029 GCA_036375455.1 Casimicrobiaceae bacterium | reverse complement strand
GGTCGAGCAATGCGGCCGGGTCCGCCGAGTGCGGCTGCACCTTCAGGGCGCCGTGCACGCCATGCGGGGCGGCGACGCGCCCCATCACGACGATGGCGGGCGCTCCGGTCAGGCTCAGGCCGCGGGCGTCGCCGCCGCGCTCGCCTCGGGTGTCGCCGCCGCGCTCGCCGCGGGTGTCGCCGCTGCGCTCGCCTCGGGCACCATCTGCCCGGCAGCGGGCGCGGCCTTCGCCGATCGTGCCACGAGCATCCGCACGGTGTCGGAGAGCTTCGCGCCCTGCTGCTGCCAGTACGCGACGCGATCGTGCGCGATGCGCAGGCCCTCTTCGTGCGCCGCGGCGACCGGGTTGTAGTAGCCGACGCGCTCGATGAAGCGCCCGTCGCGACGGCTGCGCGAGTCCGTGACGACGAGGTTGTAGAACGGCCGCTTCTTGGCGCCGCCGCGGGCCAGTCTGATCACTACCATCGTTGATTGTCCCATCCGGGCCCGCGCGCCCGGGGGCCGGTGCGGACCGAAAACGAAAAGCCGTTGATTATACGGCCCTTCGAAGTCGATGGGAAGCCGGAGCCGGCCACGGGCTCAGCGCCCCGGCATCAGGTTGCGCAGCCCGCGCAGCATCTTCTGCGGGCCCTTCGCGACCATCTTCATCATCTTCTGCGTCTGCTCGAACTGATTCAGCAACTGGTTCACTTCCTGCACGGAGACGCCCGCGCCCGCCGCGATGCGGCGCTTGCGCGAGGCCTTCAGCAATTCCGGCTTGGCGCGCTCCTCGAGCGTCATCGAGTTGATGATGCCTTCGATGCGCGCGATCCGCCGCTCGTCGACGGTCGCGCCCTGCGCGGCGCGCGCGATTTCCGCCGGCAGCTTGTCGACGAGCGCCGCCAGTCCGCCCATCTTGCGCATCTGCGCGATCTGCGCCTTGAAATCCTCCAGGTCGAACCCCTTGCCGGTCTTGACCTTGCGCGCGAGCTTCTTCGCCTGCTCGAGGTCGACGCTCTTGTGCGCATCCTCGATCAGCGTCAGCACGTCGCCCATGCCGAGGATGCGCGACGCCATGCGTTCCGGATGGAACACCTCGAGGCCGTCGATCTTCTCCGACACGCCGGCGAACTTGATCGGCGCTCCGGTGACGTGGCGCACCGACAGCGCCGCGCCGCCGCGCGCGTCGCCGTCGAGCTTCGTGAGGATCACGCCGGTCAGCGGCAGTGCGTCGCGGAACGCGCGCGCGGTGTTGACCGCGTCCTGTCCCTGCATCGCATCGACGATGAAGAGCGTCTCGATCGGGTGCACGGCGGCGTGCAGGTCCGCGATCTCCTTCATCATCGCCTCGTCGATCGCGAGCCGGCCCGCCGTATCGACGATCAGCACGTCGTGATAATGCCGCCGCGCCCAATCGAGCGCCGCCGTCACGATCGCGACCGGCGCCTGCCCGGGCGCCGAGGGGAAGAAATCCACGCCGACCTGGCGCGCGAGCGCCTGCAACTGCTCGATCGCCGCGGGCCGGTAGACGTCGGCGGAGACGAGCAGCACCTTCTTCTTCTGCGCGGCGACCAGCCGCGCGAGCTTGGCGGCCGTCGTCGTCTTGCCCGCGCCCTGCAGCCCGGCGAGGAGGATCACCGCCGGGGGCTGCGTCGCGAGATCGAGCGGCTGCGCGCTGCCGCCCATCAGCGCGGTCAGCTCGCGCGCGACAACGCCGATCAGCGCCTGGCCCGGAGTCAGCGAGCCGACGACCTCGGCCCCGACCGCCTTCTCGCGCAGATCGGCGATGAACGTGCGCACCACCGGCAGCGCGACGTCGGCCTCGAGCAGCGCGAGCCGGACCTCGCGCAGCGCGTCCTGGATGTTGGCGTCGGTCAGGCGCGCCTCGCCGCGCAGCGTCTTGACGACGCGCGACAGCCGTTCGGTGAGCGTTTCGAGCATGAGAAGGGCGTCGTCGCGCGCGCGGGAACGCGCGCGGCGTAAGGTAAACTGGATCGGTGGTCATTCTACTGCACGTGCTCGTGGCGGCGATCTACGCAGCCACCGCCTGGGCGCGCTGGCCGCAGGGCGATACGCCGCCGGCGCCGCCGCGCAACGCCGGGCAGATTCTCCTCGCGCTCGCCTTGCTGCTGCACGCGGTCGCGATCTGGCGCGCGATCGTGCGTCCCGACGGCCTCGACCTGTCTTTCGTCAATGCGCTGTCGCTGGTCGCGGGGCTGGCGGTGCTCGCCGCGTGGCTCACCGGGCTCCTGCGCACGCTGCCGGCCGTCGCCGCGGTCGTGCTGCCGGTTGCGGCGGTGTGCGCGTTGCTGCCGCCGCTCGCGGCATCGCCGCACCGGGTTGCGTTTGCCGGCGAGCCGTGGGCCGCCGCGCACATTGCGGTCGCGCTCGTCGCTTACGCGCTCTTCGTCGTCGTCGCGCTGCAGGCGCTGGTGATGACCGGGCTGGAAAATCGCCTGCACCGCGGCCTGCCGGAGGCGACCGCGCGCTCGGCGCCGCCGCTGTTGACGCTCGAGCGCTACATGTTCCGGCTGCTCGGCGTCGGCTTCGTGCTGCTCACGCTGACGCTCGCGAGCGGCATCCTGTTCTCCGAGCAGCTCTTCGGCCGCGCGGTGCCGCTCACGCACAAGAACGTGTTCTCGGTCGCCGGCTGGCTCGCGTTCGCCGTGCTGCTGTTCGGCCGTTGGCGTTATGGTTGGCGGGGTCGCACGGCGCTAAAATGGATTCTCGCCGGGACGCTGCTGCTCGTGCTGGGTTACCTCGGCAGCAAGTTCGTACTGGAGGTCATTCTCCGGCGTTGACCGCAGACATCGCTTGGACGACATTCCCCTCGGCACGCTGGCGCTCACGCTCGTCATCCTGCTGGTGATCTCCGGTTTCTTCTCGATCGCCGAAACGGCGATGATGGCGGCGAATCGCTACCGGCTGAAGCACCAGGCGCAGCGCGGCTCGCGCGGCGCGCGCCTCGCGCTCGCGCTGCTCGCGCAAACCGATCGCCTGCTCGGCGTGATCCTGCTCGGCAACAACCTGATCAACGCCGCGGCGGCCACGCTCGCGAGCGTCATCACCGTGCGCCTCTTCGGCCAGGGGGAATGGGCGCTCGCGCTCGGCACGGTCGCCGTCACGTTCCTGATCCTCGTGTTCTCCGAGATCACGCCCAAGGTCGTAGGCGCGGCGTATGCGGATTGGCTCGCGCCGCTCGTGAGCTTCGTGCTCGCGCCGCTGCTGCGCGCGCTGCGCCCGATCGTCTGGTTCGTCAACCTGTTCGTCCACGGCCTGCTGAGGCTCGCGCGATTCCGCCCCGCCGCACAGCCGAGCACGACGCTGTCGCAGGAGGAGCTGCGCTCGCTGGTGCTCGAGGGCGCCCAGTATTTCCGCGGCAAGCACAGGACGATGCTCGCCAACCTGATGGACCTCGAGGCGATCAGCGTCGACGACGTGATGACCCCGCGCAGCCAGATCCATGCGCTCGATCTCGCCGAAAAGCCGTCCCTTTTGCGCCAGCAGCTCGCGACGTCGTACCACACGCGGCTGCCGGTGTGCGAAGGCTCGCTCGACAACATCGTCGGCATCCTCGCGGTCAAAAGCATCGTCCACGCGATGCAGGGGGCCGAGCTCGACGCCGAGCGCATCCGGGCGCTGTTGCGCCCGCCGTACTTCGTGCCGGTCGGCACGCCCCTGCTGGCGCAATTGCAACAGTTCCAGACCGATCGTCAGCGGATGGGGCTCGTCGTCGACGAGTACGGCGAGTTGCAGGGGCTCGTCACGATCGAGGACATCATCGAGGAGATCATCGGGGAGTTCACAACGCAGGCCCCGGGGGGCGCGGCGAGCTTCCGGCGGGAGCCCGACGGCAGCGTCGTCGTCGACGGCATGGCGCCGCTGCGCACGCTCAACCGGCGGCTCGGGACGAAGTTCGGGCTGGATGGGCCGAAAACGCTCAACGGGCTCATTGTCGAGCACCTCGGCGACATCCCCGACGCGGGCGTGAGCTTCAAGGTCGAAGGCCAGGCGGTCGAGATCGTGCAAACGCAGGATCGCGCCGTCCGGGTCGTGCGGCTGCTGCCGCCCGTCGGGCGGGATGCCGCGCCTTTACAAACCCAGGTCGAGCGGGCATCATCGTGACGGCAAGTTTTATGCGAATGGAATAAGCCGCGCCGGACGGCGCCGCCGCCCGGGGGGCGGCCGCGTCGTTCGGCATAACGTTTGCTTCATTCGGCGTTCCGGACCGACGCGCCGAGGCGCCCGGCGACTCGCCCGGGCGTCCAGCAGCAAGGATGCTCAGCCCGACCGCGAACCGACAGGAACAATGGCCACCCACGCCGCCACCCGCAACATCAGCGGTCTCGCCCGCGCCCTCGCTCAACACGGGGTCATGTCGGAGCCCGAGGCCGAGGCGCTGCAGGTGCAGTCGCAGTCGTCGGGGGTGCCGTTCGTCGAGCAGGTCCTGTCCGGCAAGCGGATGAGCGCCCAGCAGCTTGCCGTGTTCGCCTCCCGGGCGTTCGGCGTGCCGCTGCTCGACCTCGCCGGCTTCGACCACGACCAGATCAACCGGGAGTATTTCGACACCCGCATCGCCCAGACGCGGCGGGTTCTGCCGTTGCACAAGCGGGGCAACCGGCTCTACGTCGCGACGTCCGACCCGGCCAACCTGCAGGCGCTCGACGAGGTGCGGTTCAAGACGAACCTGGTCGTCGAGCCGGTCGTCGTCGAGGACGACAAGCTCGGCAAGATCATCGCCCAACTCGTGGAGGCGAGCGGCGCCAATCTCAAGGAGATGGCGGCGCTCGAGGACATCGAGATCGCGCTCGACGACGGGACCGGGCAGCCGGCCAGCATCGACGAGGACAGCGAGGTCGAGGATGCGCCGGTCGTACGCTACATTCAGAAGGTCCTGATCGACGCGATCACCGCCGGCGCATCGGACATCCATTTCGAGCCGTACGAGCGCTACTACCGGATCCGCTACCGCCTCGACGGCGTGCTGATCGAGATCGCGCAGCCGCCGCTCGTGATCAAGGACAAGGTCGCGTCGCGGATCAAGGTGATCTCGAAGCTCGACATCGCCGAGAAGCGCGTCCCGCAGGACGGGCGGATGAAGCTCGTGCTGTCGAAGACCAAGGCGATCGACTTCCGCGTCTCGACGCTGCCGACGCTCTTCGGCGAGAAGATCGTGATGCGGATTCTCGATTCGTCCGGCGTCAAGCTCGGCGTCGAGGTGCTCGGCTACGAGCCCGATCAGCAGCAGCAGCTTCTCTTCGCCGTGGGCCGCCCGTACGGCATGATCCTCGTCACCGGTCCCACCGGCAGCGGCAAGACGGTGTCGCTGTACACGTGCCTGTCGATCCTGAACCAGCCGGGCGTCAACATCGCCACCGCCGAGGATCCGGCGGAAATCATGCTGCCGGGCGTGAACCAGGTGAACGTCAACGAAAAGGCCGGCTTGACGTTTGCGACCGCGCTGCGCGCCTTCCTGCGCCAGGACCCGGACGTGATCATGGTCGGCGAGGTGCGCGACCTCGAGACCGCCGACATCGCGATCAAGGCGGCGCAGACGGGCCACCTCGTGCTGTCGACCGTCCACACGAACGACGCGCCGTCGACGCTCGTGCGGATGCTCAACATGGGCGTGGCGCCGTTCAACATCGCCTCGTCGGTCAACCTGATCACCGCGCAGCGCCTCGCGCGCAAGCTCTGCCCGCAGTGCAAGCGCCCGGAGGACATCCCGCCGGAGGCGCTGCTGCGGGCGGGATTCTCGGAGGAAGACCTCGACGGAAGCTGGCAGCCGTTCGGGCCGATCGGCTGCGACCATTGCAAGGGCACCGGCTACAAGGGGCGGATCGGCGTCTACGAGGTGATGCCGATCACCGACGAGATGCGCCAGCTCATCATGCGCAACGGCACGTCGCTCGACATCGCCGAGCAGGCGCAGCGCGAGGGCGTGCGCAACCTCCGCCAGTCGGGCCTCATCAAGGTGAAGGCCGGCATCACCTCGCTCGAGGAAATCGAGGCCTGCACCAACGAGTGATCGAAAGGGACGTCCATGGCCACCACCACCGCAACCGTAGCGCGCAGGGATCCCAGGGTCAGGGAATACACGTTCGTCTGGGAGGGTGTCGACCGCAACAACAAGCCGCTGCGCGGCGAGTTGCGCGCGGTGTCGGAGACCGTCGCGACGACGAACCTGCGGCGCCAGGGCGTGCGCGTGCTCAAGATCAAGCGCCAGACCTACCGCGGCGGGCGCTCGATCAACGACAAAGACATCACGTTCTTCACGCGCCAGATGGCGACGATGCTGAAGGCCGGCGTGCCGCTGCTCCAGTCCTTCGACATCATCGCGCGCGGCCACAGCAACGCGCGCTTCTCGCGGCTGATGCTCGATCTCAAGAACTCGGTGGAAACCGGGTCGAGCCTCTCGCAGGCGTTCCGGCAGCATCCGAAGCACTTTGACAACCTCTACTGCAACCTGGTGCAGGCGGGCGAGACGGCGGGCATGCTGGACGCGATCCTCGACCGCCTCGCGACCTACAAGGAAAAGATCCTCGCGATCAAGAGCAAGATCAAGTCGGCGCTCTTCTATCCGATCGCGGTCATCGTCGTGGCGATCATCGTCGTCTGGGTCATCATGATCTTCGTGATCCCGGCGTTCAAGCAGGTGTTCGCGAGCTTCGGCGCCAACCTGCCGTGGCTGACGCAACTGGTGATCGACATCTCCGACTTCTTCGTCAGGTGGTGGTGGGCGATCTTCATCGGCGTCGTCGGCGTGTTCATCGCCATACGGCTGTCGATCAAGCGCTCGGAGAGCGTGCGCTTCCTTGTGCATCGGTTGTCGCTCAAGCTGCCGCTCATCGGCGGCATCCTGGAAAAGGCGACGATCGCGCGCTGGACGCGCACGCTGCAGACGATGTTCGCGGCGGGCGTGCCGCTTGTCGAATCGCTCGACGCGGTCGGCGGCGCCTCCGGCAACATGGTCTACATCCAGGCCACCAAGCGGATCCAGACCGAGGTGAGCACGGGCACGAGCCTCACCAACGCGATGGCCGCGACGAACCTGTTCCCGACGATGGTGCTGCAGATGACGCAGATCGGCGAGGAGTCGGGGTCGCTCGACAACATGCTCGGCAAGGTCGCCGACTTCTACGAGCGCGAAGTCGACGACGCCGTCGCCGCGCTGTCGAGCCTGCTCGAGCCGGTGATCATCGTGTTCCTCGGCGTGGTCGTCGGCGGTCTCGTCGTCGCGATGTACCTGCCGATCTTCAAGCTGGGCGCGGTGATTTGACGGCGCGGACCGCGGGCACCGGCGCCGTGCCGGGCGGCCCGCGCGAGGCCGGCGCCGCGAGCCCTCGAGCGAGCGCGAGGCGCGGGCGTGGCCGGCGCCTCGCGCCGCATTGAGCCGGCGCCGGCATGCTCCTCGCCAATCCGCTCGTCGCCGTCGCGATCGCCCTCGTCGTCGGCCTGTGCGTCGGCAGCTTCCTCAACGTCGTCGTCCATCGGCTGCCGAAGATGATGGACCGCGCGTGGCGCGCGCAATGCGCCGAATTGCGCGGCGAGACCGCTCCCGAGGAGAATCCGCCGGCCTACAACCTCGCCGTGCCGCGCTCGGCCTGCCCCGCATGCGGGCACCCGATCGGCGTGCTCGAGAACATCCCGATCGTCTCGTGGCTCGCGCTGCGCGGCGCCTGCTCGGCCTGCGGCAAGCCGATCCCGATCCGCTATCCGCTGATCGAGGCGCTCGGTGGCCTGCTCGCCGCGTACGCGATCTGGCGCTTCGGGTTGTCATGGAAGGGCGGCGCCGCATGCGTGCTGCTGTGGACGCTCGTCGCGCTGACGTTCATCGACTTCGACACGCAACTGCTCCCCGACAACCTGACGCTGCCGCTTTTGTGGGCCGGACTTGCGGTGAACCTGTTCGGCGTCTTCGCGCCGCTCGCCGACGCGGTCATCGGCGCGATCTTCGGCTATCTCGCGCTGTGGGTCGTCTACTGGCTGTTCAGGCTGATCCGCGGCAAGGAGGGGATGGGCTACGGCGACTTCAAGCTGCTCGCGGCGCTCGGCGCCTGGCTCGGCTGGCAGATGCTGCCGCTGATCGTGCTGCTGTCGTCGGTCGTCGGCGCCTGCATCGGCATCACGCTGCTGGTCTTCAAGGGACGCGATCACAACATTCCCCTCGCGTTCGGCCCCTACCTCGCGATCGCGGGCGGCATCGCGCTTTTCTTCGGCCCGGCGATCGTCAGGGGCTGGTACTTGTGAGCGCGGCGGGCGAGGCGCAGCCGAGCCGAGGACGGCTGCGCGCGAGGGGCGCAGCCAAGGCCCGCAGGGCCCGTCGGAGCGCGCGGCCGGAGCCCGACGCGTCGTCGCTCGTTCAGGCGACAGCATGCAAAGAGGGCGAACCGAAGGGCGCGGCGCCGCGCGAGTAAGGGCGGCCGACACGCTACTATGGCATCGCTCGCTAACCGTGCAAGGAGGCCGCTGTGAAGGCGTCATGACCGCGCCGTTGTTCCTGGTGGGGCTCACCGGCGGCATCGGCAGCGGCAAGTCGGAGGTGGCGGCGGCGTTCGCCGCGCGGGGCGCCGACGTGCTCGACGCCGACGACATCGCCCATGCGATCAGCAGGCGCGGCGAGGCCGGCCATCGCGCGGTGGTCGAATCGCTCGGTGCCGCGTTCGTCGGCCTCGACGGCGAACTCGACCGGGCGGCGCTGCGGCGGCGCGCCTTCGAGGATCCGGCATTCCGCCACGATCTCGAACGGCTGCTCCATCCGCTGATCGCCGCGCGGCTCGAGGACGCGATCGGCGGCTTCCGCGGCCCGTACGGCGTTCTGGTCGTGCCGCTGCTGCTCGAGCGCGGCGGCCTGCGCGAGCGTGTTGCGCGCGTGCTCGTCGTCGACTGTCCGGAGCAGGAGCAGATCCGGCGCGTGCAGCTGCGCAGCGGCCTCCCGGCCGACGACGTACGCAGGATCATGGCCACGCAGCTACCGCGCGCCGCTCGCCTCGCCGAAGCCGACGACGTCATCGACAACTCGGGGACGCGTGCCGCGATCGCGCCCCAGGTCGAGCGCCTCGATCGGCGCTATCGCGAGCTCGCGCTCGCGTCGCGCGAAGCGCGCTGATTCCGCGATGCAGGAATCGCGTTTCGGGCAGAATGACGGCCTGCGGAGAGAGCCTGCCCGGCCCGTGATTCGCTACGAGCACCCGCTGAACGAACGGATCCGCACGCTGATGCGGCTCGAGGACCTGTTCGCGCGAGCGAGCTTCTTCGCGAGCCGCGACGAGGCGCCGGAGCATCACGCGGCGCTGCTGTCGCTGTTCGAGATCACCGAGGTGGCTGCGCGTGCCGATCTCAAGACCGACCTGCTGCAGGAGCTCGAGCGGCAGAAGCAGCTCCTCGGCCCGTTGCGCAGCAATCAGCAGATCGATCAGCAGGCGCTCGCCATGCTGCTCGCCGAGATCGAGCAGGTCAACGCGAACCTCCTCGCGCAGGCCGGCAAGGTCGGCATGCATCTGCGCGAGAACGAATGGCTGATGGCGATCAAGCAGCGCGCCGCGATTCCGGGCGGCGTCTGCGAGTTCGACCTTCCCGCATACCACTACTGGCTCAACAAGGAGCCCGCGGCGCGGCGCCAAGACCTTGCCGGCTGGCTCGAGCCGTTCGCGCCGATCCGCAGCGGATCGCGGATCGTGCTCAAGCTGCTGCGCGAGAACAGCCGCGCGAGCCCGCACACCGCCTATCGCGGCGTATTCCAGCTCATGCTGACGACGACGAAGGTCGCGCAGCTCCTGCGCCTCACGCTCGCGCGCGACCTTCCCTGCGTTCCCGAGATCAGCGCCAACAAGTACGCGCTCAACATCCGGTTCATCGGCGTCTCCGGCATGGACCGCGGCAACGTCGTCGATCGCGACGTCGAGTTCGAGCTGGTCTTCTGCACGCTGTAGCTGCCGCCCCCGGCATGCCCGACCGCTTCCCGCGCGCCGAGATCGAGCAGTCGATTCCGGCGCGCTTCGCGCGCCAGTGCGCGGCCGGCGCGGACCGCGTCGCCGTCGCGACGCGCGACGGCGGGCTCACCTACCGGCAACTCGACGTCTGGTCGAGCGCGATCGCTTCCCGGTTGCTCGCACGCCTCGGCGCGGAACCGGGCCCCGTGCCGTTCCTGCTCCCGCAGGGACCGCTCGCGATCGCCACGACGCTCGGCATCCTGAAGGCCGGCAAGTTCTACGTTCCGCTCGATCCGGCGTGGGCGCTCGCCCGCATCGGCGATCTCTGCGCCGAGCTCGGTGCCGCGTGCGTCCCGTGCGATGCGGAATTCGCGCCCCGCCTGCGCGAGCGGCTCGCGTCCGGCTCGGTGCTCGAGCTCGCGCGCGAATGTCCGGCAACCGCCGAGCCGCTGCCGCTCCTCGACATCGACCCGGCGCGACCCGCGTACGTCTACTTCACGTCGGGCTCCACCGGGCGCCCGAAGGGTGTCGTCGATTGCCATCGGAACGTGCTGCACAACGTGATGCGGTATACGAACGCACTCGCGATCGCCGCGAGCGACCGCCTGACGCTGTTGCAGTCCTGTGGCTTCAGCGGTGCCGTGTCGAGCATGTTCGCGGCGCTGCTGAACGGCGCGACCTCGCTGCCGATCGACATGCGCCGCGAAACGCCCGCCCGCATGGCCGACTGGATCGATGCGGCCGGCGCGACGATCTACCATTCGGTCCCCGCGATTTTCCGCAGCCTGATGACGCCGGGCCGCGAATTCGGGCGTCTGCGGGTCGTGCGGCTGGAAGGCGACCGGGCGACGCGCCGCGACCTCGAGCTGTTTCGCGCCCACGTGCGCGCGCCATGCCGGCTCGCGATCGGTCTGGGCGCTACGGAAACGGGGCTCGTCTGTCAGTATTTCCACGATCACGCATCGCCGCTTCCCGATGCGATCGTTCCGATCGGCTACGCGGTCGACGACATGCGCTTCGACGTCCGCGATGCAGGCGGCATCCCGGTCGCGGCCGGCGCCTCGGGCGAGATCGTCGTGCACAGCCGCTTTCTCGCGCTCGGGTACTGGAACGATGCGCAGGCGACCGCGAGGGCGTTCGGCGTCGCGGACGCGGCGAATGGCGAGCGCAGCTACCGTACCGGCGACCTCGGACGCATCGGCGACGACGGCCGGCTCGAGTACCTCGGCCGGCTCGACGGCCGCGCACGCATCCGCGGCGAATGGGTCGCGCTGGCCGATGTCGACGCGGCGCTCGCCGCGTTGCCGGGCGTGCGGGAGGCCGTCGCTGCCACGCTCGACGATGCGCGGGGCAACGCGCGACTTGTCGCCTGGTTCGTCGCCGACCCGACCGCCCCACCCGGTGTGGCCGCGCTGCGCCGCGGGCTCGCGGCGCGCCTTCCGCCGCACATGCTGCCGGCGCGTTACGTCGCCCTCGACGCCCTGCCGCTCAACGACAACGGCAAGGTGGACCGCGCCGCGCTGCCGCCTCCGGGTCAGGCGCGGCCGCCGCTCGAAGCGCCGTTCGTCCCGCCCGCGGATCTCGTGCAGTTGCGCCTGTGCGAGTTGTGGGAGCGCTGCCTCGACGTGCAGCCGATCGGCATCGACGACGACTTCTTCGCGCTCGGCGGCGATTCGCTGCTGGCGGCCACGATGCTGGACGAGGCGGAATCGCTGTTCGAGTCGCGCCTTCCGCCGACCGCGCTGCTCGCCGGCCCGACCGTGGCAGCGCTCGCGCGCGTGATCGCGCGCGGACGACGGGATCTCGAAGCGCCCGTCGTCGCGCTTCGCAGCACGGGGACGCGGCCCCCGTTCTTCTTCCTGCACGGCGACTATCACTCGGGCGGTTTCTATTGCCTCGAGCTCGCGCGGCATCTCGCGCCGTCCCAGCCGTTCTACGCGCTGCCGCCGTGCGGCTACGATGGCAGGCCGATCCCGCCGTCGTACGCCGCGGCCGCCGCCCTGCATGTCGAAGCCATCCGCGGCGTGCAGCCGCACGGTCCCTATTACCTGGGCGGTCAATGCAACGGCGGGCTCGTCGCGCTGGAGATCGCGCGGCTGCTCGAGGCCCGCGGCGAGCGCGTCGCATCGCTGGTGCTGCTCGGCGCGTCCGCGCGCAACGTCCGCTTCCGCCGCCTCGCCGCGCTCGTCGAGACCGCCGGCCGGATCGGCGGGCTCTCCGCGCGCGCACGCGGCTACGCGTTCGGGCGGCTGCGCGATTTCGCCCTCCATCAGGAAGGCCTGCCGGTCACGAAGCGGCTGCGCTTTGCGCTCGGGAAGCTCGGGGTGCTGCGAAGCGAGGCGAGGCGCGTGGCGCGCACGCGCGGCGACGACGCGGATGCGATGCTCGACGCCGGTGCGCCCGCGCTCGACGGCCGCCGCGAGCACATCTTCGAAAGCTATCTGCAGCTCGATCGAGGCTACGTCCCCGGCCGCTTCCGGGGCCGGGCAAGCGTGCTTTGGCCGCGCGAGGATGCGTCGCCGGCGCACGTCGAGGCGCGTTCGTGGAGCCGCGTCGTCGGAAGCCTCGACCTGATCGAGATTCCGGGCGACCACAATTCCTGCCTGACGCGCCACGTCCGCGATCTCGCGGCGGCGATTCAGCGCGTCCTCGATCGCGACCAGCGCGATGTCGTCGGGCTGCCGGGGTGACGCGCGTCCCCGCGGCACGCCGGCCGTGATCGACGGCCGCAACAGCCGACCGCCGATTCAGCGCGTCCAGAACTCCCGCGACGCGATGCGCGCACCTTCCGCCATCGCCGCCATCTTCGCCCACACGACGTCCGCATCGACGGCCGCCTGCCCCACCCACGTGCCGTAGCCGCAGTCGCTGCCCGCCATCACGTTCTCGCGCCCGACGAGATTCGCGTAGCGCCCGATGCGCTGCGCGACGAGCTCCGGGTGCTCGACGAAGTTCGACTTGGACTCGATGACGCCCGGGATGAGGACTTTCCCCTCGGGCAGCTTCACCGTCTCGAACAGCCTCCACTCGTGCGCATGGCGCGGATTGGCCGCCTCGAGCGCGATGGCGGACGGGCGCGCGCGAAAGACGATGTCGATCACGTCGGCGAGCGGGACGTCGCAGTGGTGAGGCCCCTCGTAGTTGCCCCAGCACAGGTGCATCCGCAGCCGCTCCGGCGCGATGTTGCGCAGCGCGTGGTTGAGCGCCTCGACGTGCAGCTCGGCCTTGCTGCGGAATTGCGCGACGGTGAGGTCGGCGTACTGGATGTGGCGTCCCATGCCGAGGTCCGGACAGTCGATCTGCAGCACGATCCCCGCATCGGCGATCGTCTCGTACTCCACGCGCATGGCCTCGGCGATGGCCTCGAGATACGCCTCCTCGCTCGGATAATGCTCGTTGCGGAAGAACAGCGCTATCACGCCCGGCGATGCGGCGGTGAGGAACGCGTCCTGCGCGGTGACGCCGGTCAGCGCCGCCTTCAGATGCGCGACGTCGGTGCGCGCGGCGCCGGGATCGTGCACCGAGATCGGCGCGTTGCACGCCGGCGTCTTGCGCCGCGAGCGTCCGGGATCGCCGAACACGCGCCTCGCCAGATTGGGAAAGTCGACGAGGTCCTGATAGACGAACGTGTTGCCGGCTCCACCGAAGCCGCTCAGGCGATCCTTGATGTAGGTCGCGTAGCTCGGCTTGCTCATCTCGCCGTCGTTGACGATGTCGACGCCGGCCTCGGCCTGCTTGCGCACGACCTCCTCCACGGCGGCCGCGATGCGCCGCTCGAGCGCCTCGGGCTCGACCGGGACACCCTCCTCCTTCGCATACATGATCCGCACGAGGCTCTCGGGCCGCGGCAGGCTGCCCGTGTGGGTCGTGAGGAACCGCTCGGTGCTCGTTCTCATCGTCGCTCCTCCCGGCTTCCACGCTACCATAAGCCGATGCCGGGCAACCTCATCGCGCATCTCGACATGGACGCCTTCTACGCGTCGGTCGAGCTACTGCGCTATCCGGAGCTGCGGGGCAAGCCGGTCGTCATCGGCGGCGGCCGGCGCCATCAGCCGACGGAATACGCCGATCCGGCCACCGGGGCAGTGGTGCGGTCGTTCGCGTCGCTGCGCGGCTACGTCGGCCGCGGCGTCATCACGACGGCGACCTACGAGGCGCGCGCGCTCGGGCTGCATTCGGCGATGGGCATGATGAAGGCGGCGGCGCTCGCACCCGAGGCGATCCTGCTGCCGGTCGATTTCGACGCCTATCGGCACTACTCGCGCCTGTTCAAGAGCGCGGTCCGCGCGATCGCGCCGCGGATCGAGGACCGCGGCATCGACGAGATCTACATCGACCTCACCGAGGTCGTGCGCTGCGGCGAAGGCGGCGCCGGCGGCACCGAGTCGGACGGCGAGCCCGAACGCACGCGCGCGGTTGCGCAGTCGATCAAGGATGCCGTTCGCGCGGTGACCGGCCTTTCGTGCTCGATCGGCATCGCGCCGAACAAGCTGCTCGCGAAGATCGCGTCCGAGCTCGACAAGCCCGACGGCCTGACGTTGCTGGCCGAAGGGGACCTCGAGCGGCGCATCTGGCCGCTTCCGGCACGCGGGATCAACGGCATCGGGCCGAAATCGGCGGCCCGGCTCGAGACGTTCGGAATCCGCACGATCGGCGATCTGGCGCGGGCCGACCCGATCTTGCTGGTGACGACGTTCGGCCGCGCGCACGGGCAGTGGATGCACGAGGCGGCGCACGGACGCGACGCGCGGCCCGTCGTCACGCGCAGCGAGCCGCAGTCGATCAGCCGCGAGACGACGTTCGAGCGCGACCTGTCCGCGCGCCGCGATCGCGACGCGCTGTCGGCGATCTTCACCGAGCTTTGCGCCGGCGTGAGCGGCGATCTGCGGCGCAAGGGCTACGCCGGGAGGACGATCGGGATCAAGCTGCGCTACGACAATTTCGCGACGGTGACGCGCGATTGCACGCTCGCGGAGACGACGCAGGACGCGGCCGTGATACGCCGCACGGCGGGCGAATGCCTGAAGCGCGTGCCGCTCGAGCGGCGCCTTCGGCTGCTCGGCGTGCGTGTCGGCGGCCTGGTGCGGGTCGATGGCGCGACGGCGACTGCGCGCGAGCCCGATGCCGCGCACGCGACGGCGTCGCTGTTCGACGCGGGATCCGCCGAATAGGACCCTACCGCCTTCGCGTCCGCGTCGGCCCGCGTCGCGCGCTGGCGCGCGGCGGCGCGCCCATCGCCTCCTCCCCGCCGATCTCCTCGAGCAGCCATTCGCGGAACGCCGCGAGCTTCGCGGATCCGGCAAGACGCGGCGGATAGACGAGGTAATACCTGCGCGGTGCGGGAACGTCGATGTCGAACAAACGCACGAGGATCCCGTTGCGAACGTCGCTCGCGACGAGCGAGCTGCGCGCCAGCGCCACACCCTGTGCTCCTGCGGCCGCGTACAGCATGAAGGAGGAATCGTTGAATATCGGGCCGCGCGTCGGCTCCGGCCAGTCGAGCCCGACCGCCTCGAACCACGGCTTCCACGGCTCGTCGTCGGAGCGCAGCAGCGTGTAGCGCGCGAGGTCGCGCGGGTGCGCCGGAAGCGCGGGCAGGATGCGCGGGCTGCACACCGGGAAGAACGCATCGTCCATCAGGTGCTCGGTCTTGACGTCGGGCCAGCTTCCATAGCCGTACCGGATCGCGAGATCCGTGTCGTCGCGGCGGAAGTCGACGAGCGCGAAGCTCGAGCGGACATCGAGGTCGATGTCGCGGTGCCGGGCGAGAAAGTTGCCGAGCCGCGGCAGCAGCCAGCGCGCCGCAAACGATGGCGTGACGCTCACGCGCAGCTGCCGCGGATTGCGCCGCTCGCTCGCCTCGCGCACGGCGTCGGCGATTTCCGCCAGCGCCGCGCGCAGCCGGGTCGCAAGCCGCTCGCCATCGTCGGTCACGCGGATGCCGCGGCCCGCCCGCTCGACGAGCCGCACGCCGAGACTCTCCTCGAGCGCCTTGATCTGATGACTGATCGCGCCATGCGTTAGGCTCAGCGCTTCGGCGGCCCTCGTGAGGCTGCCGGCACGTGCCGCGGCCTCGAACGCGCGCAGCGCCTGCATCGGAGGAATCCGCGTGGCCATCGGCGGTGGTCCGTTGCGAAGAATATGTGAGTAGCAGTCACATGTTACTCGAAAACAAGTCGCTTGTGGCCGCCGCACGCGCTCTCTAGACTCGCCGCATGTTCCGTCGGCCGCCCCGGAGAGCGTCATGACAATCAGACTCGCATCAGCCTCGTTGGTCGAAACCGCCGTCACGCTCGCGGCGGCGGCGTTGATGACGCTCGCCGGCTTCGAGATGCTGCAAGGCATCTCCGCCTCGGCGGAGGCGGCACTCGCCGGTGGCGTGCGACCGGCGGACCCGGCGCCACCTCGCCACGCCGGCAGTCCGGCGTCGCGGAAGATCGCGCTGCCGCACGTCGACCAGTCGACGGCGTAGACCGCCGGGCGAGGTTTCCGATACGCTGGCGCCTTCCGGGAGCCGGCGCGATCGATGAACGCCCCGCCGCAGATCGTCAGATGTCCGCAGTGCGGTGCGCCGGTGGCCTGGACAGCCGAATCGCAGTGGCGCCCGTTCTGCTCGGAGCGCTGCAAGCTGATCGATCTCGGCGCGTGGGCCAGCGAGCGCTACCGGATCGAAACGCCCGACGCGCCCGAGACGCCGGACGGCACCGCCGACTCGTCGTAGCCGTTCAGGCCGCGGGCCATGGGTGGCGCCGCATCGCGATGCCGTGTGCGCCGCGCGCGATCGCCACGTCGAGGTCGTCGCCGCGCAAGCCGCCCAGCGCGAAGACCGGCACGCGCGTATCGGCGACGGCGCGTTCGAACCCGTCCCATCCGAGCGGGATCGCGCCGGCATGCGTCGGCGTCGGGAGAACCGGCCCCAGGACGGCGAAGTCGACGTCGAGCGCCGACGCGCGCATCACCTCCGCCCGGGTGTGGCACGATGCGCCGACCAGCAGGTCGCGTGGACGCTCGCGCGCTGCGGCGAGCGCCGCCGCGGTCCAGTGCACGCCTGCGCAGCCGAGCGCACGCGCATCGCGAACGCTCCCGTTGAGCAGCACGCGCGCCCCGAAGGCCGCGGCGAGCGCGACCACCCGTCGCGCGAACGCATCGCGCCGGTCACTGTCCCAGGCCTTCTCGCGCACCTGGATCAGCCGCACGCCGCTCGCGAGCGCGAGACGCGCCCGCTCGACAAACGCCGCCTCGCCGATGTCCTCCGCGCACGTGATCGCATAGACCTGCGGCAGGCGCAGCGCCGCCAGCACGCGCGTGTTCGCCGGCAGCAGCGGCGCGACGTCGATCGCGTGCGGGTCCTGCCAGGCGAACGCCTGCCCGTTGTGTCCGATCGGCTCGCCATCCCATGCGCGGACGCGAAAGAAATGCAGCTCGACGTGAGCGTGCGGATAGACGAACTCCTGCACGAGCCATGGCGAGGCCGCTCGCACGGTGATGCCGAGTTCCTCGTGCAGTTCGCGCGCGAGCGCGTGCACGGGGGTTTCGCCCGGCTCGAGCTTGCCGCCTGGAAACTCCCAGTAGCCGGCGTACGCCTTGCCCGGCGGGCGCTGCGCGAGCAGGACCGCGCCGTCCGCGCGCACGATGACCGCCGCGGCGACGCGAACGAGGCCGCTCGAACCGCTTCCCCCCGCGGTTGCGGCCCGCGCCGCTGCGCTGCCCGCCCCGCTCACGCCTTCGTGCGCTTCAATCCGAGCCCGCCGGCGAAGTGGCGCGCGAACTGCCACGCGACCCGGCCGCTGCGGGAGCCGCGCTGCAGGGCGAACTGCAGCGCTTCGCGCGTGCGCTCCTCGCCGTCGCGCTGCGACGCGGGCGCGGCGACGCCGAAATGCGCGAGCCAGCGCTCGACGGCCGCGAGGTAATCGTCCTGGCCGAACGGATAGAACGAGATCCAGAGCCCGAAGCGCTCGGACAGCGAGATCTTCTCCTCGACCGATTCGCCGGGGTGCACCTCCTCGCCGACGTGCTTCGTCTCGAGGTTCTCGGCGAAGTACTCGGGCAGCAGGTGGCGCCGGTTCGACGTCGCATAGATCAGCACGTTGCTCGCCGCGCCCGTGATCGAGCCGTCGAGCATCACCTTGAGCGCCTTGTAGCCCGGCTCGCCCGCATCGAACGTCAGATCGTCGCAGAACACGACGTAGCGCAACGGCTGCGCGACGAGGCGCTCGGCGATGTCGGGCAGATCGGTGAGATCGGCCTTGTCGACCTCGACGAGGCGCAGCCCCTTCGACGCATAGCGCGCGAGCATGGCCTTGACGAGCGACGACTTGCCGGTGCCGCGCGAGCCGGTCAGCAGCACGTTGTTCGCCGGCAGTCCGGCGACGAACTGGCGCGTGTTGCGGTCGATCGCCTGCTTCTGCGCGTCGATCGCGACCAGATCGGAGAGCGCGATCGCGTGCGGATGCGCGACCGCCTGCAGTGAGCCGCGTCCGGCGCGCTTGCGCCAGCGCGCCGCCGTGACCTTCTTCCAGTCGGGATCGGGCTCGACCGGGGGAAACAGCGCTTCGACGCGTGCGAGCAACGATTCGGCGCGCGCGAGCAGCGGCTTCAATTCGTCGTCCATGCGAAGGGGGTGAGCGCGCAGCGGCTTCGACGCCCGCCGCTTCAGGAACGGTAGTCCGCGTTGATCGATACGTAATCGTGCGAGAAGTCGCAGGTCCACACGCTCGCCCGCGCATCGCCGCGGCCGAGGTCGACCCGGATCGTGATCTCGGCCTGGCGCATCACGCGCTGCCCTTGCGCCTCGGTATAGCCGGGCGCGCGTCCGCCGCCCTCGACGACGAGCACGTCGTCGAGCCAGAACGACACTCCGGACGGGTCGAGGTCGCGAGCGGCCGCGTTGCCGATCGCGCAGACGATGCGGCCGAGGTTCGGATCGGATGCGAAGAACGCCGTCTTGACGAGCGGCGAATGCGCGATGGCGAAGGCGATGGCCCGGCATTCCACGGCGTCCCGGCCGCCTTCGACGCGAATCGCGATGAACTTCGTCGCGCCCTCCCCGTCGCGCACGATCGCCTGCGCGAGCTCCACGGCGACTTCCTCCAGCGCGAGGCGAAGCGGCGCGAGCCGCGAATCGGCGCGATCGCGAATGCGCGCGATGCCCGCCCTGCCGCTGGCCGCGATGACGAAGCTGTCGTTGGTCGACGTGTCGCCGTCGACGCTCGCGCGGTTGAACGAAACGCCGCCGATGTCGCGCACGAGCCCGTCGAGCAGCGGCGCCTCGATCGGCGCATCCGTCGCGACGAACGCGAGCATCGTCGCCATGTCGGGATGGATCATCCCGGCGCCCTTGGCGATGCCGGTGACGGTCACGTCGGCGCCGTCGATCGTGATCCTGCGCGACGCACCCTTCGGCACCGTGTCCGTCGTCATGATCGCCCGCGCCGCGGCGAACCATCCGTCCTCGCGGGCCGCCGCGCGCGCGCGCGGCAGAGCCTCGACGATCCGCCCGACCGGCAACGGCTCCATGATGACGCCGGTCGAGAAGGCGAGGACCTGCTCGGGGGCGCAGTCGGCGAGCTGCGCCGCCCCGACGCACGTCGCGTCCGTCGCCACGATCCCCGCGTCGCCGGTCCCCGCATTCGCGTTGCCGGCATTGACGATCAGCGCGCGAAAATCGAGCCCCCGCTGGCGCTGCGCGGCGAGGTGCCGGCGGCAGACGGCGACCGGCGCCGCGCAAAAGCGGTTCTGCGTGAAGACGCCGGCCGCCGCAGTTCCCGGCACCGCCGCGACGAACACGACGTCGTCGCGCTCCCAGTCCTTGATCTTCGCGGCGGCCGCGCCGAGCGCGATGCCGCGCACCGGCAGCAGCGCGTCGGGCGTCGGCGGCGTGTAGTTGACCGGCATGCAGCGCTAATCGACTCGGGCGTCGATCGTAGGCGCTCGGCTGAACGGATGCCGTCGCGAGCGGCTCGCAGGCGAGGCGGCCCGGAGCGAGGCGCGAGACAGTACACCAAGGTACGGCGAGCGCCGAGCGAGGACACAACGAAGCATGCGAGTCGCGCAGCAGGCAGACGTCAGCCGAGCCGACCGTGACAATGCTTGTATTTCTTGCCGCTCCCGCAGGGGCACGGATCGTTGCGCCCCACCTTCGCGCCCGCGCGCACGAACGGCGGCGCGACCGCCACGGCCGTATCGCCGCCCTCCCCGCCGTTGCCGAGCGCCTGGTCGTAGTCGGCGTGCTGGTACTGGACGTTGCTCACCGCCGGCTCGGGCTCGACCGCCTGCACGTCCTCCTGCGAGCGCACCTGCACGGTGAGCACGACCCGGACGACGTCCTGCTTGATCCGGTCGAGCATGTCCGAGAAGAGCTCGAAGGCTTCGCGCTTGTACTCCTGCTTCGGATTCTTCTGCGCGTAGCCGCGCAGGTGGATGCCCTGGCGCAGGTGATCGAGCGAGGCGAGGTGCTCGCGCCAATGGTGATCGAGCGTCTGCAGCATCAGGCTGCGCTCGAACTGCCGCAGAAGCTCCGTGCCGACCTGCCCCTCCTTGCCCCGCCAGGCGTCGCTCGCGACCTTCTCGATGCGCTCGCGCAGCGCGGCATCGTCGAGGTCGGGCTCGGCCTTCAGCCATTCGCCGACGGGGGCGGCGAGCTGATACTCGGAGGCGAGCGTGGCCTCGAGCCCGGGGATGTCCCACTGCTCCTCGACCGATTCCGGCGGGATGTGGCGCTTCACGATCGTGTCGATCTCGCCGCGGATCATGTTGGCGATCGTATCGGCGACGTCCTCGCTCTCGAGCAGCTCGTTGCGCTGCTGGTAGATGACGCGCCGCTGGTCGTTCGCGACGTCGTCGTACTCGAGGAGCTGCTTGCGGATGTCGAAGTTGCGCGACTCGACGCGCGTTTGCGCCTTGGCAATCGAGCGGTTGACGATCGAATGCTCGATCGGCTCGCCCTCGGGCATCTTCAGCCGCTGCATGATGCCGGAAAGCCGCTCGCCGCCGAATATTCGCAGCAGCGGATCCTCGAGCGCAAGATAGAACCGCGACGAGCCGGGGTCGCCCTGCCGGCCCGCGCGCCCGCGCAACTGGTTGTCGATGCGGCGCGACTCGTGACGCTCGGTGCCGACGATGTGCAGGCCGCCCGCCTTGAGCACCGCGTCGTGCCGCCCCTGCCACTCGCTGCGCAGCGTCTCGATCTGGCGCTCCTTCTCGGCCGGGTCGAGCGCCGCGTCCTCGCGCAGCTTCAGGATCTGCGGCTCGATGCTGCCGCCCAGCACGATGTCGGTGCCGCGACCCGCCATGTTCGTCGCGATCGTGATGACGCCCGCCTTGCCGGCCTGCGCGACGATCTCGGCTTCGCGCGCGTGCTGCTTGGCGTTCAGCACCTGGTGCGGCAGGCGCTCCTTGTCGAGATGCATCGACAGCATCTCGGAATTCTCGATCGACGTCGTGCCGACCAGCACCGGCTGGCCGCGCTCGTGGCAGTCCTTGATGTCGGCGATGATCGCGCTCACCTTTTCGGCCAGCGTGCGGAACACGAGGTCGTTCTCGTCCTTGCGGATCATCGGCTGGTGCGTCGGGATCACCATCGTTTCCAGGTGATAGATCTGCTGGAACTCGAACGCCTCGGTGTCGGCGGTCCCCGTCATCCCGGCGAGCTTCCCGTACATCCGGAAATAGTTCTGGAACGTGATCGACGCGAGCGTCTGGTTCTCGCGCTGGATCGGCACGCCCTCCTTCGCCTCGACCGCCTGGTGCAGACCGTCGGACCAGCGGCGGCCGGCCATCAGGCGGCCGGTGAACTCGTCGACGATGATGACCTCGCCGTTCTGCACGACGTAATGCTGGTCGCGGTGGAACAGCGCGTGCGCGCGCAGCGCCGCGTACAGGTGATGGACGAGCGAGATGTTGTGCGCGTCGTAGAGGCTCGACCCGGGCGGCGTCAGCCCGGCGGAGGCGAGGAGCTGCTCGACCTTCTCGTGGCCCTCCTCCGACAGCAGCACCTGGTGCGCCTTCTCGTCGACCCAGTAGTCGCCCGGCGCCTTTTCCTCCTGCTGGCGCGTGAGCTTCGGCGGCAACTCGTTCAGCCGGTAATACGTCTCGACGTCGTCGTCCGACTGCCCCGAGATGATGAGCGGCGTGCGCGCCTCGTCGATCAGGATCGAGTCGACCTCGTCGACGATCGCGTAGCCGAGCCCGCGCTGCACCCGCTCGCTCGGCGCGAACACCATGTTGTCGCGCAGGTAATCGAAGCCGAACTCGTTGTTCGTGCCGTAGGTGATGTCGGCCGCGTACGCGATCTGCTTGTCGGCGTGGGGCATCTGCGACAGGTTGACGCCGACCGCGAGTCCGAGGAACCGGTAGATGCGACCCATCCAGTCGGCGTCGCGCTGCGCGAGGTAGTCGTTGACGGTGACGACGTGCACGCCCCTCCCGGCGAGCGCGTTGAGGTAGGCGGGCAGCGTCGCGACGAGCGTCTTGCCTTCGCCGGTGCGCATTTCGGCGATCTTCCCGTTGTGCAGCGCAATGCCGCCGATGAGCTGCACGTCGAAATGGCGCATCGTGAGCGTCCGCTTGCCCGCTTCGCGGACGACGGCGAAGGCCTCCGGAAGCACGTCGTCGAGCGTCGCGCCGTTGGCGACGCGCCCCTTGAGCTCCGCCGTCTTCTCCCGCAACCGCGCGTCGTCGAGCGCGGCGATCGTCGGCTCGAGCGCGTTGATCTCGCGCACCTGCTGCGCGTACTGCTTCAAGAGCCGCTCGTTGCGGCTGCCGAAGATGCGGGTGAGGATATTGATCATCGCGAGAGGGAAGGCTGCTCGGGGCGCGTGCGTGAACAGGGCGTAGCTTGACGCCGGATCGGCAAAAAGCAAGGGGTGAGGACCGCCTCACCCCTTCGTCGGCCGTCCGCTCCGCGAGGAACCGTCAGCCCGTGGTTCGCAGGAACCGCGCCGGATTCTGCGGGACGCCGTTCAGCCGCACCTCGAAGTGCAGGTGCGGCCCCGTCGAGCGTCCCGTGCTGCCGACCGTTGCCACGCGCTGTCCGCGTACGACCAGCGCACCCACCTTGACGTTCAATTGCGACGCGTGCGCGTAACGCGTCACGAGACCGTTGCCGTGGTCGATCTCGATCATCCTACCATACTGGGGGTGGACGCCCGCGAAGACGACCTTCCCGCTCGCCGCCGCGACGATCGCCGTTCCGGTCTCGGCGGGAAAGTCGATTCCCTCGTGAAAGGCGCTCTGGCCGGTGAACGGATCGATCCGGTAGCCGAAGTTGGACGAGAACCATCCGTCGGCGACCGGCTTTACCGAAGGCAGGAAATTGCGCCGGGCCGAGTCCCGGATCAGGAATCCCTCGAGCGCGCCGAACTGCTCGTCGCGCGCATCGACGTCCCGGTTCAGGTGATCGAGCAGTCCGCTGAACTCGGGCAGCGAAAGGTCGTGCGACGGCAACGACGACGGCGCGCCGCCGCGCCCCGGAACCGAACCCGGCCGCATTCCCGGCAGGTCCTGCGGCTTGAGCCCCGCGCCTCGCGCGAGCCGCTCGCCGAGCCCGTCGAGGCGCGCCATCCGCGCCTGCAATTCGCCGAGGCGCACCGCCATCGCGTTCAGGTGGGCCTGCACCCGCTCGTTGACGCGCGCGGCCGCCTCGCGCTGGTCGGCCAGCACGATCGCCTGGAGCCACGGCTGGCGGGCGGCGGCCGCCCATTTGAGCGCGATCACATTGAACGTGACGGTGAATCCGACGAGCAGCGCCAGCATCAGCAGCGCGCCGCCGGCCAGGTGGCGCCAGTCGATCGCGATCGTGCGCGCGCGGGCGTTGGCGCCACAGACCAGAATGATGTTCAATCGAGCATCCTCCGATCACCGGCATCCTGGATGGGCCGACCGCCGACGCATCGACCGCTCGCGAGCGTCATCGACTCCGACGCCCAACTGGGCGCATGGAGCACCCGGCACCGCGCTGAAGCCGAGCTCACCCGGGTGCTGCGCAGGCACCTGCCGCGGCCGATCGCTGACCGGGTGCGCGTCAGCGCGGCCCGCGACGGCGTGCTGGAGCTCGCGGCGACCGCCGGCGCGATCGCGGCGTCGCTACGCCAGCGCGCGCCGCAACTGCGGCGGGACCTG
>DASURV010000122.1:0-2123 GCA_036375455.1 Casimicrobiaceae bacterium | reverse complement strand
CGCGCGGAGCTTCCGCTCGACCTTGCCCATGATGCCTGGCAGCAGATAGAGCGTCACCACCGTCGCGTCGCGCACGTCGGTGGCAAACATATCGCGCTCGTGAAACTGCACGCGATCGGCGACGCCCGCCTTGACCGCGTTCTCGTTGGCATGCGCGATCGCAACGGGATTGATGTCGACGCCGAAGCCGCCACGCGCACGATACCTGGCAACGGCTGCAATGACGATTCGCCCGTCACCCGAGCCCAGATCGACGACGTAGTCGTCAGGGCCCACGTCGGCGAGCTTCATCATGGCATCGACCACGGACCCTGGCGATGGAACGCCCGGCGCGACGACGTCCGGCGTCGTCGGCGCCTGCGCGCCTGCGACGGCTGATGCCAACGCGATCGCCACGAGGGCCAGCCATCTCCAAAGAGGTCGCGCGCTGCGAAGCATGCCGCTATGTTGACATGCCGGCCTGCCCTTCGCGCTCGTTGGTCTACCCTCCGCGCTAGCGCGCTTCGGGGCTTGTTCGCGCTTGGGGCGGCCCTTCGCGCTCACGCGCCGTGCATGCGGCGCGCGCGAATGTCGAAGCGCAGCTTCACTTCGTCCTGCACCTGGATGGCGCCGCCGACCACGGACAGCGGCGTTATGCCGAAATCAGTCTGCCGCAGCGCCAGCTCGCCGTTCACCGCGATTGCTTCCGGGCTTTCCGTCACCGCCAACGGCACGTGCATCGTCCGCGTCGTCCCATGCAGGGCAATGGAAACGTCCGCCGCTGCTGCGCCGGCCGCGCGGCGTACCGCGATCGACGCGTACGGATAGCGGTCGGCTTCGAGCGTCTTCTCCAGCATGTTGCGCCGTGTCCCCGCGATGGCGTCGGCCGTCGGCTCCGTATCGAAGCGGGCCTGCCTTCGCAACTCCGGCTCGTCGACGACGAGGCGGTCGAGTGCGACGTAGAGATCCGCTCGGCCGGCGTCCGGCTCGACATATCCGCGCACGTCGTGGCTCGCGACGACGTGGTCGTGGCCGAGGCGCGCGAGCGAACCCGCGCGGCGCACCTCGACGACGACAATCGACGACGCTGGATCGACGCGAAACACCGGTCGCCCTTCGGCCGCCGCGCGAAGGTACGTCGGCTCAGGAAAGCCCTCCGGTTGCAACAGCTCCCGCTGCGTCCGCTCGGCGGGCTGCGGCGCGCAGGCGCCCAGGAGCAAGACAGTCGCTGCGAACGCCAGCATCCGGCCGAACGCACGCCGATGGGTCCGGTGCAACGCACGCCGATCGATCCCGCGCCTGCCCGCCGCGCGTAGCATCGATACCCGCATCAGCGTCCGGCCGCGGCTTCGCGCTCGATCCGGTCGGCGAGCGCCTGGAATTCGGCGACGATCGCCTGCCGCAGCGCGTACTCCTCGATCCGGCCGAGCCATGCGGAGCGCGGGGCCAGACGACCTTCGTATTCGAGCCGAACGCCCTCCGGCGCCGGAAAGATCTGATAGCGGCTGTCGAGCGAACGCAGCGCATCGGCCGTCGCGCTCGCCTCGATGCGCGACGGCGGAAACTCCTGGATCTGGTACGTGATCTCGACCGGCGTGCGCAAGAACCACAAGGGCGCGTCCCCGGATTGCGCAACGACCGCATGCGTGCCGCGCCGCTCGACGACGCGGCTTTCACGCATGCCCGGTACGAATTCGGGATAGCGCCCGTAGTCGGTCAGCACGCGCCACGCCGTGGCGGGGTCGGCCTCGAGTTCCGCACTTGCATGGATCACGACGACACCCTCCGCGCGACGCACGTCGATGTCCACGTCGGCGGCGGCCGCCGCGGACGCGATCGCCGCGAGCACGCTGGCGACCAGCAGAAGGCACTTGCGTGCGCGAGAAAGTTTTACGCGCGCGCGTTTCAATTGTATCGATGCAGGCTGGGCGATCATCCCTGACGTTCAAACCTTGCGGCGCATGCCGTAAAGCTGCCAACAGTCTCCCGTCCGCCCGCATTCCCCCACGGGCACCGAAGCCGTACCATTCGCCAGTCCGATCAGCGAGCGCGTACCACGCGGTTTTCACGATGGGTGTCGAAGCCGACGTCGACCAGCTGGCGGGCGTACTGCCGCTGGCCGACATCATTCCGTTCCCCGACCT
>DASURV010000121.1:0-11447 GCA_036375455.1 Casimicrobiaceae bacterium | reverse complement strand
CGCGCCGAGCCGCTCGGTGGCGGCCCCGGTGCATCCGCGACGCCTGTCGCACGTGCTGCTGTTCACGCCGGACGTGCCGCGCCAGACCGCGTTCTATACCGACGTGCTGGGCCTGCGCCTGTCGGATCGCTCGGGCGACGTCATCGCGTTCCTGCACGGCCCCCACGGCAGCGACCATCACGTGATCGCCTTCGCGAAGTCGCACGCGCCGGGGCTGCACCACTCGAGCTGGGACGTGGGCAGCATCGACGACGTCGGCCTCGGCGCGGAGCTGATGCGCGCCCAGGGCTACACGAAGGGCTGGGGCGTGGGGCGACACGTGCTCGGCTCCAACTACTTCCACTACGTGCAGGATCCGTGGGGAAGCTTTGCCGAGCTGTCGTTCGACATCGACTTCGTCGCTGCGGACGTCGACTGGCCCGCCGCCGACCATCCCGCCGAGGATTCGTTCTACGTCTGGGGACCGGCGGTGCCCGACGACTTCATCGTCAACCACGAGGCGCCGGCCTGACCCGCGCGCCGCTCGCCGCCCCGATCGAGGAGGTCGAAGGCATCGGCGTGCTGCGCAACCGCGCCGTCGACGAAGCGCGCTGACAACCGACGGAACTGACCACAGGGAGGAGCAATCGATGAGCACGATAGAGCGCGTGGCCCGGCGCATCGGCGCGGCCGTGGGTATTTGCCTGCTCGCTTCCGGGGCCCTTGCGCAGGGAGCGCAGCCCCCGATCCGCATCGGCAGCACGCTCGCGCTGACCGGGCCGCTCGCCGCGACGAGCCTCATCCACAAGGTCGTCGGCGAGATCTACGTCGAGCAGCTCAACAAGCACGGCGGCCTGCTCGGCCGCCAGGTCGAATGGATCGTCAAGGACGACCAGTCGAAGCCGGAGCTCGCGCGAACGCTCTACGAGCAGCTCGTCACCGCGGACAAGGTCGACCTGCTGATGGGTCCCTACGCGACCGGGGCGATCCTCTCGGCGATGGGGGTTGCGCAGCGCTACAACAAGGTGCTCGTCCACCACACGTTCGGCATTCCTTCGCTCGCGAAATACGACATGCAGTTCCCGGCATGGTCGCTCGGACCCGATCCGGCGACGACGACGCCGAACACGCTGTTCGATGCGCTCGCGGCGTCGCCGAAGCCGCCGAAGACGATCGCCGTGGTGACGAGCAAGTTCCCGTCGGTGCACTTCATGGCGCTCGGCGCGCGCGAAGCGGCGAAGAAGCGCGGACTCACCGAGGTGCTGTTCCTCGAGTGGGATTTCGGCAACCTCGACTACGGTCCGATCGCGGCGCGCATCAAGGATGCGAAGCCGGACTTTGTCTTCGTCGGCGCGATCGGCCTCGAGGGCAACCAGCTCCTCGAAGCGATGCACAAGATCGATTACACGCCGCGGGAGCACTTCTACATGTATCCGGCGCCGGGGCCGATGTCGAAGTCGCCGCTCGCGAAGAACGCGCTGTCGATGACGCTGTTCGAGGAGCACCCGCCGTTCACCAACGCGCCGGGGGCGAAGGAGTTCATCGAGCTGTATCACGAGCGCGCGACGAAGGCCGGCATTCCGGACACGAACGTCGAGGTTCAGGCGGCGGCATCGTACACCGCCTGGCAGATCCTCGAGGCCGGCGTGCGCGGCGCCGAGAGCCTCGATGACAAGGCGATCGCCGCCTGGCTGCGCACGCACCGCGTCGACACGATCCAGGGCAAGCTCCGCTTCGACGGGCCGAGCAACTACGGCGACGACCTGATGCGCGTCAAGCAGGTGCAGAACGGCCGCTGGGTCACCGTCTATCCGAAGGAGTACGCGGCACCCGGCGCGACGCTGCAGGTCCAATGAATCTTCCCAGCGCGACGCTGCTCGCGCAGTCGGCGCTGTCGGGCGTCTTCATCGGCAGCCTGTACGGGCTGCTGGGCCTGGGGCTCGGCCTCGCCTGGGGCCTGCTGCACGTCATCAACCTCGCGCACTTCGCGTTCGCGTTCCTCGCCGCCTATCTCTGCTATCAGCTCACGAGCGCGGGCGGCGTCGATCCGCTGCTGACGCTCGCGCTGATCGTGCCGCTGTTCGCCGCGCTCGGCGTCGCCGTCCAGTGGCTGCTCGCGCGCTTCGCGGTATCGCCGCTCAATTCGCTGCTCGCGACGTTCGGCCTCACCGCGATCATCGAGGCGGGGATCCAGGGCGTGTGGACGGCCGACTACCGCAAGCTCGAGTCGGTCTACGCAGGACAGAAGTTCCGGGTCGGGGAGCTGTTCGTCCCGGTGCCCGAACTGCTGACGCTGGCGCTGGCGGTGTCGCTGAGCCTCGCGATCTGGGCGGCGATGCGCTACACGGATCTCGGGCGGGCGCTGCGCGCGCTCGCCGAGGACGCGCCGATCGCGGCGGCGTTCGGCATCGACCGGCGCGCGCACGCGCTGCTGCTCTCCGGCGTCTGCGGCGCGCTCGCCGGAATCGCCGGCGTGTGCCTCGCGCTGAGCTTCACGCTGACGCCGTCGCAGATCTACGCGTGGGTCGGCGTCGTGTTCGCCGCGGTCATGCTGGGCGGGCTCGGATCGGCGCTCGGTCCGCTCGCCGCCGGCATGGTGATCGGTGTCAGCGAGGCCGTGACGATGGCGTTCGCGTCCCCGTCGTGGGCGCCGATCGTCTCGTTCACGCTGCTGATCGCGCTGCTGCTGCTGCGTCCGGGACGCTCCTGAAGGTCGACCGCACGCTCGTCGCGATCATCGCTGCCGGATTGGCGCTCGCGGCGCTTCCGTTCCTTCGGCCGCCGGCGTTCTACGAGTCCTTTCTCTATCTCGTGTTGCACTGGATCGTGCTCGCCACGTCCTGGAACATCCTTTCGGGCTACTCGGGCTACTTCTCGTTCGGCCACGGGGCGTTCTACGGTGCCGGTGTCTACGCGACCGCAGTGCTCGCGGGCAGGTTCGGCGTGCCGTTCCTGTGGACGCTGCCCGCCGCGGCGCTCGTCGCCGCATTGCTCGGTGTCGCGCTCGGTGCGATCGTGTTCCGCGTGCGGCGCGTGCGCGGCGAGCTGTTCGCGCTGCTCACGCTCGCCGTCACGTTCGTGCTCGCGACGATCGTGCTCAACACGCCGATCGATGGCGGACCCGGCATCTATCTGTCGGCGGTCCCCGTTCCCGTGCTGGCGCCCACGCCCTCGGGCGCGTTCTACATGATGGCGCTCGCGCTGGCGCTCGTCACGCTCGCGATCGCGCGCGCGATCGCGCGGGCGCGGCTCGGCATGGGGCTGTTCGCGATCCACGACGACGAGGATGCGGCCGAGGTCCTGGGCGTGCCCACGTACCGCTACAAGCTCGCCGCCTTCGGCATTTCCTGCGCATTGGCCGGTGTCGCAGGCGGCATCCAGGCGCTTTTCGTGTCGTACGTCACCGCGAACGGCACGTTCAACATCACCGTCCCGCTCACGGTCGTGCTGATGAGCGTGCTGGGGGGAACGCGCCATTGGGCCGGGCCGGCGCTCGGCGCGGCCGTGATCACGCTGCTGCTCTATGCCTCGACGGCCGCCGAGCAGGCGATCACCGGAAAGGCCGTCACCGGCGCGATCCTCGTCGCCGCCGTGCTGTTCATGCCGAACGGCATCCTGGACCTGCTGCGGCCACGGCGCATGCGTGCCACGCCGGCACGGCCCGAGCCGGTGCCGATGCGCGGCGCGCGGGAGCCTCCGGCACCGGAGCCCGTCCGTTCGCCGTCTGCGCCGCGCATCGGCGGCACGGTGCTGTCGATCCGCGGGCTGCGCAAGTCGTTCAAGGGCGTCCACGCGCTCGACGGCGTCGACCTCGACGTGCGCGAGGGCGAGATTCTCGGCGTGCTCGGTCCCAACGGGTCCGGCAAGTCGACGCTGATCAACGTGGTGAGCGGCCATTACCGCGCCGACGCCGGCAGCGTCCGCTTCGGCGATGCCGAACTGGTCGGCATGCCGGCCCATCGGATCGCGCACGCCGGCCTCGCGCGCACCTATCAGATCCCGCGGCCGTTCGCGCATCTTTGCGTGCGCGACAACGTCGCGCTCACGGCGATGTTCGGCGCCGCCGCGCTCGATCGCCCGCGCGCCGACGAGACGGCGCTGCGCTGGCTGCAATTCACGGGGCTGCGCGAGCGGGCGGCGGCGCACCCGGGCGCGCTCAACCTGCACCAGACCAAGTTCCTCGAGCTCGCGCGCGCGCTCGCCGCGACGCCGCGGCTGCTGATGCTCGACGAGGTGTTGTCGGGCCTTACGCCGGCCGAGATCGACGAGGCGGTCGAACTGATCCGCCGCATCCGCGACCATGGCACGACGATCGTGCTGGTCGAGCACGTGATGCGCATCGTCACCGCGCTCTCCGACCGCATCGTCGTGCTCGACCAGGGCCGCGTGCTCGCGCAAGGCAGCGCCTCCGACGTCATGGCGCGCCGCGACGTCGCCGTCGCCTATCTCGGGGTCGCGCATGCTTGAGGTGCGCGACCTGCGCGTCGATTACGGCGCGGCCCCGGCGCTGTGGGACGTGTCGCTCGATATCGGCGACGGGGAGCTCGTGTGCGTCGTCGGGCCCAACGGCGCGGGAAAGACGACGCTGATCGGCGCCATCGCCGGGTTGCATCCGGCGAAGGCGGGGCGGATCACGATGCACGGACGCGACCTGACGGCGCTCCCGCCGCACCGCTATTGCAGCGCCGGAATCGCGATCGTGCCCGAGGGCCGGCGCCTTTTCACGCGCATGAGCGTGCGCGAGAACCTCGAGATCGGCGGCTACGTCGCCGCGACGCGCGGCGAGCGCGCACGCTCGCTCGAGCGGGTCTGCGCGCTGTTCCCGCCGGTGCGCGACAAGCTCGACGCGCCGGCCGGCTCGCTGTCGGGCGGCCAGCAGCAGATGGTGGCGATCGCCCGCGCGCTGATGGCGAAGCCGCGGCTGCTGCTGCTCGACGAGCCTTCGCTCGGCCTGTCGCCGCTGATGGTGCAGGTGATGTTCCGCACGATTCGCGACGTGAACGCCGCCGGGACCGCCGTGCTGCTCGTCGAGCAGAACGTCGCGATGGCGCTCGAGAGCGCAAACCGCGCCTACCTGCTCGAGGAGGGCAGGATCATCGCGCAAGGGACGCCCGAGTCGGTGTTCAACCATCCGGACCTGCGGCGCGCCTACCTCGGCATCGCGCAGGAACATTGAGTCGATTCCCAGGTCCACTGCCACGAGGCGGCGCGAAGGCGCGTGCCGCAAGCATGAGGGACTGCACGATGCCGCGCCGATTCGACGCGCTGATCATCGGGACCGGCCAGGCCGGACCTCCGCTCGCGGCCCGGCTCGCGGCGGCGGGGCGGTCGGTCTGCATCGTCGAGCGCAAGCGCTTCGGCGGCACCTGCGTCAACAACGGCTGCACGCCCACCAAGGCGATGGTGGCGAGCGCGTACGCGGCGCAGATGGCGCGCCGCGCCGCCGAATACGGCGTCGAGATCGCCGCTCCGGTGCGCGTCGACATGGCGCGCGTCAAGGCCCGCAAGGACGGGATCGTCGCCGCATCGAGCGGGCGTCTCGAGCACTGGCTGCGCAACCTGCCGGGCGTCACGGTCGTCGTGGGGCACGCGCGCTTCGCGACGTCGCATTCGGTCCTCGTCGGCGACGAATCCATTGTCGCCGAATCCATCTTCATCAACGTCGGAGGACGGTCCGCGAAGCCTGCAGGCATCGATGCGGCCGACTACCTCACGAGCGAAACGATCATGGACGTGGACTACGTTCCCGAGCATCTGATCGTCGTGGGGGGAAGCTACGTCGGCCTGGAGTTCGGCCAGATGTTCCGGCGCTTCGGCAGCCGGGTGACGATCGTCGAAAAGGGGCCGCGGCTGATCGGACGCGAGGACGACGACGTTTCGCAGGCGGTGGCGGACATCCTCGGCGCCGAGGGCATCGGGCTGCGCCTTGGCGCGAACTGCATCAAGGCGCGGCGCACCGCTCGCGGCATCGACGTGACCGTGGAGTGTCGCGAGGGCGCGCCGCTCGTCGAGGGCAGTCACGTGCTCTTCGCAACCGGCCGTGTTCCGAATACCGACGACCTCGGCGTCGAGCGTGCCGGAATCCGCGTCGACGAGCACGGCTACATCCGCGTCGACGACGAGCTTCGGACCGACGTCCCCGGCGTCTACGCGCTCGGCGACTGCAATGGACGCGGCGCGTTCACGCACACCGCCTACAACGACTACGAGATCGTTGCCGACAACCTGCTCGGCGGAAAGCATCGCAAGGCTTCCGATCGCATCCCGATCTATGCGCTGTACATCGATCCGCCGCTCGGCCGCATCGGCATGACCGTCGAGCAGGCGCGGCGCGGGGGTACGGGCGTTCTCGTCGGGAAGCGTCCGATGACACGCGTCGCGCGGGCGGTGGAGCGCGGCGAATCGCTCGGGTTCATGAAGATCGTCGTCGATGCGGGCAGTCGGCGCATCCTGGGCGCAGCCGTGCTGGGCGTCTCCGGCGACGAGGCCGTGCAATCGCTCGTCGATGCGATGCAGGCATCGCTTACCGCGGACGACGTCGGGCGCGGTGTGCGAATCCACCCGACGGTCAGCGAGCTCCTGCCCACGGTGCTCGGCGAATTGCGGCCGCCCGAGGAAGCGGATGACTGAGCGCGCCGCCGGCCGCGTCCGGAAGGGTGCGCCCCCGCGGAATGCGCGGTCTCGATGACTGTTTGCGGGATTCTCGCTCGAGGAACTCCAATGCTCATGCCCATCGTTCGACTGCTCGCATTCGCGCTCGCTGGCCTGCTTTGCGCGCAGGCGTTCGCCCAGGAGCCGCGGCGCATCCGCGGCGACGTCGTCGCGCTCGACGGCCTGAAACTGCAGGTGCTCGAGCGCAGCGGCGAGCGGCTCGCGATCGATCTCGACGGCAACTACGGTGTCACCGCGGTGGTCAGGATCGATATCGCCGCGATCAAGCAGGGAAGCTATGTCGGGACGGCAACGATGCCGCAGCCCGGCGGCACGCTGCGTTCGCTCGAAGTGGTCGTCTTTCCCGAGTCGGGCCGCGGCAGCGGCGAGGGGCATTATCCCTGGGACCTGCGGCCTGGAAGCATGATGACGAACGCGACGGTCGCGCAGATCGCCGAGGTGGGCAAGGACCGGCGGATGACGCTCAAGTACAAGGATGGCGAAAAGGTGGTGACGGTGCCCGCCGACGCGCCGATCGTCACCCTCGAGCCCGGCGATCGCGCCCTCGTCAAGCCGGGCGCGCACGTCCTCTTCAGCGCCACGCCGCGCCCCGACGGAACGTTGACCGCCGCGCGCCTCCTGGTGGGCAAGGATGGCCTGGTGCCGCCGATGTGACGAATCAGCGCACGACGATCTCGGCGGTCAGCGGCAGGTGATCGGACGCGATGCGCGCCAGCGGCGTCGCGTGGCGGGCGAGCCGGCGCAGCGATCCCGCCGGCCTCACCCAGATGCGATCGAGCGCGAGCACGGGGCGGCGCGCCGGAAACGTCGGCGGTGCCGCGGGGACCTCGCGGAAATGCGAATGCAGCCACCGCAGCGGCCGCCCCCACAGGTACCACTCGTTCAGGTCGCCCATCAAGAGCGTCGGATGCGGGCCGTCGCGCTCGACGGCGGCGAGGATCCGCCGCACCTGCTCGCGCCGCTCGCCGGGTCGCAGGCCGAGGTGCGTCGCCAGCACGCGCAACGGCAGACCCACGTCCACGCAGGCATCGACGGCGCCGCGCGGCTCGTAGTCGTCGACGGCGAGATCTAGGTGCTCGACGCTTCGCACCGGGTACTTCGACAGCACGGCGTTGCCGAAGTCCGACCCGCGGCGCTGCTTCAGCAGGCCGGCGACGACGTGGTAGCCCGTGGCGCGCTCGAGATCCGGCAGGAAGCGCTCGTGCTCCTGCTCGGACGCGACTTCCTGAAGCGCGACGATGTCGGCATCGATCTCGCCGAGGACGTCGACGATCCGTCCCGGCGCGAAACGGCCGTCGCTTCCTACCGCGCCATGGATGTTCCAGGTCGCGACGGTCAGCGTCGCCGGCCCGGCGCCGCGATGCCGGTCAGTCGCCATGGGCGGGAGAGGTCGTTTGCACCGGGACCGTCTTGCGCCCATGCACCATGCGTCGCAACACGGCCACCAGCGCGACGATCAGCGCGGCAGCGACGCCGAGGAGCGCGAACGCGCCGGGACCCGGCTCGCGAATCACCGCGAGCGCGCGATCGACGAAGAACGTCATCGCCACGACACCGGGCAGCAGCCCGATCACCGTCCCGAGCAGGAAATCGCTCCAGCGGATGTGCGATGCGCCGGCGACGACGTTGACGATCGAGAACGGCGCGATCGGCAGCATGCGCACGAACACGATCGCCACGAGACCGCGGCGCGCGAGCCGGCGCGACAGATCGTTCACCCGCCGGCCGGCGAGCCTGCGCACGGTTTCGCGCCCCAGCCTGCGGCCGATCGCGAACGTGACCACCGCGCTGAGCGTCGCGCCGGCCAGCGTGTAGATCGGGCCGAGCCAGGGTCCGAACACCAGCGCGGTCGCGGCAACCAGTGCGAGGAGCGGAAAAGCGACGAGCCCGCCAGCGACGTAGGCGAGCAGCACTGCGATCGGCGCCCAGGACAGATCGCGCAATGCGCTCGCCAGGCCGACGAGCCGGTCGAGCGCGAGCCATTCGCGCAGCGGCGTGAACCGCCACGCGAGCGTCAGCGCCACGAGCGCGAGCGCCCCGAGCGCGACGCCGACGAGCCGCGCGCGCGTCCCGCTGCGCACATCCTCGTGCGGCGCCAGATCCTCGACGATCGCGTCGGGGTCGAGCGGCCGCTCGGGATCGAGCAGGTGGCGATCGGGGACGAGCGCGTCGAGCGCCGGATCGAACTTCGGCTCGACGACGAGCAGCGTGCGCCCGCCGCCGCTCGACAACGCGGCGATCGCGCGATGAAGTCCCCCTTCACGCGCAACGGCGGCGCGCACGTCCGCGGGCGCGCACCCGAGGTGCTCGGCGAGCAGCCGCTCGCGCAATCCCGCGATCATCCCGGCAAGCCGAGGATCCTCGCCCGAAGCGATCGCGAGGTTGCACTCGGTGTCGATGCCGAGCGAGCGGTCCGACAGATTGGCCGAGCCGACCGTGAGCAATCGATCGTCGACGATCAGCACCTTGCTGTGGACGTTGAGGCAGCCGTCGCGATGATCGAGCCATGGGAGCGTCGGGCAATAGAGCCGATAGCGCAGGTGCCGGTCCGCCGCCCGCAGCGCGCGGTGAATGCGCGCGCGCAGCACGCCCATCGTCGATATCTCGAGCCAGCCGCTCTGCATGTACGGCGACAGCACCGCGATCTCGGGAGGAACGTCCTCGGCGAGCCGGCGCGCGAACGCCTCGGCGATCGCGCGCGACGTGAAGTACTGGTTCTCCGCGAAGATGTGCCGCTTCGCGCACGCGATCGCGTCGTGATGCAGCGCCCGGATCTCGCCGACTCCCGGACGGCCGTCGAACGCCGGCTCGGTGCGCGCGATTGCCACCGCGACGTCGGCGGCGACCGGCGCGACGTCGTCGGGCCAGGCATCCGCGGCGGGCGCTGCGTCCGGCGGTTGCAGGCGCTGCCCGGTCGCGCGCCGCCAGCGCTCGCGCGCAAGCTCGCCGAGCGCGCGCGCGCAGTCGCCGGCCACGACAATCCCGACATCGTGGAACGGCGGATACGGCTCGCCGCGGTGATCGACGCGCCGGGCATCGCCGCGAAGGTGCGCGCTCGTATCCCAGCGGCAGCGCGTGAGATCGTAGCCGCTGACGAACGCGACGGCATCGTCGACGACGATGATCTTCTGGTGGTGCGACGCGCCGACCGGGTGCCGGTCGTCGAGGCGGAACGACAGCCGCCGATGCGTGCGCCAGTCGAGCTTGTAGATCGGCAGCCATTCGCGCTCCATCGCGTAGAGCATCGCGAAGTCCCACGACAGCACGTATCCGTGCAACTCCCGGCGGCGGGCGACGATCGCGTGCAGGAACTCGCCGAGCGGCTCCGGCAGTCCGTCATGCGCCCCGGCGGGCACGAGGCGCATCCGGCTGTCGATGTCCCAGCCGAGGATGAAGAGCGACCGGCACGCCTTGGCGAGCGCCGAGCGCACGGCGCCGAAGTATTCCTCGCCGTCGACCAGAAACGCGATCTGCGAGGCGCGCTCGATGCGCCAGCAGTTGCGACCGGGAACGAGCAGCGGTGCCGGCGGCTGCAACGTGCGCGGACGGGTCTCGCCGGCGGTTGCCGCAAAGTGACAGGGGTCGGTATGCACGCTGGAGGTCCGTGCCCGCCGCGGCGGGCCTCCCCGGATTGTGGGCGAGCGCGCCGGCCGCGTCTGTCGGTCTTGTCCGACATGGGCGGCCCCCGTGGCGCCGATAGGGGTCGATCCGCGCCGTGCCGCTACGTCCGGACGTGCAGCCGGCGGTCGATCGCGAGCAGGATCGCGTTCACGCCTGCCGCGAAGACGACGAGCAGGATCGCGATACCACAAGCAAGGGCGCCGCTGGGCGCCCTTGCTTCACTCGGGTCGGGCGATCACTTCGGCTGCGCCACCGTCCGCAGATATGGCTTGTGCGTCTTGAAGCCCTGCGGATACTTCTTCTTCGCATCCTCGTCGGAAACCGACGTCGGGATGATGACGTCCTCGCCCGGCTTCCAGTTGACCGGCGTCGCCACCGTGTGCTTCGCGTTGAGCTGCAGCGCGTCGAGCAGCCGCAGCACTTCGTCGAAATTCCGCCCGGCGCTCATCGGATAGACGAGCAGCGCCTTCACCTTCTTGTCCGGGCCGATGAAGAAGACGTTGCGGACCGTCGCGTTGTCGACGGCGGTGCGAGGACCGCTGCCGCTCGCGTTCGGGTGGATCATGTCGTAGGCCTTGGCGACCGTGAGGTCCGCGTCGCCGATCATCGGGTAATTGACCGCCGTTCCCTGCGTCTCCTCGATGTCCTTCGCCCACCGGGCGTGATCGCCGACCGGGTCGACGCTGATGCCGATGATTTTCGTGTTGCGCTTGTCGAACTCCGGCTTGAGCTTCGCCATGTAGCCCAGCTCGGTCGTGCAGACCGGCGTGAAATCCTTCGGATGCGAGAAGAGAATGGCCCAGCCATTCCCGATCCATTCGTGGAAGCGAATCTTGCCCTGCGTCGTGTCCGCCGTGAAATCCGGCGCGTCGTCACCTATGCGTATTGCCATATCCGGCCTCCATTCCATTGGGGAATATCGATATGCCCGCTCCCTCCCGCGCTTGGTCTGGGTCGTCCGGATCTTGCGGTCGAGTCCACCGCCAGGACGGTCGGGGGAATTGTCATTGTAGCGCGCTCGAGCGAGCGCACGCTCATCCGCCGCGCTTCGCGGTGATCTGCGCCTGGGCTTCGCGCGCACGCGGCGACCAGCGACTCTTGATGTAGGCGAGCGCGCTCCAGATGTCGTCGTCGGTGAGCGTGGCGCCGAACGCGGGCATATCGCTCGCGTAACC
>DASURV010000120.1:0-2068 GCA_036375455.1 Casimicrobiaceae bacterium | reverse complement strand
TGGTGCGCAAGGGAATCGGCCATGGGTTGCGCAGCGAGGTCGACGGCTCGACCGAGCGCTTCTTCGCCCTCTATGCCGACAACGTCCACCGTCACGGCACGCCACCGCTCGCGAAGCGCTATTTTGCACGGCTGAAGCAGGCGTTCGGCGACGCGTGCGAGGTCCTGACGGTCACCGACTCGCAGGGGCAACCCGTGAGCGGCGTCATGTCCTTCTATTTCCGCGACGAGGTGCTTCCGTACTACGCGGGCGACACGGCGCGCGCGCGCGACCTGGCGGCGAACGACTTCAAGTACTGGGAGCTGATGCGGCGCGCCTGCGAGCGCGGCGTGCGCACGTTCGATTACGGCCGCAGCAAGCGCGGGACCGGATCGTTCGATTTCAAGAGGAACTGGGGTTTCGAGCCGGCGCCGCTCGCGTACGAATACCGTTTGTATACGCGCGATACCGTTCCGGAGAACAACCCGCTCAATCCGAAGTACCGTGCGCTGATCGCCGTCTGGCGACGGCTTCCGCTCCCGCTCGCCAATGCCCTCGGCCCGCTGATCGTGCGCAATCTCGGCTAGGATGAGACTCGGTCGTTCAGGATGAAACGCGATCTCGAATTCGCGCTCGACGAGGTCCCCGCGAGTGCCGCGCTGCGCTCGCCGGCTGCCTGGGCGTGCCTGCTGGCGGTCGCGGGCATCCTCGCCGTGCACTGGAAAACGGCGGCGTCGATCGTCGCGATCTGGATCCGCTCGGAAACCTTCACGCACGGCTTCCTCGTCGTTCCGATCTGCCTGTGGCTCGCATGGCGCCAGCGACGGGAGCTGACGCAAGCGTCGGCGCAGCCGTGGTGGCCCGGCCTCGCGTTCGTGGCGCTCGCGGGAGCGCTCTGGCTCGTCGCGTCGGCGGCCGACGCGCTCGGCGCCGGGCAGTTCGCGCTCGCCTTCATGCTGCAGGCGGCGATCGTGACGATCGTCGGGCTGCGGATGGCGCGCGTGCTCGCCTTTCCGATCGCGTTCCTGCTGTTCGCCGTGCCGTTCGGCGAGATCTTCATTCCGACGATGATCGACTGGACGGCCGACTTCACCGTCGCCGCGCTGCGTGCCTCGGGCGTGCCGGTGTTCCGGGAAGTCAACCTGTTCGTCATTCCGACCGGCTCGTGGTCGGTCGTCGAGGCCTGTAGCGGGGTCCGCTACGTCATCGCGTCGCTGATGGTCGGGACGCTGTTCGCGGCCACCGCGTACCGGAGCTGGCAGCGGCGTGTGGCATTCCTTGCCGCGTCGGTCCTCGTGCCGGTCGTCGCGAACTGGCTGCGTGCCTACCTGATCGTCATGCTCGGCCACCTGTCGAACAATCGGCTTGCGGTCGGCGTCGACCACATCATCTACGGCTGGATCTTCTTCGGCGTCGTGATGCTGCTCCTCTTCTGGGTCGGCTCGTTCTGGCGGGAAGACACGCGCGACGTGCACGAGGGGATTGGGCCAAAGGCGGAGGCGATCGCGAAGATCGCGCGGCCCGCGGCGCCCTTCCTCGTCGCGGCCGTGGCCGCCGTCGTCGTGGCGGCCGTGTGGCCCCTGCTCGCGGGCGCGATCGACCGTTCCTCCGCAACCGCGGCTCCGACGCTGCCGGCGATCGACGGCGCCGGCGGCTGGGCGCAGAGCGCGACGCCGCTCACCGACTGGACGCCGAAGTACTCCGGCCAGGCCGCGGCGCTCGCGCAGACGTTCGCGAACGGAGAGCGGAAGGCGGGGATCTTCGTCGAGTACTACCGCGCGCAACAGCGGGGGCGCGAGCTGATCACGTCCGGGAACATGCTGGTTGCGCCCGAAGACAACCGCTGGAAGGAAGCCGCGAGCGGCGAGACCACGATCGACTGGGCGGGAGTTTCGAAGACCGCGCGACGCGTCACGCTGACCGGGCCCGACGCGCGACTGGAAGTGTTGAGCCTGTACTGGGTGGACGGGCGGATCACCGCCAGCCCCTACGTCGGCAAGGTGCTGCAGGCGTGGTCGCGCCTTCGCGGCAATGGCGACGACGCCGCGCTCGTCGTGATGTATGCGGCCGGTCACGCGCGCGGCGACGG
>DASURV010000119.1:0-23853 GCA_036375455.1 Casimicrobiaceae bacterium | reverse complement strand
AAGCCGCCGACGAGGTGCGACAGCCACGGCACCTTCGCGCCGGTATAGATCGTCTTCGCCGTGTCGATCGCGCCGCCCGCGTGCAGCGCGGCAGTGCCCACGATCGCGACCGCGATCGCGAGCAACCACATCCGCATGCGGCCCCAGTCGCCGAAATTGACGACGTCGGTCACCGCGCCCATCGTGCAGAAGTTCACGCGATAGGCGACGGCGCCGAAGACGAACGCGAGGGCGAATGCGACTCCGCTGACGAGCGGTGCGAGGTGCGCGGTGTCCTGCATGATCGGAAATTATGGCACGGCCGGAAGGGCGCGGCCTGCAAAGCCCGGGCGGGTTTGGGAGCCCCGGCCCGCGGGGGATTAACCCCGTTTGCGCGACCCGTCCGTTCATGGCTTCGTGACCGGCTCCTCGGCCGGTGCCGGAGGCGATACCGATGAACGGAAGCAAGGATCACCGACAAGCCCGGATCGGCGCGCGCGGCGCGCTGGCAATCCTCGCCGCGACCGCGGCCCTGCTCGCGGCCCCGGCGGCGGCGGCCCATTGGCCCGGTTCACCCCTGGTGAGCGTGAGCATTCGCGATCGCACGACGGGAATCGTCCTCGATGCGTACGCGAAGGACGGCCAGCGCTACGTCGTCGGCACGCCCGGCCACGAATACGCGGTGCGCATCCGCAACCATTCGCGTGCGCGCATCCTGGCCGTCGCGAGCGTCGACGGCGTCAACGTCGTCACCGGCGAGACGGCGTCGCCCGACCAGTCCGGCTACGTGATCGAAGCCGGCGACAGCGTCGAAATCGAGGGCTGGCGCACGAGCCCCGAGCGGACGTCGGCGTTCTACTTCACCGATCTCGGCGACAGTTACGCGGCGCGCACCGGTCGTCCGCACGACGTGGGCGTGATCGGCGTCGCCGTGTTCGAGGAGCGTGCGGCACCGCTTGCAGATCGCGCGTCGCGGGACAGAATCGCCGCTGCGGAAACCGGCGGCGCGGAGCGACGCGAGGCGCCGGCTTCCCCCACGGCGCAAGCCGACGCTGCGCAGGGCAAGGCGGCCGAGGCGACGGGCGCCGCCGGCATCGTCGCGCCCGAGTCGCGCGCGCCGGCTGCGAGGCTCGGCACCGGCTTCGGCCGCAGCGAGGCGTCGTATGCACGGCGCGTCCGCTTCGCGCGCGCGAGCGATGTGCCGGCGGAAACGGTGGCGATCCGGTATGACCGGCGCGAGAACCTGATCGCGATGGGCGTGTTGCCGCCACCCCGGTACGCGGAGCGCACACCCGATCCGTTCCCGGCCATGCGGTTCGTGCCGGCCCCGCTCTGACGGCGTTGGCGTCCTGTCGGGCGACGGCAACGACGGCACCGCGCCGAGTTGCGACGGCCGTGACCCGCTCGCATACTCCGCGCGCGATGACCGCGTCCCGAGCCGACGACGAGTCCGACGAGGAGCTGATGCTCGCGTATGCGCGCGGCGAGGCGACGGCTTTCGACCGGCTCTATGCGCGCCACAAGGGGGGCGTCTATCGCTACGTGCTGCGCCACTGCGGCAACGCCGCAACCGCCGACGAGTTGTTCCAGGACATCTGGATGAGCGTCATTCGCGCGCGCGCGACGTATGCGCCGACGGCCCGCTTCGCAAGCTGGCTCTACACGCTCGCACATCACCGGATCGTCGACCACTGGCGCGCGAGCGGCCAGGCCGTGCTGGTCCCGGTGGACGCCGACGATGCGAGCCATCCGGCGCTCGACGCCATACCGGGCGCGTGCGGCAACGATCCCGAGACGCAGGCGTCCCGGCGGGAGGCGGGCAGGCGGCTGCTCGCGGCGCTCGCCGCCCTGCCGCCGCCACAGCGCGACGCGTTCCTGCTGCAGCACGAAAGCGGTCTTTCGCTCGCGGAGATTGCGGCGCTGACGGGCGTGGGCGCCGAAACGATCAAGAGCCGACTGCGCTACGCGATCGTGAGGCTGCGCGCGGCGTTGCCCGAACTGCGCGAAGGCGTCTGAAATGGATTCCCACCGCGACACTTCCGACCCGGCGCTCGACGCCCTGCTGCGCAGCCAGTCGACTCAGGCGCCGCCGCCACACGTCGACGCGGCGATCCTCGCGGCCGCGCATCGCGCCGCCGGCAGCGCGCCGCATGGGACGGCGCGCGGGACGCCGCGAGCGCCAGCGATGCGGCGGTGGCGCTGGTGGATGCCGCTCGCGGCGGCGGCGGCGATCGCCACCGTCGTTGTCGGCCTGTTGCCGCTCGCGCCGGTGGAACCGGAACTTCCGCCGCCGGCCGCGAGCGATTCGTCGGCCGGCGCTCCCGCGACGCCGCCGGCTCCGCCGCCGATGCAGAAGCAGGAGGCGCGAGCCCCGGCTGCCGTCGCACGCGAACGGCAGGACGCGGCACCGGCCGCGATGTCGCGTGAGCGGCAGGACGCGGCACCGGCTGCGATGTCGCGCGATCGGCCCGCGCCGGAGGCGGCACCGGCGGGGAAGCCGCAGCGCCTGGAATCGGGCACGACCGCCGGCGCGGCAAGCGGCATCGTGACCGCTCCCGCGGCGGGATCCGCCGCCGACTGGATCGCGCGCATTCGCGCGCTGCGAAGCGCGGGCAAAACGCACGAAGCGGAACAGGAGCTCGCGCGCTTCCGCGCGGCGTTCAGCGACGCCGATGCGCGCCTGCCCGTCGACTTGCGGGCCTGGGCGGATTCGCTTCGCCGCCGAGCACGCTGACCCGAGCGTCCGCTGCCCCGCGCACCGGCAGCGCCGATGGCGCCGCCGCTCCGATCGACCGCAACAGGCGCCCGATCGGCGACGGCAGCGCGCAGGCGAGCGCGGCGTCGCGCGCGAACCATTCGACGCCCGGCGCGCGCAGCGACGCGGGCCGCGTCGCGATCGGGACGCGCAGCGGATGCATCGTGAGGCGGAAGTGCGTGAACGCATGCGTGAGCGGTGGCATCTCGCGAGGCGTTCCCGCAATCACGCCGAAGCGCGTCGCGACGTGGGTGGCGACGTTCGTGCCGAGCGGCGCCTCGGGGAGGCTCCACAGCCCACCCCAGATCCCGACCGGAGGACGCTGCTCGAGCAGGATCCGCCCGTCGTGCTCGAGCACGAGCAATCCGATCGCGCGCCGCGGCAATTCCCGGCGCGGCCGCGGCGACGGCAACTCGTCGATGCGCGCGTCGCGCAGGGCAATGCAATCGTCGCCGACCGGACACGCCGCGCAGCGCGGCCGCGTCCGCGTGCAGATCGCCGCGCCGAGATCCATCAGGCCCTGCGTATAGGCGGCGATGTCGCCGCGTCCAGTGCCGGGGCCCGATGCGGCCGGTTCGCGGCGGAGTCGCGGCAGCAGCGCCTCGGCGGCGCGCCACAACGCGGCCTGCACACGGGCCTCCCCCGGCCAGCCCTCGATGCCGCGGTGACGCGCGAGCACGCGCTTGACGTTGCCGTCGAGAATCGCGGCGCGCGCTCCACTCGCGAATGCGGCGATCGCGGCCGCGGTGGAGCGGCCGATCCCGGGCAGCGTCGCGAGCGTGCCGGCGGCGACCGGGAAGCGGCCCGCGTGCCGCTCGACGACGATGCGCGCCGCCGCGTGCAGATGGTGTGCGCGGCGGTAATACCCGAGCCCGCTCCACAGCTCGAGGACCCGCGAAAGCGGCGCGGCCGCGAGCGCGTCGACGGTCGCGAATGCCACGACGAAGCGGGCGTAATACGGCAGCACCGTCGCGACCTGCGTCTGCTGCAACATGATCTCCGACAGCCAGATCCGGTAGGGATCGCACGTGCCCTGCCACGGAAGATCGTGCCGCCCGTGGGTGCGTTGCCAGGTGATCACGCGCGCGGCAAAGCTCGCGCGCCCGCCTGCAAGCCGCCGACCCGTGGACTCGCGGGCGGCGATGCCGTCGGTCCGCGATCGCGCGCCGAGCACGCGCTCTTAGCGCACGCCGAGCCGCTGGCGCGCCCGCGCCGCGGCGTCGGACTTCGGGTACTTCGCGATCAATTCCTCGAGCGTGCGCCGCGCCGCGGCGTTGTCGCCGAGATCCGACTGCGCCGACGCGATGTTCAGCATCGCATCGGGAGCCTTGCCGCTGTCCGGGTAATCCTTCAGGAGCTGCCGCTGCGTGGCGATCGAGCCGCGATAATCGCGTCGCGCGTATTGCGCGTTGCCCACCCAGTACTGGGCGGACGATGCGAGCGGACTGCGTGGATACGTCTTGAGGAACGTGTTGAAGCCGGTGATCGCGCCCGCGTAATCGCCGCGCTTGAACTGGTCGAGTGCGCCGTCGTACGCGCGCTGCTCGGCGACGCCGTCGCTCGGGCTCCGGGGCGGCGGCAATGCCGCGACGGGGCCGGGTGACGGCGTCGCCGATGCGGCAGCAGGAGGCGGGGGCGCGTCGGAAGGCACTCCAGCCGGCGACCCAGGATTCGCGGCGCTGGCGGCATTCGCCGGGGCGGCAGCGGCCGACTCGATCTTGCGCAGCCGCGTGTCGAGGTCGACATACAGATCGCGCTGGCGCTTCTGCGCCTGCTCGAGCTCGTAGGTGACGACCTCGATCTGCCCGCGGAGCTTCGCGACCTCGCCCTTCATCAGCTCGATCTGATTGGACAGGTCGGCGAGACCCTGTCCCTTCACCTGCTGCTCGAGCGCGGCGAGCCGGTCCTCGACCTGGCGCTGCAACTGCGTGAGCCGTGCGTTCGTCGCTTCGACGCGCCGGCGCGCCTCGTCGTCGTCGAAGAGCGCCGCCTGCGCGGCGTGCGCACCGAGGAGAAGCGCGACGCCGGCGAGCGCCGCACGCTGCGAAGGCTTCAAAGGAGGCACCTCAGGCTCGTGTCGTCACTCGCCGACATACACGATGTCGTCGCGGCGATTCTCCGCCCACGCGGCCTCGTCGTGGCCGGGGTTCTTCGGCCGCTCCTCGCCGTAGCTCACCGTCTCGATCTGGCCGTCGGTGGCGCCGAGCAGCAGCATCATCCGCTTGACCGCATCGGCGCGCTTCTGGCCGAGCGCGATGTTGTATTCGCGCGAGCCGCGCTCGTCGGTGTTGCCCTGGATCGTCATGCGCGCATTGCGGTTCTGCTGCAGGTAGCGGGCGTGCGCCTCGACGAGCGGCCGGTACTCGTCCTTGACGACGAAGCTGTCGAAGTCGAAGTAGATGCTGCGCTTCGACAGGATGTTGTTCGGGTCGCGCAACGGACTGCGCGCGGCGCCGGTGGCCGATCCGGCGACGCCGCCGCCCGCTGCACCGCCCGTTTCCGCGCCGGTGCCCGGCGCGGCCGTGCCCGCGGCGCCGCGGTCCTCGACCGGGGCCTCCGTCGTGGGTGTCGTCGAGCAAGCCGCCAGTGCCGTTGCGAGGATCGCGACCAGAAGAACGTTGCGCATGCCACCTCCTGCTTGGGATTCGCGCGCGCCGCGGCCCGGCGCGCGCTCGAAAGGACGGGATTTCATGACCGCGGGAACGGCCCCCACGCGGGCTCGCGCACGTCGGCCGCTGGCGCGACGAGCCGCTGCTTCACGCGACCGTCGATGGAGACCGCCGCCAGGATGCCGTGGCCGCCACCTTCGCTCGCATAGATGACCAGCTTGCCGTTCGGCGCAACGCTGGGACTTTCGTCGTTCGGACCCGGCGTGAGCACCTGCACCTGGCGCGTCGCGTAGTCGAGCGTCGCGACCTGGTAGCGCCCGCCGTCGCGCCGCACGAACACGATCCCCTTGCCGTCGGGCAGCGGTCGCGGCGACACGTTGTAGCTGCCGTCGAACGTGAGGCGCTCGATCTGGCCGCCGAGCAGGCTCGCCCGGTAGATCTGCGGCGTGCCGCCGCGGTCGGACGTGAAGACCAGCGACTGGCCGTCGGGGGTGAATGTCGCCTCGGTGTCGATGCCCGGCGACGAGAGCACGCGCGTGACGTTGCTGCCGTCGGCGTTCATCAGGTACACCTGCGAGCCGCCGTCCTTCGTCAGGGTGACCGCCAGCTTGCGCCCGTCGGGCGACCACGCCGGCGACGAGTTGCTGCCCCGGAAGTTGGCGACGGCGTGCCGCGCGCCGCTGTCGAGCGATTGCACGTAGACGACCGGCTTCTTGTTCTCGAACGAGACGTACGCGAGCCGCGAGCCGTCCGGCGACCAGCGCGGCGACAGCAGCGGCTCGTTCGAGCTGACGATCGATTGCGGGGCGAACCCGTCGGCGTCGGCCACCAGGAGCTGATAGCGCGACCCCTGCTTCGTGATGTACGCGATCCGCGTCGAGAACACGCCGCGGTCTCCGGTCAGCTTCTCGTAGACGATGTCGGCGATCCTGTGCGCGGTCAGGCGGAATTGCTGCGGCGTGACGGTGAAAGTCATCGACACGAGCGACGTCTGCTTGACGACGTCGACGAGCGCGAAGCGCACCTCGACCCGCCCGTCCGGCAGCGGCAGCATCGATCCGACGACGACGGCGTCGGCGTTGCGGGCGCGCCAGAGGGCGGGCTGCACGTCTTCGGCGCGCGCCGGGCGCGGCACGATGCCGTTGGTGTCGACGAGACGGAACAGTCCCGAGCGCTGGAGATCCGCGCCGACGATGCCCGAGATGCCGAGCGGCCACGTCGCCTCCGCCCCGAACGGGACGACCGCGATGGGGATCATCGTTCCCGCGCCACCGAGGATCTCGATCGAAAGCTGGGCGTGCGCGACGTGCGGGCCGAACGGGAGCAACGACAACGCTGCCAAGGCAAGCCAGCGACGAAGCGACAGGATCATCGAGCGATGGTCAGGGGGAGGAGCGAACGGAACCGCGCGGACGCGGCGTGCTGAAGCCGCATCGGCACGTATGCCGCGCGGACGCGACGCACGCCATTATAGCGACTGACGGGTCGCTCGGTGCGGCCGCCGCGCTCAATGCGGTGCGACCATGGCCGAGAAACCGAATGCCTGCGTGATGCGCTCCCCGATGCGCTGGGCCTCGCCGCGGGCCGGATAGGGTCCGATGTAGACGCGATACAGCCCGCCTGCCTGTCGAATTTTCGCTTCGACCTGCACCGTCGCGAGTTGGTTCTGCGCGCGCGACAGGAAGGCCTGCGCATTGGCAAAATTTGCAAACGCGCCGAGTTGCACCGAATAGCCGCCGGCAACGCTCGCCACCGGTGGAGTATCGCCGGCCTCTGCGGACGGGTCCGATGCGGGCGGCGCGAACGGGGTCGTGATCGCAGGCGCCGCGGCCACCGGCGCGAGCGGCGGCTGCGCCGCCTGCGCCGATTGCGCGAGCGAAGCCGGCAGGATCGCTTCCACGTCGACCTCGCCGCTGCCGTTCTGCGCGATCCCCAGCCGGTGCGCGGCGGCGTAGGAAAGATCGATGATGCGCCCGTGCAGGAACGGGCCGCGATCGTTGACTCGCACGACGACGCTCCTGCCGCTCGCCACGCTCGTGACCCGCGCGTACGAGGGCAGCGGCAGCGTCGGATGCGCCGCGGTCATCGCGTACATGTCGTAGGTCTCGCCGATCGAAGTCTTCTGTCCATGGAAGCGCCGCCCGTACCAGGACGCGATGCCGCGCTCGCGGTACGGCTTGAGCGTGGTCGCCGGAACGTATTCGCGGCCGAGCACCGCATAGGGACGATTCGCCGCCCGATGCAGCGGCTCGAGGCGAGGCACCGCGTCGGGCATCGCGTCGAGGTTGTCCGGCGGATTCGCTCCGGGGCCGTCGTCCAGATAGTATTTCCCGGACGCGGGCGGCGCGGCGGCCGGAGCGCTCGGTCGCGGTGCTTCGCGCGAGGGGCCGCCCGAGCAGGCGGCGACCGACAGTGCGAGGGCGGCGAGCGATATCCGGCGTGGCATTGGTGCGCGTGCGACGTACCGGGCGCAATCTACCATTGCGGACGGCGGCGCGGCGCAGATCGCGCACGGCGAGCGCGGGAATCGAGACGATGGCGACGTACGTATTCGCGTGGAACCCGCGGCTTTGGGGCTGGCCCGAGCTCGCGCGCGAGCGGCGCCGGGTCGCGGCCCGCGGGCACGTCGACATCGAATGGGCCTGCGGCCGCACGCGCGCGATCGAGCCGGGCTCGCGCGCGTTCCTCGTGCGCCTCGGCGTGGCGCCCAAGGGGCTGATCGGATCGGGTTACGTCCTGACGCAGCCCCGGGAGGACATGCATTGGCTCGAGGACAAGGCGGCGGCCGGCGCGAAAACGCATTATCTGAAGCTGCGTCTCGAGGTGCTGCGCGACACGCCGCTGATCACGCTCGACGAGCTCGCGCGTCCGCCGTTCGGGCGCTTTCGCTGGGCGGTGCGGCAGTCGGGCACGCGCATGCCGTCGTCGGTCGCCGACGCGCTCGAGCCGTGGTGGGAGGCGCGCGTGACGGGCGCGAAATGACCGCGACGGATCCACCGCGACCGGAGAGCGCGCGCATGCGCTATGCGCTGACGACGCGATGGGTGCTCGCGGTACCTCTCGAAGACGTGTGGACCGCGCTCACGACGCCGGAGGCGTGGCCGCGATGGTGGCGCTACGTGCAATCGGTCGAGCGGCTGCGCGACGGCGATGCGCAAGGCATCGGCGCCGTGCGCCGCTACACCTGGTCGAGCCGGCTCCCGTACCGCTTGACGTTCGACATGACGACGACCGCGATGACCCGGCCGACGTACATCGAGGGCGTCGCGCGCGGCGAGCTCCGCGGCGTCGGCCGCTGGCGGCTCGGCTCGACCGGCCGCCATGCGCACGTCGAATACGAATGGACGGTGACGACCGGCAAGCGCTGGATGAACGCGCTGGCCCCGCTGCTCGCGCCGGTCTTCGAATGGAACCATCGCGAGGTGATGGCCGAGGGGGGACGCGGCCTCGCGCGTCATCTCGGCGTACCATTGCCGGGTCACGATGGCGCGGCGCGCGCAAGGAGGTGAGGCATGGGCACGTACGACGGCAGGTGCTTTTGCGGTGCGGTCGAGTTCTCGGTCAGCGGCGATCCGGCCGCGATGGGGTACTGCCATTGCGCGTCCTGCCGGCTCTGGTCGGCCGGCCCGGTGAACGCGTTCACGCTGTGGAAGCCGGACAGCGTCCGCGTCACCAAGGGAGCCGAGCACATCGGCACGTACAACAAGACACCGCAAAGCGCGCGTAGCTGGTGCAAGCTCTGCGGGGGCCATCTGTTCACGCAACACCCGGCTTGGAACCTCACCGACGTCTATGCGGCGACGATCCCGACCATCCCGTTCAAGCCGGCGGTGCACGTTCATTACCAGGAGCGCGTGCTGCCGATCCGCGACGGGCTGCCGAAGATGAAGGACCTGCCGCGGGAAATGGGCGGCTCGGGCGAGCAGCTTGCCGAGTGAGCGCCAAGGAGCGAGCCGCGATGCACTATCTCCTCTTCTACGACTTCGTCCCCAACTATCTCGACCGCCGCCCCGCGTATCGGGCCGAGCACCTGAAGCTCGCGTGGGAGGCGCACGCGAAGGACGGGCTCGTGCTCGCGGGCGCTTTCGCCGAGCCGGCGGACCGGGGGATGTTCCTGTTCGAAGGCGCATCGCCCGACGCGGCGAAGCGCTTCGCGAACGCCGATCCGTACGTCCGCAACGGCCTCGTCAAGCGCTGGGAAGTGCGGTCGTGGACGACCGTCGTCGGCGCGATGGCGGCGACGCCGGTGCGGCCCGAATGAGCACGGCGGGCGAGGCGAAGCCGAGCCGAGGACCGAAGGGCGCGGCGCCGCGCGGAATGAGGGAGGCCGACGCGCGGATGCAATGTCAATCGCCGCCAGCGCAAGGAGGCCGAGAATGAGCACGGCGGGCGAGGCGAAGCCGAGCCGAGGACGGCCATGCGCGAGGGGCGCAGCCAAGACCCGCAGGGCCCGTCCGAGCGCGCGGCCGGAGCCCGCGGCACGTCGATGACGCCGGCGAGCCTCCTGATCGGCATTCTCGCCGGCGCCGTCGGCGTCGGCTATTTCGTCTACGGCAAGCGGCAGACGAAATTCGTGCCGCTCGTCGCCGGCGTCCTGCTGTGCATCTATCCGTATTTCCTGTCGAGCGTCACGTGGATGCTCGCGATCGGCGCGCTGTTGATCGCCGCGCCGTTCCTGATCGACTTCTGAGCGGTGGCGACGCTCGCCTTCGCGCGGCTGCGCCGCGAATGGGCGTTGCCGCTCGGGATTGCGACGACGCTCGCGTTTCTCTACTTCGGCGCGAGCTGGCTCGGCGACTTGTCGAGCGTCGGCTGGTTCGCGTTCGTCCTTGCCTGGCTGTTCACGGCCATCATGGCGTGCGCGTTCGCCGTCGTCCGGCATGCGGATGCGGTTGCCGAGCGCCTCGGCGAGCCGTACGGCACCCTCGTGCTGACGCTCACGATGAGCGGCATGGAGATGATGATGATCTCGGCGGTCATGCTCACCGGGCACGGCAGCGCCACGCTCGCGCGCGACACGATGCTCGCGATCGTCATGATCGTGCTGAACGGCCTCGTCGGGGCGTCGCTGCTGATGGGCGGATTGCGCTATCACGAGCAGACCTACAACCTCTACAGCGCGAACTCGTTCCTCGCCGTCATCCTGCCGCTGTCCGTGCTCGGCCTGGTGCTGCCGGCGCTCACCGTCTCGACGCCGGGGCCGACGCTGTCGCCGCTGCAGGCGGTGTTTCTGATCTTCATGTCGGTCGTGCTGTACGGCGTCTTCCTCGCCATCCAGACGCTGCGGCATCGCGATTACTTCGTCGCGCCCGATCGGCCGATCGCGGCGGAGGGCCACGCCGCCGACGCCGGCGCGCCGTCCGCCCGATACCATGCGGCGATGCTGATCGCCTACGGCGTGCCGATCGTGCTCCTCGCGAAGCAGATCGCCGTGCCGATCGACCATGCCGTGAGCGTCCTGCGTGCGCCGGCGCCGCTCGGCGGGCTGCTGGTCGCCGTGCTGATCCTCGCGCCCGAATCGATGGCGGCCGTCCGCGCGGCGCTGGCGAACGAACTGCAGCGCTCGATCAACGTCGCGCTCGGGACCGCGCTGTCGAGCATCAGCCTGACGATCCCCGCCGTGCTGACGATCGGTTTCATCACCGGCCAGACGATCGTGCTCGGTCTCGAGAGCGTGAACGTCGTGCTGCTGCTGCTCACCCTCGTCGTGAGCATGCTCACCTTCGCGCTCGCGCGGACGAACGTGCTGCTCGGCGCGGTGCACCTGTTGCTGTTCTTCGCGTATCTGATGCTGATCTTCGAGCAATGACCTGCGTCCGACGCGGCAGAGGATGATCCCGTGCGCCAGCCGATCGTCGGTTTCCACCGCGACGTGGGGAGGCACTGGGTCGCGGAGCTCGCCTGCGGCCATTTCCAGCATGTCCGCCACGCGCCGCCGTGGACCAACCGGCCCTGGGTGACGACGCCGCAGGGGCGCGAGCGCGCTCTCGGCCGCTTGCTCGAGTGCAGGAAGTGCGACGCCGGCGCGCCGCCGGATCGCAAGCCGGGGACCGGGGCGCGCGAATGAGGCGCGCGCCCCGGCCCGGCCGCTTCCGTCAGTCGACCGCGAAGCAGTACAGGTAGCCGGCGCTGCCGGTCGATGCGAGCGCCGCATCGCTGCAGCCGCTCGACTTGTGCGATGCGTTCCAGGACACGTTGGCCACCGGGTCGGGATTGGTGCCGGTGCGGTCGTGGTGGCCGAGCATGACGCTACCCTCCCCGCTCTTGGTCCAGTTGCCGCAGGTCATGTCGTCGCTGCCGCCGAACGCCGTGCCGTCGGGCTTGGAGCCGGTGAGGATGTCGTGGCGATTGGGCGTGTCGCCGCGGCCGTTCACCACGTCGCCCTTTTCGGTGAGCGCCGTCTGCTTGTTCAGGTTGTTCGTGCCGTGCAGTTCGGCGACGCTGTTCGCGACCACCACGCCCTTGGCGTTGCGCCACGGTCCCTTGCCGATGCGATCGCGCGCGTTCACCGCACCCGGTCCCTGCGTGCTGACGTAAGCGTGCCACGTGTGGCCGCCGGCGCCCGCCGCGGCGGCGAGCGACTGGCAATGCCTGTCGGCACCGGCAACGCCGCCGAAATCGGCCCCCTTGCCCGACCCGGTGCTGGTGATGAAGAACGTCATGTCCGACTTCGGCGTCTGGGCCATCCCGCTGCAACCGACGACCAGCATTGCGATCGCTGCGGCCGCGCCATGAGTGATTCGGGTCATTGCGATCCTCCGTGGGTTGTTCATCCGCACCGGGCCGTGCCGACCCCGGCCGATCGTGAACAGGAAACCGCGCGCAGGCATTCCCGGATCGGTGGCGGCGCCCGGCGCGGCCCGCAAGCCTAGCACGCAAATGCGGTGCTACCATGCGCTGTCGGCGGGAGGTTGGACGAAGGAGGCATGATGAAACGCAGCGGATCGGCGATGTGGAACGGCGACCTTCGGAGCGGCAAGGGCACGATGTCCACCGACAGCGGCGTGCTGTCGAACACGCAATACTCGTTCTCGACGCGCTTCGAGAACGGCACCGGAACCAATCCCGAGGAGCTGATCGCGGCCGCCCACGCCGGCTGCTTCTCGATGGCGTTGTCGGCGCAACTCGGCGAGGCCGGCCTGGTCGCGCAGAGCATCCGCACGACGGCGACCGTCACGCTCGAGAAATCGGGCGGCGGCTTCGCGATCACCGCGGTTCACCTCGACATGACGGCCAGGATCCCGGGCGCCAGTCAGCAGGCGTTCGACGCGGCGGCCGAAAGCGCGAAGGCCGGCTGCCCGGTGTCGAAGGTGTTGAACGCGAAGATCACGCTCGACAAGAAGCTCGAGGCCTGACCGCCGGACGGGCCCCGTGGACATCGGCTTGCGGCGGAGTAGTATGCTGCTTCGAGCGCTCGAAGCATCTTCGCCATGGAGCCGTTCGCGGTCCTGATCGTGTTGCCGGTGCTGGTCGGCGTCGCGGCCGAATTGCTGTTCCGCGACACGTCGCGGGCGTCGCTCGCGGCAGCGGTCGTGTCGTCGGCGTCCGTCTACGCGTGCCTGCGGCTCCTCGATCCCGGCGGGGCGTGGAACTGGCTCGCCACCTTCCTGGTGTCGCCGCTCGCCATCGCATTCTCGCTCGCCAGCGTGCTGACGTGTTTCGGCTACGTCGAGGGCCGGCGCCGCCATCGCGGGCGCCACGCCTGTTGAATCCTCGGCGCGGAAAGTTGTCATCAGAGTGACCCCAATCGAAGCGTCCTGAATCGACATCGTCATGCGGCGCGCCTCGCTCTACAGCAGCTCGAACCGGCCCCGGGCGGGCCAAGGCGCACCACGCCCCCCCGCTGCCGCACCGGCGGCGGCCGGTGCTCCGTCGACCGGCGTGGCGGCGGCGCAAGCGGCGGCGGGCGACGTCGCCGCGACAGCCGTCGCAGCGCCGCGCGGCCGGCGCGCGCGGCTCGGGGCGTTCTTCCGCCGCCATAACGCGCTGTTCGCCCTCGTCGCCGGTGTCGTCATCGCGCTCGGCGCCGTCTTCGGTTACGGTGAGATGCACCCGCCGGGGCGCGCGTTGACGCAGGAGGAGATCGACTCCGCGGTCATGCACACGCTGGAGACGAAGACGCTGCCGTCGCAGGCGGCGCGCGCCTACGAGGCGATCCGCGGCTCGGTCGTGCGCGTGCGCGAGTTCGAGCGCGACCCGGGCGACAGCGAGGAAACCGAGAGCGGCGTCGGCACCGGCGTCGTCATCGTCGACAAGGGCATCATCCTGACGAACCTGCACGTCGTCGCAGCGGCGAAGAAGGTCGGCGTCGTGTTCGCGGACGGCACCGAGTCCGAGGCGACGGTGATCGCGACGCAGCCGGAGAACGACCTTGCCGTGCTGCAGGCGAAGACGCTTCCGGACGACCTTCAGCCGGCCACGCTGCGCTCGACGAAGGACCTCGCGCTCGGCGACGAAGTCATCACCGTCGGATTCCCGTTCGGCATCGGGCCGTCGGTCACGTCGGGCGTCGTGTCGGGATTGCGGCGCGAATACCGCTCGCCCGAGGGCAAGCGCCTGCTCACGAACCTGATCCAGTTCGACGCGGCCGCCAATCCCGGCAGTTCGGGCGGGCCGCTCGTCACGATGGACGGCGAGGTCGTCGGGATCGTCACGGGCATTCTCAACCCGAACAACCAGCGGGTCTTCATCGGCATCGGCTTCGCCGTCCCGATCGAGAACGCCGCGGCGGCGGTCGGTCTGTCCCCCTTCTAATCCAGTCAGCGTCAGGGTGCGTATGGAAAACCGGGAAAGCGGCGGCAGCGAAGTTGCGTCGCTGATGCAGCGAATCTTGTACGAAGTAAAAAAGGTCGTCGTCGGCCAGGATCATTTCCTCGAGCGCGTGCTGGTGGCGATCCTCGCGCAGGGACACCTGCTCGTCGAAGGCGTCCCCGGGCTCGCCAAGACGCTGACGGTCAAGACGCTCGCGAAGGTGATCCGCGGCTCGTTCCGGCGCATCCAGTTCACGCCGGACCTCGTTCCGGCGGACCTCGTCGGCACGCGGATCTACAACCAGAAGACCGGTGACTTCTCGACGTCGCTCGGACCCGTCTTCACCAACCTGCTGCTGGCCGACGAGATCAACCGCGCGCCCGCGAAGGTGCAGAGCGCGCTGCTCGAGGTGATGCAGGAATACCAGGTGACGATCGCCGGGCAGACGCACATGGTGCCCACGCCGTTCCTCGTGATGGCGACGCAGAACCCGATCGAGACCGAGGGCACGTACCCGTTGCCCGAGGCGCAGGTCGACCGCTTCATGATGAAGGTCCTCGTCGGCTACCCGAGCGAGGAGGAGGAATTCGTCATCGTCGAGCGCGTGACCGGCCCCGGGGCCGACGTCGCGACGGTCGCGACCACCGACCAGCTCGCCGCGCTGCAGCGCCAATGCCGCACCGGCTACGTCGACCCGTCGCTGATCCAGTACGCGGTGAAGCTCGCCACCGCGACGCGCTTCCCGGATCGCTACGGCATCGCCGACTTCGCGAAGTACGTGAGCTTCGGGGCGAGCCCCCGCGCGTCGATCAGCCTCATCGAAGGGGCGCGCGCGCTCGCGTACCTGCGCGGCCGCGACTACGTGCTGCCCGACGACGTGAGCGATCTCGCGCCCGACGTGCTGCGGCATCGTCTCGTGCTGTCGTACGAAGCGCTCGCCGACGGCCTGACGCCCGACGACCTCGTGCAGAAGATCATGCGGCGCATCGCAGCCCCGGAGAAGCCGCTCGAATCGCATGTCAAGTTCGCGGCCCAGTCCTGACAAGCCGGCCACGGCCTTGGGCAACGTCGTGCCGATCGACTCGGCGCGCAACGCCGAGCGCGTGCTGCGGCGGCTCGAATGGACGGTGCTGCGGCGGCTCGACGGCCTGCTGCACGGGGACTACAAGACGCTGTTTCGCGGCTTCGGGCTCGATCTCGCCGACCTGCGCGAATACCAGTATCACGACGACGTGCGGCACATCGACTGGAACGTGACCGCCCGCCTGCAGACGCCGTACGTGCGCGAATACAACGAGGATCGCGACGTCACCGCCTGGTTCCTGCTCGACGTCAGCCCGTCGGTCGACTTCGGCTCGGGCGACGTGCGCAAGCGCAGCGTCTCGATGGACTTCGTGACCGTCGTCGCCCGGATCCTGACGCGGCACGGCAACCGCGTCGGCGCCGCCCTCTACGGCGAGCGGATGGATACATTCGTGCCCGCCGGCAGCGGTCGCCGCCACGTGCTGCAGATCCTCCACCGGATGCTGCACCGCCCGCAGGTGACGCAGACGGCGGGAACGAACCTGCAGGAGTTCCTGCGCGCCGCGTTTCCGCTGCTCTCGCGGCGCTCGATCGTCTTCGTCGTCTCCGATTTCTTCAGCGCCACACCGTGGACCGACGCCCTCGCCCACCTCGCGCAGCGCCACGAGGTGATCGCCGTGCGGCTGTACGATCCGCTCGAGCACGAGCTGCCCGACCTGGGGCTGCTGACGATGCAGGACTCCGAGACCGGCGAGCAGGTGTTCGTCGACACGCACGATCGCGGCTTTCGCCGGCGCTTCATGCAGGCGGCGGCGGAGCGCGAGGCGCGGGTGCGGGCAGGCTTTCGCAACGCCGGCGTCGATGCGCTCGAGCTGTCGACGGACGACGATCTCGCCGATGCGATCATGAGATTCGCCGACCTGCGCAAGCGCCGCAGCCGGCTCGCCGCCGGCGCCGTGCTGCCGCGCGCCGTGGACCTGCCCGATGTCGTTCCTGTGGCCTGATTCGCTCTGGCTGCTGCTCGCGCTGCCGCTGCTCGTGGCGCTGTACGTGCTCGTCCTGCGGCGCAGGAAGAAGCTGGCGGTTCGCTATGCGAGCCTCGCGATGGTCAAGGAGGCGATGGGCGTCGGGCAGCGCTTCCGCCGCCACGTGCCGCCGGCGCTGTTCCTGGTCGGCCTCGCGCTGATGATCGTCGCGCTGGCGCGGCCCACGGCGACGGTGACGCTGCCGACCCAGCACGAAACGATCATTCTCGCGATGGACGTCTCGGGCAGCATGCGCGCGGTCGACGTGCTCCCGACGCGGCTTGCCGCCGCGCAGGAGGCCGCCCGCGCGTTCATCAACGACCAGCCGCGCAACGTGCGCATCGGCATCGTGTCGTTCGCCGGCACGGCCGCAGTCGTGCAGGCGCCGACCGAGAACCGGGAGGACCTGCTGGCGGCGATCGATCGCTTCCAGCTCCAGCGCGCCACGGCCATCGGCAGCGGCATCCTCGTGTCGCTGAAGGCGATCTTCCCCGACGTCGAGTTCGACCTGCGCGCGTCGAACCCGCGCGTGCAGGCGCACGATACCGGCAAGGGGATGTCGATCGACCGCTCGAAAGGACCGCCGAAGGACGCCGACAAGCCGGTGGCGCCGGGCTCGTACCAGTCGGCGGCGATCATCCTGCTCACCGACGGCCAGACGACCACCGGCCCCGATCCGATCGAGGCGGCACGAATTGCGGCCGATCGCGGCGTGCGCGTCTACACGGTGGGCATCGGCACCATCCAGGGCGAGATCATCGGCTGGGAAGGCTGGTCGATGCGCGTGCGCCTCGACGAGGACACGCTGAAGACGATCGCCAACGTCACGCGCGGCGACTATTTCTATGCCGGAACGGCGGCCGACCTCAAGAAGGTCTACCAGGGGATGAACTCGAAGATGGTGCTGCAGAAGCAGCAGACGGAGATCACCGCGCTGTTCGTCGCGGCGGCGGCCGTGTTCGTCCTGCTCGGCGCGGGGCTCTCGCTCGCGTGGTTCAACCGGCTGCTCTGAGAATCGGCGTGACCGAATCCAACGACGAATTCACCGCGTTCTGGAACGACGTGCTCGCGGCGAAGTTCGAGCGCTTCCGCAACATCCTCCTCGACGGGCTTTCGTATCACAGCGCCGTTCCGCTCGCGAAGCTCGCGCTGCCGGCGGGCGCGCGCGCCGTCGACGTCGGCTGCGGCTGGGGCGACACGGCGCTCGAGCTCGCGCGCAAGGTCGGGCCGTCCGGCAAGGTCGTCGGGCTCGACTGCTGCGACCCCTTTCTCGACAAGGGCCGCCACGACGCCGAGGCGGAGGGCCTCGCGAACGTGCGGTTCGTCGCCGCGGACGTGCAGACGTACCGCTTCGACCCCGAGTTCGATTTCGCCTTCTCGCGCTTCGGCATGATGTTCTTCGCCAACCCGGTCGCCGCGATGCGTAACGTCCGCAGCGCGCTGCGCCCCGGCGGCACGCTGATGTTCATCACCTGGCGCGCGCTCGCCGACAATCCGTGGGCCGCGACGGCGAAGCAGGTCGTCTCGCAGTTCCTTCCGCCTCCGGGCGACGATGCGCAGACCTGCGGCCCGGGCCCGTTCTCGATGGCGAATCCGGACACCGTCACGGCGCAACTGCATGCGGCCGGATTCGCCGACGTCTCGTTCGAGCGCATCGACGGCCCGGTGATGATCGGGCGCGACGTCGACCAGGCGGTCGAGTTCCAGCTCGCGCTCGGTCCGGCCGGGGAGATCGTGCGCGAGGCCGGCGCGCTCGCGCAGGAACAGCGCGGCGAGATCGACGCGGCGCTGCGGCGCGAGCTTGCGCGCTACGCGGGATCGAACGGCGTCACGATGAACTCGAGCTCGTGGACCATCCGCGCGCGCAATCCCGGCTAGGACCTGTTGCTGTAACGGCGGGCTCGATGTCGCGTTACACGGCGAACGTGCACTGGACGCGCGGCGATGCGCGCTTCACCGACAGCAAGTACAGCCGGCGCCATGTCTGGCGCTTCGACGGCGGCATCGAGGTCCCCGGCTCGTCGTCGCCGCAATCGGTTCCGCTGCCGTATGCGAGCGCCGAGGCGGTCGACCCCGAGGAGGCGTTCGTCGCGTCGATCGCGAGCTGCCACATGCTGTGGTTCCTCGCGATCGCGGCGAAGCGGGGCCATTGCGTCGACGAGTACGCCGACGACGCCGAGGGGTTCCTCGAGACGAATGCCGAGGGCCGCATGGCGGTGACGCGTGCGGTGCTGCGACCGCGGATCGCCTGGAGCGGCGAGCGTCTGCCGTCGGCGGGCGACATCGCCGCGATGCACGACGAGGCGCATCACCGCTGCTACATCGCCAACTCGGTGAAGACGGCGATCACGGTCGAGCCCGGCTGATCACGTCGCGACGAGCTTGCGGTGCGCCTGCACGCTCATCAGGATGCCGAGCCCGATGAAGAGCGAGATCAGGGCGGTCCCGCCGTAGGAGACCAGCGGCAGCGGCACGCCGACCACCGGCAGCAGGCCGCTCACCATCGCCATGTTGACGAACGCGTAGGTGAAGAACATCAGCGTGATCGCGCCCGACAGGAGGCGCGCGAACATCGTCGACGCGTTGGCGGTGATCACCATCGCGCGGCCGATCAGCAGCAGGTAGAGCAGCAGCAGCACCCCGTTGCCGATCAGCCCGAACTCCTCGCCGAACACGGCGAAGATGAAGTCCGTGTGGCGCTCGGGCAGGAAATCGAGGTGCGTCTGCGTGCCGTTCAGCCAGCCCTTGCCCGCGATGCCGCCGGAGCCGATCGCGATCGACGCCTGCGTCGAGTGATAGCCGGCGCCGAGCGGGTCGCGCGACGGATCGAGGAACGTCAGGATCCGCTCGCGCTGGTAGTCGTGCAGGTGCGTCCACACCATCGGACCGACCGCCGCGCCGAGCGCGAAGAGGCCGACGATGATCTTCCACGACAGCCCGGCGAGGAACAGCACGTAGAAGCCCGACGCGGCGATCAGCAGCGCCGTTCCGAGGTCCGGCTGGCGCTTGATCAGGTACACGGGGACGACGATCAGGATCGCCGCGAACACGAAATCGCGCCAGCCGATCCGCCCCTCGAACTTCTGGAAGTACCACGCGAGCATCAGCGGCAGCGCGATCTTCATCAGCTCGGACGGCTGGAAGCGCGCGACGCCGAGGTTCAGCCAGCGCCGCGAGCCGTTGACGACGACGCCGAACAGCGCCACGCCGATCAGCATCGCCACCGCCACCGTGTAGAGCGGCACCGCGCCGCGCGCGAGCGTCTGCGGGGCGATGTTCGCGAACATCCACATCAGCACGATCGCGAAGCCGAGGCTCATCGCCTGGCTCGTCACCCGGGCGACGCTCTGGTCCGCCGCCGAGAACAGCGTGACCAGGCCGACGCCGACGATCGCGAGCGCGCTCCCGAACAGCATCGAGTCGATGCGGCGCGTCAGCACCTCCCAGACGCGTTGCAGCACGGCGGCCATCAGTCGCTTTCGTCTTCGCCGGTGCCGGGCATGTCGAGGGCGGCACCCGGCTCGCCTTCGCCGAGCAGGTAATAGTCGAACAGCTTGCGCACAATCGGCGCGGCGGCCTGCGCGCCGAAGCCGCCGTTCTCGACCAGCACCGCCACCGCGATCCGCGGGTGATCGGCCGGCGCGTACGCCATGTACCACGCGTGGTCGCGCAGCCGCTCGTCGACGCGGTGCTCGGTGTACTTCTCGCCCTTCAGCGAGAACACCTGCGCGGTGCCGGTCTTGCCGGCGCTCGCGTACTTCGCGTTCCTGAATGCGGCCGCGCTCGTCCCTTCCTTCGGCACGCCCTCGAGCGCGTGCTTGATGAAGGCGAGGTTTTCCGGCCGCACGTCGAGCCTCCCCGTGGGCTCGCGGCCGATCTCGCGCACCTCGCCGGTGCGCACGTCGCGGATCGCTTTCACCAGATGCGGCGCATAGCCGATGCCGTCGTTGGCGATCATCGCGATCGCATGCGCGAGCTGGACCGGCGTGAACGCGTTGTAGCCCTGGCCGATCCCGGCGGAGATCGAATCGCCGAGGTACCACTTGCGGTGCTCGTCGCGGTAGTTCCTGCCGGCGAAGCGCTGCCGCTTCCATTCGCGCGACGGCAGCACGCCGGTCAGCTCGCCTTCGACGTCGACGCCGGTCTTCTGCCCGAAGCCGAGCTTGCCGAGGAAACGCGCCGTGTCGTCGATGTCCGTCTCGTTCGCGAGCATGTAGTAGTACGTGTCGCAGGAGGCGACGATCGACTTGTACATGTCGACCATGCCGTGGCCGCCCGGCTTGTCGTCGCGGAAACGATGCGCCTGCCCGGGGATCTGGAAGAAGCCCGGATCGTGGATCACCTGGCCCGGCGTGCGCTTGCCCGACGTGAGCGCCGCGAGCGCGAGGAACGGCTTGATCGTCGACCCCGGAGGATATGCGCCGCGCAACGGCCGGTTGAGGAGCGGCTTGTCGATCGATTCGTTCAGCTCCTGCCAGTTCGCCGGGTCGATGCCGTCGACGAACAGGTTCGGGTCGTAGCCGGGCTTCGACACGAACGCGAGCACGTCGCCCGATGCGGGATCGAGGGCGACCAGCGCGCCGCGCCGATCGCCGAAGGCGGCCTCCGCCACCTGCTGCAGGCGGATGTCGAGCGCCAGCGTCACGCTGTTGCCGGCGATCGGCGGCGTGCGCTTGAGCGTGCGCACCGCGCGCCCGCCGGAGTCGACCTCGACGTCCTCGACGCCGGTCGTGCCGTGCAGCTCGCGCTCATAGGAGAGCTCGACGCCGACCTTGCCGATGTAATCGGAGCCCTTGTAGTTCGCCGTCTCGTCCCAGCTCGCGATCCGCTCGTTGTCCTTGTCGTTGATCCGGCCGATGTAGCCGACCGCATGCGACGCGACCTCGCCGAACGGATACTGGCGGAACAGCCGCGCCTTGATCTCGACGCCCGGAAAGCGGTAGCGGTTCACGGCGAAGCGCGCGACCTCCTCGTCGGTCAGCCGCGTGCGCAGCGGCAGGCTCTCGAAGTTCTTCGATTCCTCGAGGAGCTTGCGGAAGCGCTTGCGGTCGCGCGGCTCCACGTCGACGAGCTTCGCGAGCTCGTCGATCGTCGCGTCCAGGTTGGCGACGCGCGACGGCGTGACCTCGAGCGTGTATCCGGAGTAGCTCTGCGCGAGGACGACGCCGTTGCGGTCGGTGATGACGCCGCGGTTCGGCACGACCGGCACGATCGCGATCCGGTTCGATTCGGCGAGCGTCTCGAAGTGCGCGTGCTGGACGACCTGCAGGTAGAAGAAACGCGCGAACAGCCCGCAGAACGCGGCAAAGACCAGCAGCGCGACCAGCGACAGGCGGCGGCGAAAATGGAACAGCTCCCGCTCGGGATTGCGCAGCTCGGACGTGCCGAAGCTCGCGCCATCGGCGTCGCGGCCGCGGCCGCGCGACGTGAAGAGCAGCCGGCGCGCCATGTCCGCTCGCTTCAGCGCCGGGCGCCGGCGCGCGACGGCCGTTGCGGCGCCTGGAGCAGCACCGACACCAGCGGCCAGATCAGGGCGCCGACCAGCGGCGGCGCGACGTACGTCCAGCCCGGCAGCCGGGCGCCGCCGACGAACCGGACGACGAGCACGACGAGCGCACAGAGGACGAGCAGCGCCGCGACCTGCACGGCCTGCTGCCACAGCGGAAAGCGCAGCACGCGGCGGCGGAAATGCTCGGCGCCGTAGGCGAGCACCGCGTAGGCGAGCGCGTGCTGGCCGAACAGCGTCGCGTCGCCGACATCCATCAGCAGTCCGAGGAACCATGCGGCGCCCACGCCGACGTAGCGCGGTTCCTGGATGCACCAGTAGAGGATCACCAGCGCGAGGAAGTCGGGCCGCAACGCCAGCGCGGTGCCGCTCACCGGCGCGAGATTGAGCCCGAGCCCCGCGAGCAGCGACAGCCCGATGAACCAGGGCCTGACCGGCCGCAGGATCTCCTCCGGTCCCGCCGGCGCGAACGATCCGACGTGGGGCAGCACCCTCATTGCACCCTCTCGACGTGTCCGCATCGGCGCGTCGGGTGCCGACCGCGCGCTCGGCCGCGCCCTTCGGGCCTCGGCTTCGCCCCTCGCGCGCGGTCGTCGATCATCCGCGGCGCCCCTTCGCGCGGCCGCCCTTCTTCGCGGCATCGGCCTCGCCCGGCTCCTCGGGTCGCGGCGGCATCGCCGCCGATTGCGACAGGACCAGGAGGAATTCGCTGCGGTCGATGCCGGCGATCGGCCTGCAGACGATGCGGGCGAACATCTGGCCGGCGTCGCGGACCACGTCGACGATCTGCGCGACGGCGAGCCCCGCCGGATAGGTGCCGTCGAGCCCGGACGTGAGCAGGCGGTCGCCCACGCGCAGATCGGCCGACGGTGACGTGAAACGCAACTCGGGCGCACGCCCGGTGCCGTTGCCGAAGAGCACGCTGCGCGCGCCGCTGCGCTCGACCTGCACCGGCACCGCCTGGTCGCGATCGGTGATCAGCGTGACCTCCGCCAGGTACGGAAACACCCGCGTCACCTGCCCGACGACGCCGTTCGCGTCGATCACCCCGGCCCCGGCCCGGACGCCGGCCGCCGATCCCTTGTCGACGAAGACCTTCTGGGCAAACGGGTCGCGGCTCGCGTAGAGCACCTGCACCGCGATCGCGGTGGCCGCGTAACGCGCGCGAACGTCGAGCAGCGCCCGCAGCCGTGCGTTCTCTTCCTGGATGCCGGCGTACCCCTGGGTGGCGGGGGCGCGCTCGACGAGTTCCTGCCTGAGCATCGCGTTGTCGTCCGCGAGGAGGCGCTTCGAGCCGAAGTACTCGGCCACGTATGCAAAAGCCACGCCGGGCATCGCGAGCGCGCGCTGTACCGGGTAAAGCGCGATCGCCACGACCTGGCGGACGTTCTCGAGATAGCGGTAGCGCGTGTCCGCGAACAGCAGCGCGAGCGACAGGACCGCGAAGAAAGCGAGCCGCGTGAGCGGGCTGGGCCCGCGGTTGAAGAAGGCAGGGGGATCGACCGAAAGGGGACGCATGGGCTACGGTTCGGCGTTCGGCGTCGCGCGCTCGGCGCCCGACACCCGACGCGGAGCGCCCGACCGCCTCAGTCGCTCGTGAAGATCGTCTGCAGCTTCTCCATGTTCTCGAGCGCCTTGCCGCAGCCGCGCACGACGCACGTCAGCGGGTCCTCGGCGACGACGACCGGCAGGCCGGTCTCTTCCATCAGCAGCCGGTCGACGTCGCGCAGCAGCGCACCGCCGCCCGTGAGCACCATCCCGCGCTCAGCAATGTCCGCGCCAAGCTCGGGCGGCGTGCGCTCGAGGGCGCTCTTGACCGACGACACGATGCTGTTCAGCGGGTCGGTCAGCGCCTCCAGGATCTCGTTGGAGGACACGGTGAAGCTGCGCGGGATGCCTTCCGCGAGGTTGCGCCCCTTGACCTCCATCTCCTTCACCTCGGAGCCCGGGAAGGCGGAGCCGATCGTTTTCTTGATGATCTCGGCGGTGGTCTCGCCGATCAGCATCCCGTAGTTGCGGCGGATGTAGTTGACGACCGCCTCGTCGAACTTGTCGCCGCCGACGCGCACCGAGCCGGCGTAGACCATGCCGCCGAGCGAGATGACGCCGACCTCGGTGGTGCCGCCGCCGATGTCGACGACCATCGAGCCGGTTGCGTCGCCGACGGGCAGGTCCGCCCCGATGGCCGCGGCCATCGGCTCCTCG
>DASURV010000118.1:0-6965 GCA_036375455.1 Casimicrobiaceae bacterium | reverse complement strand
CTCGCGTCGCTGTTCGAAGCGGGCCGGTCGGCGGCACCGGCAAGCTCGGCGGCGCCCGCTCCGCCGCCGACACCGGGAACGGTGACGACCGCGCTGCCCAATCCGGTGTCCGAGTCGCCCGCATCCACGCCGCTGCCGGCGAGCGAGGCGAAGGGCGATGCCCCCGCCGCGGGGGCGGCGAGTTCCCCGGCGGGCGCAGCCGCCGCATCGCCCGCGGCAGCCGGGAGTCCCGCCGTCGCACCCGCCACCGACACGAGCGCGGCTGCGACGCCGGCGGCCGCAGCGGCGCTCGTGCTGACGTTCAAGGGTACGTCGTGGGCCGAGGTGAAGGATGCGAAGGGCCGTACGGTGCTGCAGATGACGGGCGGGCCGGGCATGACGCAGACGGTGTCGGCGCAGCCGCCGCTCGAGCTCGCGCTCGGCAATGCGCCGGAGGTCGAGGTCACGTTTCGTGGACGCTCGCTCGACCTGTCGCCTTATACGCGCGGCAGCGTCGCGCGGGTCGCGCTGCGGTGACGGTCATGAGCCCGCACGCGCCGGCGGATCACGCGGGGTCGATCGCGCGCCCGTCGATCGCGCGCCGCGCGAGCCGTCGCGTCGACGTCGGCGGCGTGCCGATCGGGGGCGGCGCGCCGATCGTCGTGCAGTCGATGACGAACACGGACACGGCGGACGTCGGCGCGACCGTCGCGCAGGTGCGTGCGCTCGCCGACGCCGGGTCCGAGCTCGTGCGCGTGACGATCAACACGCCGGAGGCGGCCGCGGCCGTGCCCGAGATCCGGCGTCGCCTCGCCGACCTCGGTTGCGGCGTGCCGCTGATCGGCGATTTCCACTACAACGGCCACAAGCTGCTCGCCGAGCATCCGACGTGTGCGCAGGCGCTCGCCAAGCTTCGCATCAATCCCGGCAACGTCGGCAAGGGCAGCAAGCGCGACGCGCAGTTCGCGGCGCTGATCGCAATCGCGATCGAGCACGACAAGCCGGTGCGCATCGGCGTCAACTGGGGCAGCCTCGACCAGGCCCTGCTCGCGCGCCTGATGGACGACAACGCGCGCCGGCCGCAGCCGGCGGATGCCGACGCGGTGATGCGCGAGGCGCTGGTGATGTCGGCGCTCGAGAGCGCGGCGCAGGCCGAGGCGCTCGGCCTGCCCGGCGATCGGATCGTCCTCTCCTGCAAGGTTTCCAGCGTGCAGGACCTGATCGCCGTCTACGCCGAGCTCGCGCGCCGCTGCGATTACGCGCTGCACCTCGGCCTCACCGAAGCCGGCATGGGCACGAAGGGGATCGTCGCGTCGGCGGCGGCGATGGCGGTGCTGCTGCAGCAGGGCATCGGCGACACGTTGCGCGTCTCGCTCACGCCGCAGCCCGGCGGCGAGCGCACGCGCGAGGTGAGCGTCGCCCAGGAGCTCTTGCAGACGATGGGGCTGCGCTCGTTCGCGCCGCTGGTGACCGCCTGTCCCGGATGCGGGCGCACGACGAGCACCTATTTCCAGGAGCTCGCGGACCGGATCCAGACGTACCTGCGCACGGCGATGCCGGGGTGGCGGGCGCGCTATCCCGGCGTCGAGGCGATGCACGTCGCGGTGATGGGCTGCGTCGTCAACGGGCCCGGCGAATCGAAGCTCGCCAACGTCGGCATCTCCCTGCCCGGCACCGGCGAGACGCCGGTCGCACCGGTCTACGTCGACGGACGCAAGACGGTGACGCTCAAGGGCGAGCGGATCGCCGAGGAGTTCGAGCGCATCGTCGACGACTACGTTCGCGCCACCTATGGCGGCGAACCGAGGTCGGCGGCGCTCGAGCCGCAGCACAAGACGATCGCCGTCAAGGCGATCGCGTAGGTCCCGGAGGAAGCGCGAGTGGCAGCGGCACTGCAGGCCGTGCGCGGCATGAACGACGTGCTTCCCGACGAGGCGGTGCTGTGGCAGCGCTTCGAGGATACGGCGCGCACGGTGTTCGAGCGCTACGGCTATCGCCACCTGCGCGTGCCGATCGTCGAGCCGACGCCGCTGTTCGTGCGCAGCATCGGCGAGCACACCGACGTCGTCGAAAAGGAGATGTACACGTTCGAGGACAAGCTGAACGGCGAGAGCCTGACGCTGCGCCCCGAGGCGACGGCCGGCATCGTGCGTGCGGCGATCGAGCACAACCTGCTCTACGAGCGGCCGTTGCGCGCCTGGACGGGCGGCCCGATGTTTCGCCACGAGCGGCCGCAGAAGGGCCGCTATCGCCAGTTCTATCAGCTCGACGTCGAGGCGCTCGGCTTCGCCGGCCCCGACGTCGATGCCGAGCAGATCGTCATGCTGGCGCGGCTGTGGCGCGCGCTCGGACTCTCCGGCATCACGCTCGCGATCAATTCGATCGGCGACGCCGACGAGCGCCGCGCGCACCGCGCCGCGCTGATCGAGCACTTCGAGCGGCACGCCGACATGCTCGACGACGACGCGAGGCGCCGCCTGCACGCGAATCCGCTGCGCATCCTCGACAGCAAGCATCCGGCGCTGCAGCAGGTCATCGCCGGCGCGCCGCGCCTCGTCGACCGGCTCGGTCCCGCCTCGCGCGCGCATTTCGAGGACCTGCGCGCGCTGCTCGACGAGGCGGGCATCGCCTACACGGTGAATCCGCGGCTCGTGCGCGGGCTCGATTACTACAACCGCACGGTGTTCGAGTGGGTCACCGACGCGCTCGGCGCGCAGGGAACCGTCGCGGGCGGCGGACGCTACGACGGCCTGTTCGAGGCGCTCGGCGGCAAGCCGACGCCGGCGTGCGGCTTCGCGATCGGCGTCGAGCGGATGATCCTGCTGCTCGCCGCGCTGCACGCGGTCCGTGGCGCGTGCCCCGACGCGTACGTCGTGCACGCGGGCGAGCGCGCGTCCGCGCTCGCTCGGCGCGTCGCGGAAACGTTGCGCGATCACGGTGCCGCGATCGTGCTCCACGCGGGCGGCGGCAGCTTCAAGTCGCAGATGAAGCGGGCGGACGCGAGCGGCGCGCGTCTCGCGATCATCGTCGGCGACGACGAGGCGGCGGCCGGCACGGTCGCGATCAAGAACCTGCGCGATGGCGGCGACCAGGTTGCCGTTCCGGTGGCCGACATCGCGGCGCGCTTCGCCGCGCTCAATATTTCGAAGGACGAATATGGCTGTCTATGATCTCCAGGAACAGGAGCAGCTCGACGATCTGAAGGCGTGGTGGGCGCGCTATGGCGGGACGGTGACCGTCGCGCTCGTGCTTGGCTGCCTGGTCGTCGCGGGGATCCAGGGCTGGCGCTGGTATACGGCGAAGCGCGCGGAGAGCGCGTCGGTCCTCTACAGCGCGGTCAGCGAGGCCGCGCGCACGAAGGACGCGGCGAAGGCGAAGGACGCGGTCGCGCAGATCACCGATCGCTACGCCGGCACCGGCTACGCCCCGCGCGCGGCGCTCCTTTACGCGAAGATGCTCTACGATGCCGGCGATCGCAACGGCGCGAAGGCGCAGCTTGCCTGGGTCGTCGACCACGCCGCCGAGGAGGAGCTGAAGGCGATCGCACGCTACCGCCTCGCGCAGGTGCAGATCGACGACAAGCAGTACGACGCCGCGCTCGCGACGCTCGACGCGAAGCATCCGGCGCCGTTCGACGGCATGTACGCGGACCTGCGCGGCGATGCGCTCGCCGCGGCCGGCCGCGCAGCCGATGCGAGAAGCGCGTACGAGAGCGCGCTCGCCAAGCTCGATCCGAAATCGCAGTACCGCAGCTACGTGCAGGTGAAGCACGACGCGCTCGGCGCGGCACCCAAGGCGGCCGGAGCGACCCAATGACGCGCGCGCTGCGCAACAGCGCATGCGTGCTCGTCGCCGTCTTCGTCACCGCCGGGTGCGCGAGCCTCTCCGAATCGCCGCTCACCTCGTGGATTCCCCGGATACCGCCGCCATCCTTCGGATGGCTCACCGGAGGAGGCACCAAGCCGGGACCCCTTCCGCAGCTCAATGCGACCGTCACCGCACGCATCGGCTGGCAGCAGAACGTCGGCAAGGCCGGCCCCGGGTTTGCGCCCGCCATCACGCCCGAAGGGATCTACGCGGCGGCGAGCGACGGCACGCTGATGCGCGTCGATGCGGCGACGGGTCGCGTCGAATGGAGGGCCAGCGCGGGCCACACGCTGTCCGCGGGCCCCGGTGCCGATGGCTCGCTCGTCGTCGTGGGCACCAGCAAGGGGGACGTGCTCGCGTTCGACACCGGCGGCAAGCCGCGCTGGACTGCACGCGTATCGAGCGAAGTGATCGCGCCGCCGCGCGTCGTCGAGGGCGTCGTGATCGTGTTCTCCGGCGACGGGCGTATCTACGGGCTCGCGGGTGCCGACGGCAAGACCGTGTGGGTCGACCCGCGCACCAACCCGTCGCTGACGGTGCGCAACGCGGCGGGCGGTGCCGTCTCGCGCGGCGCGCTGTTCGTCGGCACGCCGGGTGGACGCCTGCTGGCGATCGCCGCGCCGACCGGCGCCGTCGGTTGGGACGCGCCGGTCGCCACCCCGAAGGGAGCGACCGAGCTCGAGCGGATCGCGGACGTGACCAGCCTTCCCTACGTCGACGACAAGGAGGCGTGCGCCGCCGCCTACCAGGGACGCGTCGCGTGCTTCGACGTCGTGCGCGGCTCGCTGATCTGGACGCGCGACCTCTCGAGCCTCGCGGGAATCACCGCCGACGCGAACCGGTTGTACGTCGTCGACGACAAGGGCGTCGTGCTCGCGCTCGACCGCTCGAACGGCGCATCGATATGGAAGCAGGAAGCGCTCGCGAAGCGGCGCATCGGCGGGCCACAACTGATCGGCGACGAGCTCGGCGCCGTCGACGTCGAAGGCTACCTGCACCTGCTCTCGCGCAGCGACGGCGCGTACGTCGGGCGCCTCGCCACCGACGGCAGCGCCGCGACGGCGCAGCCGGCGCCGCTCGCGGGCGGGATGCTGTGGCAATCGGAGAAGGGCACGCTCTATTACGTGTCCGCGCGGTAGGAGCGAGGAGCGCGGAGAGAGGATCTCGGCGTGCTACCCACCCTCGCCCTCGTCGGCCGCCCGAACGTCGGCAAGTCGACGCTCTTCAATCGGCTCACGAAATCGCGCAACGCGCTCGTCGCCGACTTCCCCGGCCTGACGCGCGATCGTCATTACGGCCGGGGGCGCGCGGGCGAGCGGGAATTCCTCGTCGTCGACACCGGGGGCTTCGAGCCGGTCGCGACGTCGGGGATCCTGTTCGAAATGGCGAAGCAGGCGAAGGCCGCGATCGCGGAATCCGACGCGGTCGTCTTCATCGTCGATGCGCGCGAAGGCATCGCGCCGCAGGACCACGCGATCGCAGCGCTGTTGCGCAAGTCGGGACGCCCCGTCGTGCTCGCCGTCAACAAGGCGGAGGGGCTGGCGCCGGAGCGCGTCGCCGAGTTTCACGAGCTCGGGGTCGGCGAGCCATTGCCGATCTCGGCCGCGCACGGGGAGAACGTGCGCGACCTGGTCGACGTCGCGCTCGACCGCTGCCCGCAGCCCGGCGCCGAAGCCGGCGAACCTTCGGACGGCGAGCCTCGGCGCATCAGGGTCGCGGTCGTCGGACGCCCGAACGTCGGCAAGTCGACGCTCGTCAACGCGCTCCTCGGCGAAGAGCGCGTCATCACGTTCGACGAGCCGGGGACCACTCGCGATGCGATCCATCTCGATTTCGAGCGCGGCGATCGCCGCTACACGCTGATCGACACCGCGGGCGTGCGCCGTCGCGGCAAGGTGAGCGAGACGGTCGAGAAGTTCTCGATCATCAAGACGCTGCAGGCGATCGAGGACGCGCACGTCGTCGTGCTGCTGCTCGACGCGGCCGCCGGCGTGACGGAGCAGGACGCGCACCTGGCCGGACACATCGTCGAAGCGGGACGCGCGCTCGCCGTGGGCATCAACAAGTGGGACGCCGCCGACGCCGGGCAGCGCGCCGCCGTCAAGCTCGACATCGAGCGGAAGCTCGGGTTCCTCGCGTTCGCGCAGCGGCACTTCATCTGCGCGCGCGAGGGCCGCGGCGTGGAAGCGCTGCTGCGCGCGGTGGACGAGGCCTACGCCGCCGCGATGTCGCGGCTGCCGACGCCGCGCCTGACCCGCACGCTGCAGGCGGCGGTCGCGCGGCAACAGCCGCCGCGGGCGGGGATCGTGCGGCCGAAATTGCGCTACGCCCACCAGGGCGGGGTCAACCCACCGCTCGTCGTGATCCACGGCTCCGCGCTCGCGAGCGTGCCGGACGCCTATCGCCGCTATCTGGAACATTTTTTCAGGGACACGTTCCAACTGCGGGGCACGCCGCTTAGGATACAATTCAAGACAGGCGTCAATCCCTACGCGGATTCCACCGCACGCCGCTAGCAGGCTTCGACGAAGCGAGCCTGCCACGCCCCGCCGGCCACCGAAGCGGGACCGACAGCCAAAGATGCGGACAACAAGCGCGGAGCTCACCGATGAGCAATAAAGGGCAAATGCTACAAGACCCGTTCCTGAACACCCTGCGCAAGGAGCACGTGCAGGTTTCCATCTACCTGGTGAACGGCATCAAGCTGCAGGGTCAGATCGAATCGTTCGACCAGTACGTCGTGCTGCTGAAGAACACCGTCACGCAGATGGTCTACAAGCACGCGATCTCGACGGTCGTGCCGTCGCGGCCGGTCGCGATGCCGCACCACAACCACGCCGCCGAGCAGGAAGCCTGAAGCGCCCCGCCGACGCCGGACGGCTCGAGAAGCCGTCGCGCGCCCCCTCCGGCGCCGGGAACGACGCGCTCTCGCGTCCGGACGGCGCCCAGCGCGCCGTCATCGTCGGGCTGGCCATCGGGCACAAGCGCGATGGCGCCGGGCTGGACGAGCTCGCCGCGCTGGCGACCTCCGCCGGGGCCACCGTCGTCGGCCGCGTGACGGGACGCCGCGCCGCGCCCGACCCCGCCCTCTACGCCGGCCGCGGCAAGGTCGACGAGAT
>DASURV010000117.1:0-18977 GCA_036375455.1 Casimicrobiaceae bacterium | reverse complement strand
ACCTGCTGCGCGACCCGCGCGTTGCGCTGCTGCGCCCGGTGCGGCCGCTCGACTACGCGGGCAGCGTCAATCGCGCGCTGGCGCTGCACGCCGACCGCGACGCGGTGCTGCTGCAGGCGGACGCCGAGGTCCATGGCGACTGGCTCGACCGCCTCGCCTTCCACGCGCGTCCCGTCGGGGTCGGCATCGTCGGCACGTTCGCCAACACCGCCGGCGTCGCGACGTATCCGCGCGCGCGGGAAGCGAACCGGCTCCCCGACGATGCGACGCCCGCGTCGCTCGACGCGCATTTCTCCGCCGCCAACCGGGGCGCATCCGCCGAGGCGGCGGCGGGAGTATTCGGCCCCTGCCTTTACCTCACGCGGGCGTGCCTTGCGGCGACCGGCGGCTTGCGCGCCGTCGCGACCGACGACGGATACGCTTGCGAGATCGACTTCAGCCTGCGCGCGGCCGCTGCGGGGTATCGCTCGCTGATCGCGAGCGACGTCTTCGTCGCGAACGGCGGCGAAGGCTCGTTCGGTGCCCGCACGAGCGGCTGGCTCGGCCATGCGGCGAGCGCGACGCTCGCGAACCTGCATCGCTCGTACGCCAAGGCGGCCCGCGAGTTCGCCGCACACGATCCGACCATCCCTTTCGCGCGCCGCGTCGATCTCGCGCGGCTCGCCGCCTCGCCGCGACATGCGATCGCGTTCGTCTCGCACGGCTGGGGCGGGGGCATCCGCCGCCACATGGACGATCTTGCGGCGCTTGTGCAGGAGCGCGCCGACGTGCTGTACCTCGAGCCCGCCGGCGGCGACACGGTCCGGCTGCGCTGGCCGCGCGCCGGCGAAGGCTTCACCGCCTGGTTCCGCCTGCCGGAAGACCTGCCCGATCTTGCGCGGACGCTGCGGGCGATCGGCGTCGCGCGGCTGCACTTCCACCATGTGCACGGCCTGCCGCAATCGATCCTGCGACTGCCGCAGGAAAGCGGCCTTCCGTTCGACTGGACGCTGCACGACTACGTCGCGATCTGCCCGCAGTATCACCTCGTCGACGAGCACGGGCGCTATTGCGGCGAGCCCGACGCCGCCGGATGCGCGGCATGCCTTGCGAAGCGGCCGGGGCAATGGGGTCTCGACATCGGCGCGTGGCGCGCGCTTCTCGGTCGCATGCTGCGCGATGCCGAGCGCGTGATCGCGCCGTCGCGCGACGTCGCGACGCGGATCGAGCGCTATCTCCCGGGGTTGAAGATCAGCGTGTGGCCGCATCCGGAGCCGGTGCAGCAACGCCCGCGGCCGAGCGTGCGCGTCGCCACGCTGGGGAACCTGTCGCCGGAGAAGGGCCTCCTTGTCGTTGCGGCCTGCGCACAGGATGCGCGGGCCCGCGGCCTTCCGCTCGCCTTCCGCGTGCTCGGCGCGACGACCGAGGCCATCGCACAGTCCCCCGAAGTCCCGCTGACGATTCATGGCTCCTATGCGGAGACCGATCTCGCACGCCTGCTCGCCGCGGAGCGGGCGGACGTGCTGTTCTTTCCGGCGCAGGTGCCCGAGACGTACTCGTACACGTTATCCGTCGCGCTCGCGACGGACACGCCGATCGTCGCGTCCGCGCTCGGCGCGTTGCCGGAGCGCCTCGCCGGCCGTGCAAGCGTGCGCCTGCTGCCGTTCGACGCCGATGCGGGGCAGTGGAACGCAGCGTTGCTGGAGGTCGCCGCCGACGCCTCGCGGCCGCCGCGGGCCCCTGCGACGGCCGACCTGTCGCTTCACGCCGCGTCGTGATGAGTCCGGACCGCTATCGCGAGCTCTATCTCGCGCCGCTCGCCGCGCCGAAGCGGGTGTCGCAGCCGGTGCCGGCGCTCGATCCGCTCCACTTCTTCGCGGGCCCCGGGGAGCGCGGCCCGGCGCAGCTCACGCTGACGCGGCTCTTCGCCGCGGGAGCGCTCTGCGGCCACGCCGAAGCGCGCGCGGAGCTCGGACGCCGCGTCGAGATCGCCGATCGCGACCACGCGGAGCTCGCGTCGATACGCGAGCATCGCGACGGCGGCCAGGAGACGCTGGCAATCGATCTCGTCGAGGCGCGGCGCGAGCTGGAGGCACTGCGCACGAGCGCGCGCACGCTCGAGGAGGACCTCGCCGCGGCACGCTCGCGCACGCGCGACCTCGAGACTTCGACGTCGTGGCGCGTGACCGCGCCGCTCCGCGCCGCGGGCCAGCGCGCCAAAGTGGCCGTCGCGCAGCTCGCCACGCGCTGGCGCGCGACGCGGCAGCTCCCGCGCTACGCGGGCGCGGCGCTCACGATCCTGCGCAACGAAGGCGCGGGGCCGCTCGCCCGGCGTGCGCTGCGCAAGCTCCGCGCCCGCGGGCGATTCCGGCCGGCGAAGGCGCCGAACTATCGGCTCGAGGCACGCATCGCGCCGCTCGCGGTGCCGACCTCCGATGCGCCCGCGACGTCGATCGTCATCCCGGCATACGGCGAGCCGCTGCTGACCTTTAGCTGCCTCGCGAGCATCGCGCGCCACGCTTCGGGCGCGTTCGAGGTGATCGTCATCGACGACGCATCGCCGCAAGCGCTCGCGGATCGGCTCGCGGAGGTCACCGGCGTGCGCTTCGAGCGCAATGCCGCGAATCTCGGATTCATCGGCACCTGCAACCGCGCGCTCGAGCTCGCGCGCGGCGAGACGATCGTGCTGCTGAACAACGACACGCTGGTGACGGCCGGCTGGCTCGATGCGCTGCTTCGCGTGCTGCGCGAGCACCCGCACGCCGGAATCGTCGGCGCGAAGCTGATCTATCCCGACGGCCGGCTGCAGGAGGCGGGGGGCATCGTCTGGCGCGACGGGAGCGCGTGGAACTTCGGGCGCGACGACGATCCCGATCGGCCCGCCTACAACTACGTGCGCGAGGTCGATTACTGCTCGGGCGCATGCCTTGCGATCCGCCGCGCCGTCTTCGCCGAGCTCGGCGGCTTCGATGCCCGTTACGCGCCCGCGTATTACGAGGACACGGACCTCGCGTTCGCCGTTCGTGCCCGCGGCGGCAGCACTTTCTATCAGCCGGCGGCGCGCATCGTGCACTTCGAGGGGCAGACGTCGGGAACCGACCTGTCGCAGGGGATCAAGCGCCACCAGGCGATCAACCAGGCCTCGTTCGCGGCCAAGTGGTCCGCGGCGCTCGCGCGCCATCGGCCCAATGGCGAGCGCCCGGAGCTGGAGCGCGATCGCTGGGCGAGCCGCCGGATGCTGGTGATCGACGCCTGCATGCTGACGCCCGACCAGGACTCCGGGTCGCTGCGGATGCATGCGCTGCTCGAGATCGCGACGTCGTTGCGCTGCAAGGTGACGTTCGTCGCCGACAATCTCGAGCACCGCGAGCCTTACGTGACCGGGCTGCAGCAGCGCGGCATCGAGGTGCTGTTCCACCCGTACGTGCGCTCGGTGGCGCGACTGCTGGTCGAGCGCGGCCGGGAGTTCGACGTCATCCTGTTGTCGCGCCACTACGTCGCGGCGCGGCACATCGACACGGCGCGCAAGGCCGCGCCCGACGCGCTGATCGTCTTCGACACGGTCGACCTGCATTTCCTGCGCGAGGAACGGCTCGCCGAGCTGGAGGGCGGCCGCGCCGCCGCCTTGTCCGCGCGGGCGAAGCGCGGCGAGGAGCTCGCGCTGATCGCCAAGGCGGACGTGACGCTGGTTGTCTCGCCCGTCGAGCAGGCGCTGCTGCGCGAGCTTGCGCCGGCGTCGCGCGTCGTGCTGCTGTCGAACATCCACGAATCGGTCGCGAGCGTCGCACCGTGGCACGCGCGCCGCGGTCTCGTCTTCATCGGCGGATTCCAGCACCCGCCGAACGTCAATGCGGTGCTGTGGTATGCGCGCGAGATATTGCCGCACGTGCGGCGCCTGCTGCCGGGCGTCAAGACCTACGTGATCGGCAGCCGCGTGCCCGCGTCGGTGCGCGCGCTCGCGGCGGAGGACCTCGCGATCCTCGGCCACGTGCCGGACATCGTGCCGTATCTCGACGGCTGCCGCATCTCGGTGTCGCCGCTGCGTTACGGCGCGGGGGTCAAGGGCAAGGTCAATTCGGCGATGAGCCACGGATTGCCCGTCGTCGCGACCACACCGTCCGTCGAGGGGATGGGGCTCGCCGACGGCGACGACGTGCTCGTCGCGGACGAGCCCGCGGCGTTCGCGGCCGCGATCGCGCGCGCGTACGAGGATCGCGCGCTGTGGGAACGGCTGTCGGCGGGCGGACGGAACAACGTCGAGCGCCATTTTTCGCGCGCGGTCGCGCGCGAGGCCCTGCGCGCACTGCTCGCGCTCACGCGGCAGCAGGCCCCCGAATCGGTCGGCTCGCCGCAGGCGCGGCGGTGAACAGCAGGTCGAACACCGCGTGCCCGCGCTCGAGCCCCCGGCGCTCGAACTTGGTGAGCGGGCGCCACGCGGGTCGCGGCGCGAACCCCTGTGCCGTATTGGCGAGCAGCGGTTCCGCCGCGAGCGTGGCCAGGATTTCCTCCGCGTAGGGCTGCCAGTCGGTTGCGACGTGCAGGTAACCGCCCGGCGCAAGCCGCGACGCGAGCGTGTGCACGAACGCGGGCTTCAGCAGCCGCCGCTTGTGGTGCCGCTTCTTCGGCCACGGATCCGGAAAATAGACGTGAACGCCCGCGAGCGACGCCGGAGCGATCATCGCCTCGACGACGTCGACGGCGTCGTGGCGCAGCACGCGCACGTTGGTCAGCCGCTGCGCGTCGATGCGGCGCAGCAGCGCGCCCACCCCCGGCCAATGCACGTCGACGCCGAGGAAGTTGACCGCGGGATGGGCGGCGGCGATCGCCGCCGTCGTCTCCCCCATGCCGAAGCCGATCTCGAGCACCACGGGGTGCGCATTGCCGAAGAGGGCGTGGAAGTCGAGCGGCGCGGCCGCGGCTACGCCGTAACGGGGCAGCAGCTCGTCGCAGGCGCGCTGCTGCGCCGGCGACATCCGCCCCTGGCGCAGGACGAAGCTGCGCACCGCGCGATGTCCAGGAGGCGTCGCGGTCGCAGGGTTCGCATGATCGGCGCCTGGGGACGGCCCCGCGGCGATTGCTTCATCCCCCATCATCGGGCGGGCGCCTTCCACGACGGATCGGCGAGGGGCCGCTCCAGCGTTCGGGGATTCGGCTCGCCGGGCATCGAATACTCGAGCCGGATCGCATCGGCGCCCTTCCACGTGACGCTCACGTCGGTCCACGGCGCCGGCGGTGCCCACCTGGAGACCTTCTGCACGGCCTTCGCCTGGATGCGCCAGAGCGCGACCTCGTTCTCGCAGCCCCGATCGCAGAAGTCCGCGGTGACGAAGTGGCGCTCGTCCGGCGCGAGGACCGGCTCGGACGGCAGCCGATATTCCTCGCCGCCCTGGCGCTGCATCAGCAGGAAGCCGGTGCGCTCGCCGTCGGTCGTGAACAGCACGAGCGTGTCGAGATGCTCGAGGTAGTCCCAGAGCGCATACGACTTGGCGCCGACGATGTCGATCCGGTCGCGGAACACCGTGAGGCCGAGCGGCTGGTAGGGCACGCGCAGCTCGTCGCCGTCGCGCTCGGCGAGCTTCGGCCAGCGGCGCAGTTGCCGCGCCTCGACGAGGCGTCCGCAATGCGCCTGGTCCTCGGCGTTCCTGCAGAGCGCCGCGATCTCCGCCGCGGCGAGCGGCGCCGCGTGCGCCGATGCCGGAAGGGCGAGCGCCGCCAGCGCCGCCCACGCGCGCCAGCGCATGCGGGTCAACCGATCAGGCCGGTGGTCGGCGAGCTCGGGGCTGCCGAGTAGAGCTTGCGCGGCATCCGGCCGGCGAGGAACGCCTCGCGCCCCGCCTCGACGGCGAGCTTCATCGCGCGCGCCATGCGCACCGGATGCTGCGCCTTGGCGATCGCCGTGTTCATCAGCACGCCGGCGCAGCCGAGCTCCATCGCGATCGCCGCATCCGAAGCGGTGCCCACGCCCGCGTCGACGAGCACCGGCACGCGCGCCTGCTCGAGGATGAGCCGCAGGTTCCACGGGTTGACGATGCCCATCCCCGAGCCGATCAGCGACGCGAGCGGCATGATCGCCACGCAGCCGATTCGCTCGAGCTCGCGCGCGACGATCGGGTCGTCCGACGTGTAGACCATCACCTCGAAGCCGTCGGCCACCAGCCGCTCGGCGGCGACCAGCGTCTCGCGCACGTTCGGGTACAGCGACGCGGCATCGCCGAGCACCTCGAGCTTGCACAGCGCATGGCCGTCGAGCAGCTCGCGGCCGAGCCGCAGCGTGCGCACGGCCTCGTCGGCGGTGTAGCAGCCGGCGCTGTTCGGCAGGTACGTGAATTCGGTCGGCGGCAACGCATCGACGAGCGAGGCCTCGCCGGCGTTCTGGCCGATGTTCGTGCGCCGGATCGCGACCGTCACGATCTGCGCGCCGGACGCGACGATCGCGTCGCGCGTCTCGCCGAAATCGCGGTACTTGCCGGTGCCGACGAGCAGCCGCGACCGATAGGTGCGGCCGGCGACGACCAGCGGGTCGGTGAGAGTCGAGGGGTCTGCGGGTGCGTTCATCGTGCCGATTTTACGCCAGGCACGACGAGCGCATCCATGTCAACCGCCGCCGACCGCCCCCACGATCTCGAGGCGGTCGCCGCGCGCGAGCGGCGTCGTCGCGTAGCGGCTGCGCGGCACGATCTCGCCGTTCTTCTCGACGGCGATGCGCTTGCCGGCGAGCCCCAGTGCCGCCACGAGCTCGGCGATCGTCGACGCGTCGAGCGCGACCTCGGTGGCCGCGCCGTTGAGGGTCAGCGTCAGCATTTCCCTTTCGTTCGCCGTTGCGGACATCGCCGCGCTAGCTCTTGTACCGCTGCAGCGCCGCGCGCATGAACGCGAGTTGCCGCGCGAAGCGCGCGCATCCTGCACAGACCTGCAAATGGAGGCGCAGTTTCACGCGCTCGAACAGCCCGAGCCGGCGGTCCTCTCCCTGCGAGAGCAGCCGGCTCACCTCCTTGCAGGTCACCATGTGTGTCAGTCGGCGCGGAAGCATGGCGTGTCGGAGGAGTCGATCGTCAGCCGCGCGAGGTCCCGGCGAACCAGTTCTGCTCGAGGCAGTGGCGCAGCGCCATCCTGGCGCGGTAGAGGATCACCCACAGGTTATTCGCCGTGATCGTCAATTCCTTACAGATTTCGTCACTCTCGAGCTCCATGACCTCTCGCATCATGAACACCCGCGCCGTGTTCGGCGGCAGCTTGTCGAGGCAAAGCTGCATCACGTCCATGAACTCCTGCCGCGCCAGGGCGTTCTCGGGGTCGCCCCAGTCGGACGGCGGTGCCACCCAGCCGCCGTTGTCCTTGAACATCGGGTCGAACTCCTCGAGGTCGGTCTCCTCCTCGAACGTCGCCGCGACGATCGGCTGGCGCTGTTTCTGGCGGATCGCGTCGACGATCTTGTGCTTGAGGATGCCGGTGAGCCACGTCTTCAGGCTCGACCGGCCGGTGAAGCCGTCCCGCGCCGACAGGGCGGCCACCAGCGTTTCCTGCACGACGTCCTCGGCGAGGTCGGGGTCACGCAATTGCAACTGGGCGACGCGCAGCAGGTAGCGGCGGTGGGTGTCGATCTCGGCGGTGAAAAGCGTGACGTCCATGCTAAGGCAACCGTGGCGCGCATATTAGGACAAAATCGGCCCCTTCGCCTTGTAGCGTGCAGGTTGCAGGGGTCCCGGCCAGGGCGTCTGCCGGCGACAAATCGTGGCACGCCACTTGCCGCTCCGCGCACACGATGCGCAGCGACGCGACTCTCGGATCGGGCGGGATGCACGCAAAGGGCGACGGCGAGCCCCTCGAGCCGCAGCCGGCGCCCAGATCGGCCGGCGAGATGGCGTTTGCGCGGGCGGTGATCCAGCCGGTCGCGGACTCGGCTCTCGACCGTGCCGAGACGATGGCGTCGGCGGAGCGGCCGACGTCGAACGCGCCGTTCTACCTCCCGGTGCCCGGGAAATTCGCGCTGGCATTGCTCGCGAGCAGCGCGTGGTGCGCGTTGACCGCGATCATCGCGCTGCCGTGGATCGGCGGGTTGGGAGCGGCGATCGGAATGCCGCTTGCACTGCTGGCGATCGGCGCGATCGCGCTCGTGCCCGGGTTCATGAATGCCTTTCTCATCGCGAGCCTGCTGCTTGATCGGCGTCCCGCGCGGATGCAGCCGAGCCGCTATCCGTCGGTATCGATCCTGATCGCCGCCCGGAACCAGGAAGCGTCGATTGCCGACACGCTGCGCTCGATCGCGAACCAGGACTACCCGGGCGCGTTCGAGGTGTTCGTCGTCGACGACGGCTCGGCCGATCGCACGGCCGCGATCGTCGACGCCTGCGATTACGAATGGCTCCGGCTGCTGCGCCAGCCGGCGAGCGCCGGGAGGGCGGCAGCGTTCAACCGCGGCCTCGAAGAGGCTCGCTTCGACCTGGTGGTGACGCTCGACGGCGATTCGTTCCTGTACCGCAACGCGCTGCGCAACCTGGTCGAGCGTTACCTGAGCGACCCGCCGAACACGCGGGCGGTCGCCGGGACGATGCTCGTGCGCAATTCGCGCCGGAACTGGGTGACGAGGGCGCAGGAGTGGGACTACTTCCACGCGATTGCCGCCATCAAGCGCGTGCAATCGCTCTACCAGGGCACGCTGGTCGCCCAGGGCGCATTCTCGCTCTACGATCGGGCGACGCTGCGCGAACTCGGCGGGTGGGCGGATTGCGCCGGCGAGGACATCGTGCTGACCTGGGCGATGCTGCGGCGCGACTACCGCGTCGGCCACGCCGAGGATGCCTGCTGCTTCGTCCATGCGCCCGACACGCTGCGCGGATTCGTCCGCCAGCGCCAGCTCTGGGCGCGCGGCATGCGGGAAGCGTTCCGGCAGTTTCCCGACATCCTGCTGAAGCCCCGGCTGTCGACGCTGTTCGTCTGGTGGAACCTGTTCTACCCGTGGCTCGACCTCCTCTACACGGTGCTCTTCATTCCCGGGATCGTGCTGGCGCTTTTCGGCATCTGGTGGATCGCCGGGCCGATCACGCTCGCGCTGCTGCCGCTCGCCGTCGGCATCAACTACCTGATGTACCGGGTCGGATCGCAGATGTTCGCGTCGAACGGGCTGCGGGTGCGCCGCAATCTTTCCGGATTCCTCGCGTATGCGTTCGGGTACAGCCTCATCCTGCAGCCGGCGTGCGCCGCCGGATACTTCTCGGAAGTCCTCGGGCTGCGCAAATCCCGCGACGCCGCGTGACAAATTTGGGGAAACATCCCCCCACGCTCGCTGCCCCCGGGGGGCTGGTCAGTCGCTCGGGGCGGCCCTTCGCGACTGGGATGAAACATCCCCCCACGCTCGCTCCGCTCGCTGCCCCCCGGGGGGCTGGTCAGTCGCTCGGGGCGGCCCTTCGCGACTGACTGCCGTTGCCGGGTCGAGTGCGAGGGCCCGGCCGGAAATGGTAGGATTTCGCGCCTTCCCGAAGGACGCGGTGGTCCGGCTCCGGTCGCCGCAGTTGCCGCACCGCGTCACCAAACGCCGCGGGCGGTAGCGCCCGGCTCCACGCCATCGCGCGACGTGCGAATCGACATCCGCGCCGCGAGGGCTTCGCTGCGGGCGAAGCCGGCGCTCTCGCCGTGCCTCGGGAGCGGCGCGCGCCTTTGGCGCACGTCATGCTTTTTCTTGGCGATGCCGCGGGGGCATCGCCGCCAGGGTTTTTCGGGCGGCAGTGTCGAACCCGGGCACTCGATGGTGAAGTCTCGTCTTGCGCGACGCGAGGCCGGTGGATGAAGGTGGTGATGTCTCGCCAGCGTTGGCTGGTGGCGGTGGTATCGATGGCGACGCTCGCCATCGTCGTGATGTTGTCGTTCTACGGTCGCGGCATGGCCTACGGCCGCAGCATGGCGCTCGGCGATGGTGCGCTGCACGATCTGCAGGCACGCCGCACGAGTCCGCTGGTCGACCCCATCCTGATCGATCTCGAGGAGCGCACGTTCCGCTTCTTCTGGGACACGACGAATCCGAAGAACGGCCTCGTCCCCGATCGCTATCCGACGCCGTCGTTCGCCAGCATCGCGGCGGTGGGCTTCGGTCTCACGTCGTATCCGATCGGCGTCGAGCGCGGCTACGTGACGCGCAAGGAGGCGCGCCAGCGCGTGCTCGCGACGCTGCGCTTCCTCGATCGCGCGCCACAGGGGCCCCACCAGCACGGCGTCGCCGGCTACAAGGGGTTCTTCTATCACTTCCTCGACATGAGGACCGGCGAGCGCTTCGACGACAGCGAGCTTTCGACGGTCGACACCGCGCTGCTGCTCGCGGGTGCGCTGTTCTGCCAGTCGTATTTCGATGGCGCGCATCCGGAGGAGGTGGAGATCCGCCGCCTCGTCGACCAGATCTATCGCCGCGTCGACTGGCAATGGGCACGGCCGCGGCCCCCGGCGATCAGCCTCGGCTGGTCGCCCGAGGAGGGGTTCCTCGAGTACGACTGGCGCGGCTACAACGAAGCGATGCTGGTCTACGTGCTCGCGCTCGCGTCGCCGACGTCGCCGGTCGACACCGACGCTTGGGACCAGTGGACGAGCACCTACGACGGTAGCTGGCACAAGGGCTTCGGCCAGGAATACCTGGGATTCGCGCCGCTCTTCGGGCACCAGTATTCGCACATCTGGCTCGACTTCCGCCACGTGCAGGATGCGTACATGCGCAAGCGGGGCATCGACTATTTCGAGAACACGCGCCGCGCGATCTATGCGCAGCGGGCATACGCGATCGCCAATCCGCTGCGCTGCAAGGATTACGGGGCGACCGTCTGGGGCATCACCGCGAGCGACGGCCCAGGCAACATCGAGATCGATGATCCGACCGGCAAGCGCATCTTCCGCGCGTACACGGCCCGGGGCATCGGCGGGGCTGCGGCGCACGACGACTGCACGCTCGCGCCCACCGCCGCGGTGGCGTCCATTCCGTTCGCCCCCGAACTCGCGATTCCCGCCGTGGTGAGCATGTACCGCCGCTTCGGCCGCTACATCTATGGCACGTACGGCTTCCTCGACGCGTTCAATCCGAGCTTCACGTTCGGGGACGTCCCGGTGCACCAGGGTCGCTACGTCCCGGGCTTCGGCTGGGTCGACGAGGATTACCTCGGCATCGACCAGGGCGCGCTCGTCGCGATGATCGAGAATTATCGCAGCGGGCTGATCTGGAACGTGATGCGCGAAAACCCGTACATCCGTCGCGGCCTGGAGCGCGCCGGCTTCTCGGGAGGCTGGCTCGCCGCCTCGACGCAGTGAGCGGTCGGGGTTACCGCCGCCTCGCGGCGCTCCTGCTCGTCATCGGCGCGGCCGTCTTCGGCGCGGGCTGCGGCCAGCGCGCAGCCGACGTCACCGTCGTCCGCTTCTGGGCGATGGGTCGCGAGGGCGAGGTGGTCACGGCGCTGCTCCCCGAATTCGAGCGGACGCATCCGGGCATCCGCGTGGACGTCCAGCAGCTTCCGTGGACGGCGGCGCACGAGAAGCTGCTGACCGCGTTCGCGGGCGACGCCACGCCCGACGTCTGCCAGCTCGGCAACACGTGGATTCCGGAATTCGTCGCGCTCGGCGCACTCCAACCCCTCGACGCGTCCATCGCGTCGTCCGCGCTCGACGTGAATGATTTCTTCGACGGGATCTGGGACACGAACGTCGTCGCGGGCCGCGTGTACGGAGTCCCGTGGTACGTGGATACGCGCCTGCTCTTCTATCGGCGCGACATCCTCGCCGAGGCGGGCGTGGCGGCACCGCCCGCATCGTGGCCGGAATGGACACGGGCGCTCGCCGCCGTCGAGGCGCGTGCGCAGCCGGGCCATTACGCGATCCTGCTGCCGATGAACGAGTTCGAGCCGCTGCTTGCGCTGGCGCTGCAGCAGGACGATCCGCTGCTGCGCGACGGCGGACGCTACGGCAACTTCTCGAGCCAGGGCTTTCGCCGCGCGCTCGGCTACTACGTCGCCATGTTCCGCGACGGCTACGCGCCACCGGTCACGGCATCGCAACTGTCGAACGTGTGGACCGAGTTCGGCCGCGGCACGTTCGCGTTCTACATCTCCGGGCCGTGGAACATCGGCGAATTCAGGCGGCGCCTGCCGTCTGCCGTGCAGCACGCCTGGTCCACCGCGCCGTTGCCGGGACCGGCGGGCCCCGGCGCGTCGATCGCGGGCGGCTCGAGCCTGGTCCTCTTCCGCGCCTCGAAGGCGAAGGACGCGGCGTGGCAACTGGTCGAATACCTGGCGCGGCCCGACGTCGCGGTCCGCTTTCACGCGCTGACCGGCGATCTGCCGCCACGCCGCAGCGCGTGGAACGACCCGGCGCTCGCCGCCGATGTTCCCGCACGGGCGTTTCGCGACCAGCTCGAGCGCGTGAAGCCGGCGCCCAAGGTGCCCGAATGGGAGCGCATCGCCGACGAGATGCGTCTGGTCGCCGAGCGCGCGGCACGCGGCGAGTTGACCGTGGACCAGGCCGTGCGGGAGCTCGACGCGCGCGCCGACCGCATCCTCGAGAAGCGACGGTGGCTGCTCGCCCGCGGCGCGCGTGATTAGGACCCGTTGACGCCATGGCGTTGACAGGCCCCCGGCTCGTCACCGCGCGGCGCGCGGTCGCGTGGTGGTTCGTCGGACCGGCGCTGCTGGTGATCGGCGTGTTCTTCGTCGTACCGGTGCTGGCCGCGCTTGCGATGAGCCTCACGGACTTCGACATCTACGCGCTCGCCGACCTGCGGAACCTCCGTGTCGTCGGACTCTCCAACTACGTCGAGCTGCTGCAGCGGCCGCTGTTCTGGAAGGCGCTCGGCAACACGCTGTACTTCGTCGTCGTCGGCGTTCCGCTCTCGCTCGCCGCATCGCTCGGGGCGGCGCTGCTGCTCAATTCGCCGCGGGCGCGTTTCCACGCGCTCTTTCGCACGGCGCTCTTCGCGCCGGTCGTCACGACGGTCGTCGCGGTGGCGGTGATCTGGCGCTATCTGCTCGGCACGCGCTACGGCTTCATCAACTACGCGCTCGGCGCGATCGGCATCGCGCCGATCGACTGGCTCGGCGACCCGCGCTTCGCGATGCCGGCGATCATCCTCTTCGCGGTGTGGAAGAACTTCGGCTACAACATGATCATCCTGCTCGCCGGCCTGCAGAACATCCCGCGCGAGCTCTACGAGGCGGCGCGGATCGACGGCGCGTCCGCGCTCGAGCAGTTTCGCTACGTGACGCTGCCGATGCTGATGCCGATCCTCGCGATCGTCGGCATCATGACTGTCGCGGGCTACTTCCAGCTCTTCGCCGAGCCGTACGTGATGACGCAGGGCGGTCCGCTGCAGAGCACCGTGAGCGTCCTCTATCTGATGTACGAGGAAGGGTTCAAGTGGTGGAACCTCGGCAACGCCTCGGCAGTGGCGTTCCTGCTGTTCCTGCTGATCTTCGCCGTCACGCTGGTGCAGATGCGCCAGATGCGGCGCGCCCGGACCTCGGCATGATTCCGCGACCGGCGGCGATCCTCGTCAACGCGGCGCTGCTCGGCGCATCGGGCGTCGCGTTGTTCCCGTTGCTGTGGATGCTGGCCGTCTCGTTCATGGCGCCGGGCGAGGCGAGCGGGTATCCGCCGCCGCTCGTGCCGGCGCACCCGACGCTCGCCAACTATCGCGAGCTCTTCGCCCACGCGGGGATGGGACGCTATCTCGCGAACAGCGTGTTGCTGGCGGTCGGCGCGACCGTGCTGTCGCTCGTGTTCAACGTGATGGCCGGGTATGCGTTCGCGAAGCTGCGCTTTGCGGGGCGCGAGCGCATCTTCAGGCTGATGCTCGGCGCGCTCGTGATTCCCGGGCAGGTCGCGATGGTGCCGCTGTTCCTGCTGCTGAAGCACCTGGGCCTCGTCAACAGCTACGGCGGCGTCCTCGTTCCCGCGCTCGCAAGCATCTTCGGCATCTTCCTCGTGCGCCAGTACGCGCTGTCGATTCCGGACGATCTGCTCGAGGCGGCGCGGATCGACGGTGCGAGCGAATGGCGGATCTTCGGCCTCGTCGTCGTGCCGCTGCTGAAGCCGATCATCGTGACGCTTGCGCTCTTCACGCTGCTCGGCACCTGGAACGACTTCATGTGGCCGCTGATCGTGCTGACGGACAGCGATCTGTACACGTTGCCGGTCGCGCTCGCGAGCCTGTCGCGCGAGCACGTCCAGGACAACGAGCTGATGATGGCGGGTGCCGTGCTGACGATCGTGCCGGTGCTCGTCGTGTTCCTCGGGCTGCAGCGCTACTACCTGCAGGGCCTGACGATGGGAAGCGTCAAGGGATGAGCGCCCGGCCTTCGCGCGGCCTTGGCGCATGGCTCGCATTCGCGCTCGCGCTGGCGTCGATCCTCGGCGCGCCGCTCGCCCGCGCGCAGCCGGGAACGCGAGTGCTCGACCGCTTCGACGATGTCGCGACCTGGAGCGCCGTTGCCTCCGACGGCGTGACGGCAGCGCTCGGTCAAGTCGTCGATGCGAAGCGGCCCGCGATGCGGCTCGCGTTCGATCTCGGCGGCACGGCGGGGTACGCGCTGGCGCGGCGCGCGCTGCCCGTCGACCTGCCGGAAAACTACGCGATCACGTTCTGGCTGCGCGCCGATGCTCCGGTCAACGACCTGCAGGTCAAGCTCGTCGACGCGAGCGGCGACAACGTCTGGTGGTACAACCGGCCGAACTTCGCGTTCCCGCGCGAATGGCAGCAGGTCACGATCAAGCGGCGACAGATCGAGTTCGCCTGGGGACCGACGAGGGAGCGCACGCTGCGCCACGCCGCCGCGATCGAGATTGCCGTGGCGGCCGGGCGCGGCGGCGGCCGCGGGGCCATCTACGTCAGTGACCTGGCGCTGCAGGAGTTGCCGCCGCCCCCCGCCGCGTGGCCGCAGCCCAGGCTGCGCGCATCGTCGTCGCAGCGGGGCGCGCAGCCCGCGCGCGCCGTCGACGGCAAGATCGCGACCGCGTGGCACAGCGACCCGGCGTCCGGTCGCGAGCAGTGGCTGACGATGGATTTTGGGCAGCCGCGCGAGTTCGGCGGTCTGGTCCTGCGCTGGGCGCAGGACGCGTACGCGTCGCGCTACGACGTGCAATTCTCCGACGACGGCAGACGCTGGCGAACGGTGCGCCGCGTCACCGAGGGGGGCGCGGGGCGGGCGGCGCTGCTGCTGACGGAGGCCGAGACGCGCTACCTGCGGCTCGCGCTGCACGACGGTCCGAGGCGCGCGTACGCGCTCTCCGAGATCAGCGTCGAGGACCTCGCATTCGGCGCCACGCCGAACGCGTTCTTCCAGGCGCTCGCGCGCGCGGCGCCGCGCGGATCCTTTCCGCGCGGGTTCTCCGGCGAGCAAGGGACATGGACGATCGTCGGTGTCGATGGCGGCAGCGACAGCGGCCTGCTGTCCGAGGACGGCGCGCTCGAGATCGGCAAGGGCGGCTTCACGCTCGAGCCGTTCGTCGTCGAGCGCGGCAGGGTGCGCACCTGGGCCGACGTCGACTCGCAACCGTTCCTCGTCGACGACGATCTGCCGATGCCGGGCGTGCAGTGGAGCACGCCGCGATGGTCGTTGCGGATCACGTCGTTTGCGGCGGGCACGCCCGTCGACGTGCGTCTCGCCGCCCGCTACGACGTCGTGAATTCGACCGATCAACCGCTGAAGATCACGCTCGCGCTTGCGGTGCGACCGTTCCAGGTGAACCCGCCGGCGCAGTTCCTGAACACGGCAGGCGGCGTGGCGCCGATTCGCGAGCTGGCATGGGATGGCCGCGCGCTCACCGTGAACGGCGGGCGCAAGCTCTACCCGCTGGCGCCGCCCGGGCGCGTCGCGCTGCGGCCGTTCGACGCGGGGCCTCTCGTCGCGGCGCTTGCGACGCCCGACGCGCGATCGCGGCACGAGCTTCGCGACGACTTCGGCTATGCGTCGGGCGTGCTCTTCTATCCGCTGACGCTCGCGCCGCGCGCGAGCGCGACGCTGGGCGTCGTCGCTCCACTCGCCGACTCCGCCGGGCCGCCGGCGCCGACCGGGGTCGCGCCCGCGCAATGGCTCACGCGCGAGCAGGCGAGCGCGGCCTCGGCATGGCGCTCGAAGCTCGAGCGCGTGACGCTTCGCGTACCGCACGAGGCGCAACCGGTCGCCGACACGCTGCGCACCGCGCTCGCCCACATCCTGGTGACGCGCGACGCGGCGATGCTGCGGCCCGGGACGCGCGCGTACGCGCGCTCGTGGATACGCGACGGGACGATGATCGCGGAGTCGCTGCTGCGCCTCGGACATGCGGGCGTCGCGGCGGATTATCTGCGCTGGTACGCGCCGCATCAGTTCGCCAGCGGCAAGGTGCCCTGTTGCGTCGACGCGCGCGGCGCCGATCCGGTCCCCGAGAACGACAGTCCCGGCGAATTCCTGTTCCTCGCGGGCGAGATCTACCGCTACACCGGGGATCGCGCATTGCTCGGCGAGATGTGGCCGCACGTGGAGGCGGCGGCGAGCTACATGGAGGCGTTGCGCCGCAGCGAGCGCGACGACACGGCTCGCGGCGGGGTGCGCAGCGCCACGTTCGGCCTGTTGCCGGCGTCGATCAGCCACGAGGGCTATGCCGCAAAGCCGATGCACTCGTACTGGGACGACTTCTGGGCGCTGAAGGGCTACACGAGCGCGGCGATGATCGCCGATGCGCTCGGGCACGGCAAGGCGGCGCGGCGACTCGCCGCCGCACGCGACGAGTTCCGCGGCGACCTCGTCGCGTCGCTGCGTGCGGCGGCCGCCGCGCACCGCATCGACTATCTGCCGGGGTCGGCCGAGCTCGGCGACTTCGACCCGGCGTCCTCGACGATCGCGTTCGCGCCCGGTGGCGATGCGCGCTACCTGCCGCCCGAGCTCGTGGCCCCGACGTTCGAGCGCTACTGGCGCGAGTTCGTCGCGCGCCGCGACGGCGCCGTGCCGTGGAAGGAGTACACGCCTTACGAGCTGCGCACGGTCGCGACGTTCGTGCGCCTCGGCTGGCGCGAGCGTGCGCACGAGCTGCTCGAGTTCTTCATGGCCGGCCGCCGCCCGCCGGCCTGGAACCAATGGCCCGAAGTCGTCGCTCGCGAGCCGCGGCAGGTGTTGTTCGTCGGCGATCTCCCGCACGCGTGGGTCGCGTCCGATTACATCCGTTCCGTGCTCGACCTCTTCGCGTACGAGCGGGGCGGCGACGGCGCCATGGTGCTGGCGGCCGGCATCCCCGACGCATGGCTCGATCGCGCGGGGGTCGCGATCCGAGGCCTGCGCACCCCCTACGGCGGCCTCGCGTATTCGCTGGTCCGCAGCGCCGAGGGCGTTGCCGAGCTGACGCTGACGGCGAGCGGACGCGTCCCTCCCGGCGGATTCGTGCTCGCCGGTCCGTGGCCGCGCATCGTGCACGCAACCGTCAACGGCAGGCCCGTCACGATCGCCGGCGACGAGCTTCGCATCGACGACCTCGATGCGAAGGTCGTCGTCCAATTCGCGCGGTGATTGCACCGGCCCGATGCCGCGCACTCCGGGAAAAGCATCCGACATGAGCAACGCCGACGACAGCGGCATCGAATTTCCCGCCTCCTTTCTCTGGGGCAGCGCAACGTCGGCGTATCAGGTCGAAGGCTCTCCGCTCGCTGACGGCGCGGGACCCAGCATCTGGCAGCGCTTCACGCGCACGCCGGGCCTCGTGCGCGACGCGGATACCGGCGACGTGGCGTGCGATCACTACCGCCGCTACGCGGACGATGTCGCGCTGATGAAGCGGCTCGGCATCAACGCATACCGCTTCAGCATTTCCTGGAGCCGCGTGCTGCCGCAGGGTCGGGGCAGCGTGAATGCGCAAGGTCTCGACCATTACGAGCGGCTCGTCGACGCGCTGCTCGCCAACGGCATCGCGCCGGCGCCGACACTGTTCCACTGGGACCTGCCGGCGGCGCTCGACGACCGCGGCGGCTGGCTCAACCCCGACATCGCGCACTGGTTCGCCGATTACGCGTCGATGCTCTTTCGCAGGCTCGATGACCGCGTGACGATGTGGGCGACGCTGAACGAGCCGTGGGTGGTCGCCGACGGCGGCTACCTGCGCGGCACCCTCGCCCCCGGCCATCGCAGCGTGTTCGAGGCGCCGATCGCGGCGCACCATCTGCTGCGCGCGCATGCGGCGGCGGTGCGGGCGTATCGCGCGGACGGCAGGCACCGGATCGGCATCGTCGTGAACCTGGAGCCGAAGTATCCGGCATCGGAGACGGCCGAGGATCGCGCAGCGGCGGCGCGCGCGCACGCCTACATGAACCGCCAGTACCTCGATCCGGTGTTCCTCGGCCGCTATCCGACGGAGCTCGCGACGATCTTCGGCGAGGCCTGGCCCGCGTGGCCCGCCGACGAGCTGGCGTTCATCCGGCAGCCGATCGACTTCGTCGGCATCAACTACTACACGCGCAGCGTGACGCGCTTCGACGCGACGTCGTGGCCGCTGCGTGCCGCCGCGGTGCGCCAGAAGCGGGCGACGTACACCGAGACGGGATGGGAAGTGTTCCCGCAGGGACTGACCGATACGCTCGCGTGGGTCAGCGAGCGCTACGGCAATCCGCCGATCTACGTCACCGAGAACGGCGCCGCGTTCTACGATCCTCCGGTCGCCGACGCGGATCGTCTCGCCGATCCGCTGCGGGTCGACTATCTGCGCAAGCACCTGAAGGCGGTGCAGGCGGCGCTCGCCGCCGGCGTGGACGTGCGCGGCTATTTCGCATGGTCGCTGCTCGACAACTTCGAATGGTCGTTCGGATACTCGAAGCGCTTCGGCATCGTGCACGTCGATTTCGACAGCCAGAAGCGCACGCCGAAGGACAGCGCGCACTTCTACTCGCGCGTGATCGCCTCGCGCGGCCGCGTGCTCGACGAAGCGGCCGCCGGCGCGGCGTAGCGCGCGGAGCGTCCCTGCCGGGTCGCGCGCTATCCTTCGCGTGAGCCCCGGTGACGACGCCCGCCGGTCTC
>DASURV010000116.1:0-34439 GCA_036375455.1 Casimicrobiaceae bacterium | reverse complement strand
TCGACGATTTCTATCTCGAGCTCGAGCCCGTCGGCCGCCTCGACATCGTCGCGCAGCTCTCGAAGCGCGCGCTCGACTACTACGACGCGCTTCCGGCCGAGCTGCGCAACGACGAGACGAATCGCAATCGCGCGCTGGCGCTCGTTCGCTACGGCGCGGTGCTGCGCACGCAGAACAAGCTGGACGAAAGCGGCAAGGCGCTCGCGGAGGCGGTCGGCGTGCTCGGCAAGCTGCGCAGCGAGGGCGATCGTTCGGAGGCCACCGCGATCGGGCTCGCCATCGGCCTGATGTCGCGGGCGCGCGTGCGCGACAGTCTCAACGAGCGCAAGGAGGCCCAGGAGCTCGCCGTCGAGGCGGTGAGCGTGCTGAAGCCGATGATGACGGCGCCCCGGCCTTCGGTTGCGTTGCGACGCGCCTACGGGGCGACGCTGAACTACCTGGGCTACGCGCAGCTCACGGGCGACCGGGAGGAAGCGGCGGTCAAGACGCTCGAGGAGGCGCGCGTCGCCTACCGAAGCATCGATGGGCTCAAGCTGGACGATGCGCCCGCTGCGGCGGCGTACACGGAAGCCACCGCCTGGCAGCTCTCGGCGTTCCAGGCGCTGGGGATGACCGACGAGACGAGGCGCATCGGCGAGGACGCGGTGAAGGTTGCCGACCAGGTGCTCGAGAGGCAGCCCAACCACATGGGAGCGATGCGCGCGCGGGGCTTGATCTTCCAGAGCCTCGGCGAGGCGGAGTTCGACGACCTGCATCTCGCGAAGGCGGTATCCTGGTTTCGGGACAGCGCGCGCGACTGGGACGCGATCGTCAGGATCGACCCGAGCAACCAGATCTCCTGGAACAACCTTTCCAACTCGAAATCGTCGGAAGGGTTCGCGCTGTTCCGCATGGGACGGATCGCCGATGCGCGCGAGCAGTATCGCGCGGCGCGCGCGGTGGAGCAGCGCGTGAACATGTCGGCATTCCTGGCGCGCACGCTGTCGTTCCCGGCGGGCGGGCTGGTCGTGCTGGAGGCGGACCTCGGCGAGACGAAGGCGGCGCAGGCGGCGTTGGCGGAAAACACGCGGCTGACAGACCTGGCGGCGCGCGGGCTGCCCGCGGACTCGTTCGGCCCCTTCCTGCTGCATGAATTCGCGCAGCAGCAGTTCGGCTACGCGCTGCCGGCGGCCGCCGGGGATTTCCAGACGGTGCGCCGCACGGCGCAGGCGGCGATCGGGCGCATCGAACGCCGCAAGACGGAGGACTCGTCCCAGGAGCTGAATCGCGTCAAGCTCCTCGTGTCGACCGCCTACGTCCTGGCGGACGCGTGCTACCGGCTGCAGGACTACGTCGCGGCCGAGAAGGCGATCACGGTCGCGATCGACAACCGCCAGCTCGTTCCCAGGCGTACGACGCAGGACGCGCGCGACGCGAGCGACGAGCAGATGCTCGCCGCGATGATCGCCGCGCGGCAGCAGCGCTACCCCGACGCCGAGCGATTGATCGAACCGGTCGTGAAACTGCATCGCGGACTCTACGCGCGCGCCAGCGACGATGCCGGCCAGCATGTTCAGTTCGCGCGCGCGTTGTACGTCTCCGCGCTCGCGTCGCCGCGCCGGCAGGCTGCGGCGCTCGCCGAGGCCGCCACGATCCTCGATCGCCTGCCACCCGCCATGCAGAAGATGATCAGCGTCGCACGGCTGCGCGGGTGGATCGGCGAGGAACAGCGACGAGGGCGCTGACGCGGCTGCCTGCGGTTCACGCGACGCCGACGTGCCCGCGCAACACCTGGAATCCCGCATGGAGCGCGCTCCTCCCAGCCCGGATCGCGGTGTCACCGCGGAACCGGCCGGACGCACGCTCGAGCGCATCCGCGATCACCTCGACCAGGGCGCGCCGTGGGATGCCTGCGATGCGTTCCGCGACGCGATCGCACGCCGGCCGGGCGATGCCGAGCTGCTCTACTGGGGCGCACTCGCGCACGCGCGCGCCGGCGCGATGCACGTCGCCCATTCGCTCCTCGACGCCGCCGAGACCGCGGTGGCGCAGGCTCCGGCGCGGCGCGCCGATATCCTGAGCCTGCGCGGCCACCTCTGGAAGGAAGCGTTCCATCGCGCTCCCGAGCATGCCGGCTCGATGCGGCATCTCGAGCGCGCGCGCGAACAATACGCGAAGGCGTACGCCATTGCGCACGATCCGTATCCGGGGATCAACGCGGCGACGCTGTCGATGCTTCTCGGCGACCGCGCGCCGGCGGCACGGATTGCCGGCGAGATCGCGGCGCGCCTCGCGGCCCGAACGACGCCGCCCACGGTCTGGGATCTCGCCACCGACGGCGAAGCGCGGCTTGTGAGCGGCGACTTCGACGGCGCGGCGCGAAGCTACGACGCCGCCTGGCGCACCGCGGCCGGCAATGCCGGCATCGTCGCCACGATGCGCCGGCAGTTGAGTCTCCTTGCACGCGTCGTTCCGCGGGCAGCGGACCTGTTGCGGCTGTTGCGCGTCTGCGACGTCGTCGCGTTCGCGGGGCACCTGGTCGATGCCCCGGACCGTCCGGTGGCCCGTTTTCCGGCCGCGCTCGTGCCGGCGGTCCACGCGGCGCTCCGCGAGCGGCTCGCGTGCCTGCACCAGCCGATCGTGTTCACCTCGGGCGCCTGCGGCGCCGACCTGCTGTTCGTCGATGCGGCGCTCGAGCTGGGGGCGGAGGTGAACATCGTGCTGCCGTTCGACAAGCGCGATTTCGTGCGCACGAGCGTTGCGATCGGCGGCGACGAGTGGCTGCCGCGCTTCGAGGCGGCGCTCGCGCGTGCCACCCGCGTCATCATGGCCACCGAAGAGGGCTACCTCGGCGACGACGTGCTGTTCGAGCACGCCGCGGTGCTGGTGGAGGGCTTCTCGATGCTGCGCGCCGCGCAGCTCCAGACCTCGCCCACGCTGCTCTGTGTCGTCGACCCCGGCGAGGCCGGCAAGGTCGGCGGAACGCGCGCGACGCTCGAGCGCTGGACGCGCAATGCAGGACCGTCGGTGACGATCGACCTGCGCGATCTTCGCGCCCGCAATCCGGCGGACGCGGGCGGCACGGAGGGCGAAGCGCGGCAGCGGCTTCAACTGCCGGATCCGGCGACGCAGAGCGCGGCGGCGCCGGCCGCCGCAGCGGGCGTCGCGCCGCGCCCGCAACGCACGCTGAAGACGATGCTCTTCGCCGATTTCGCCGGCTACAGCAGGCTGCCCGACGCCTACGCGCCGCTGTTCCAGCACCGGTTCCTGGAAATCGGCGCGGCGCTGATCGAGGCGTCGCCCGGCAAGCCGCTCGAGGCGAAGACGTGGGGCGATGCGCTGTACGCGGTGTTCGCGTCGACGTGCGACGGCGCCGAATTCGCGCTGCGCTTCCTGGAGGCGATGCTTCGCGTCGACTGGACGGCGGCGGGGCTTTCGGAGACGAGCCAGGTGCGGATCGCGCTGCACGCCGGGCCCGTGTTCTGCGGCCACGATCCGATCACGGGTCGTGACAGCTACTTCGGCTCGAGCGTCACGCGCGCCGCGCGCATCGAGCCGGTGACGCCTCCCGGCATGGTCTACGCGAGCGAGGCGTTCGCCGCGATCCTCGCGTCGACCGGACAGCGCGACTACGCGCTCGAATACATGGGCAAGCTCGCATTGGCGAAAGGCTACGGCGAGTCGCGCATCTACCGGCTGGCGCGGCGCTGAATGCCGGTGATCGCACTGCCGCGCACGTTTCGCGCGCTCCGGCATCGCAACTTCCGGCTGTTCTTCACCGGCCAGGGCCTGTCGCTGATCGGCACCTGGCTGCAGCAGGTCGCGATGGGCTGGCTCGTCTATCGGCTGACCGGCTCCGCATGGCTGCTCGGCGTCGTCGCGTTCTGCAACAATGTCGGCATCCTGACGTTCGGCAATCTCGCCGGCGTGCTCGCCGACCGGATCAATCGACGTCGCGGCCTGCTGACGACGCAGTCGCTGATGCTCGCGCAGGCGCTGGTGCTCGCAGTGCTGGTCGGATTCGGATGGATCGAGACCTGGCACCTGATCGTGCTCGCGTTGTGGCTCGGCACGTGCTCGGCGTTCGACGTGCCGCTGCGCCAGTCGATGTACGTGCATTTCATCGCCGATCGCGGCGATCTCGGCAACGCGATCGCGCTGAACTCGATGCTCGTCAACACGGCACGCGTCGTCGGTCCCGCGATCGCCGGGCTGCTGCTCGCCGTCACCAGCGAGGCGATCTGCTTCGGCCTCAACGCGCTGTCGTTCGTCGCCGTCATCGTCGCGATTGCGCGGATGGACTGGCCGCCGGACGAGGAGCGGACGAGCGTCACCGGCTGGTGGGCGAGCTGGGTCGAAGGCGCCCGTTACGCGCACGGCCTGAAGCCGGTGCGCGCGTTGCTCGTCCTCGTCGCCGCGCTCGCCTGGACCATTTCCCCGTACACGTCGCTGATGCCCGTCTACGCCAAGGATATCTTCGGCGGCGGTCCGCACACGCTCGGCTACCTGCTGTCGGCCGCGGGCCTCGGCGCGCTGATGTCGACGGCGTATCTCGCGCGCCGCGCGACGGTGCGCGGGCTCGGCCGCGTCATCATGTACGCCGCGGCGACGAGCGGCGGCGCGCTCGCCGCGTTCGCATACATGAAGATCTATCCGATCGCGCTGTTGCTGATGGTGCTGGTCGGCGGCGGCACCATTCTGGCCGCCGCCTCGGTGAACACGATCCTGCAGACGATCGTCGAGGACCGGCTGCGCGGCCGGGTCGCGTCGTTCTACACGCTCGCGTTCCTCGGCGTGGCGCCGCTCGGCAATCTCGCCGCCGGCGCGCTCGCCGGCGCGTTCGGCACGCGCTTTACATTCGCGCTGAACGGCATCCTCGCGCTTTGCGCCGTCGCTTGGTATCGGCGGCGGCTGCCGATGGTGCGCGACGTGCTGCGGCCGATCTACGAGCAGCTCGGCATACCGCGGCGCCCGCGCTGAGGCTCGGCAGGGGGCGGCGGCGCGAAGCGCCGTCCGTTGCGTCCGCTGTTACGCCGCTCCCGATGCAAGCGACGACCCGTTGCGCACGAGCACGATCTTGCCCGTCACGCCCCCCTTCCCGAGCAGCTCGTGCGCCCGTCTCGCCTCGGCGATAGGAAACCGCTGCGCGATGAGCGGCTCGATCTTCCGCTGTCGAAGGAGGTCGAGGAGGGCGATCAGATCCTTGCGAAACAGCTCCGGCCTCAGCCGTTTGAGCCACTGGATGCTGTAGGGGACCACCCGTTTGCGGCCCGGGAGTAGCCAGCCGGCGGCGATATACAGCCCGAAAATGGCGATTGCACGAAAGCGATGACGACGCCCCGAACGACCGGAAGCCAATCGACCCCCGCGCAACGAGGAAGTAAGACCATAGGCCACCACCGTCCCGCCGCGACGCAGCGCCTTGCGCGAGCGCCAGATGTGGGTGCCGCCGACGCCGTCGAAGACCGCGTCTGCGCCCTCACCGGTGAGACGGTGAATTTCCTTCACGAAGTCGAGCTCCCGGTAATCGACGGGGATACCGCCCAGGTCGGAAACGGCCGGCGCCCCCCGCGATGAGCAGGTACCGTACATCTCCAGCCCGGCGAGGCGCCCGAGCTGCAACAGTGCCGAGCCGACCCCGCCCGCCGCGCCGTGGATCAGCACGCGCTGGCCACGCCGGACCTCTGCCGAACGATGCAGCATCTGGTACGCCGTGACGTAGTTCAGCACGAGGCTGACCGCCTCGGCGGCGTCCAACCCGGATGGCACCGGAACCAGCTCGCGTTGCGGCAGACAGACGAACTCCGCGTACGCGCCGCTGATCGGCAGCGCGGCGACGATCCGGCCTGGTTCGAGTGCGGGTTCGGATGCGGAGACGCCGTCGCCGAGCCGATCCACCACGCCGACCAGGTCCCACCCCGGCGTGAACGGCAGCGCGGGCGTCTCGGGATGAACGCCCTCGCGCATCATCAGGTCGGGCAAGGAAACACCCGCGGCCAGCACTCGCACCCGCACTTCACCGGCCTTCGGCTCGGGGCACTCTTCCTCGAGCACCTGAAGTGCATCGGGCCCGCCGTAACGGGCGACGACGATGCGCGTGTGTTTCACCGATCGCTCCCTCGCTTGTCGCGCCGGCGCTCGAACCCGTGCGACGTTTCACGCTGGTAACCGGCGCGCTCGGCGCGGCGCTCGTGCCGAGGGCGCTGCGGTCCCCCCCGCGGCTTCGCCCACTCACTCCCTCCGCGGCGCGCGCCCGGCTCCGAACCTTCGTCGTGCGCCGGCGGAGCGCTCGTGCAGGGTCGCCGACGGCAGCTCGCCGAACATGTGCTTGTAATCGGTCACGAAATGGCCGAGGTGCCAGAAGCCCCACCGTGCAGCCGTGTCCTGCACGGTGGCGCCCGCCGGCGCGCATTTCAGGTCGCGGCGCACGCCGTTCAGGCGCAACGCGCGCAGGAAGCGCACCGGGTTGATCCCGAGCACTTCGTGGAAACTGTATTGCAGCGTGCGCCGGCTCACGCCAAGCGCGACGCAGACCCCCGCGATCGTCATCGGCTCGTCGATGTGCGCATCCATGTAGGCGCGCGCGCGCTCGACGACGTGCTGCCGTCCGGTGGCCGGGGCGCTCGCCGGCGCGGCGTCGTTGCCGTCGGCAAGGGCGACGATCGCACCGAGGACCGTCTCCTCGAGCAGGCGCTGCGCGGGCTCGAAGCGCAGCGCGGTGGGATTGGCGTCGAGCGAGTTCAGCATCGACAGCAGCGTGCGGCGAAAGTCGTCGAGCCGCGCGGCGTCGGGCACGAGGACGGCGCGACCGCCGAAGAGCCGGTCGATGTCGCGGTCCTCGACGCGGCGCGCATGCTCGCGCAGCGCGTGCTCGTCGACGGACACGCCGAGGAGGTCGAAGCCGCGCGGGGCGTAGAACTCGAGGTCGTCGCTGCCCGACAGCGCCATGACCGCGCCGAGGCGCACCGGCTGGCCGCGAAACAGCGCGGCGCCCGACATCGCGAGCGGCACGCCGAGCGAGCGCGAGCCGGCCCAGGCGCCGCCGGCCTCGTGCACGGACTGGCTCGTCGTTTCGCGGAAAAGCTGCACGCCGCCGAAGCACACCTCGTGCAGCGTGCCGAGGAAGGGCCCGGGGGTGAGCTGCTCGTAGATCTGGTCCCAGCGTCGCAGGCTGGCCGCCTGCTCGCCGACGTCCGTGTTCGTGACTCGCGTCAACGTGCAGGGCGCCGTCGCTTCCTTCGCCGTACCGATCGCGCCCGTCCAGCGGGACGCGTCGAGCGCGGCTTCCATCAGGCGCGGCTCCCGATAGCCATGCAAGTCCCCTTCTCGGTGGCGCCCCCCGCGACGGACCGACGCGCCGTCGTCGCCGGGTCGATGGGGCGCATCCGCTACCGTGCCCGCGCGAGCGTCGCGATTCCTTGATCTGCAGCAAGAACCCTTGGCGGGCGTTGCCGATTTGGGATAGCGGCGCGCCGCCCGCGCGGCCAGAATGAGACATGCAGAATCTCGTCGGCAGCGAGTATCGGCCGTTCACCGTCGCGGTCGAGCGGCGGTGGATCCGAACGTTCGCGCAGGCGATCGGCGACGACGACCCGATCTTCCGGGATGTCGACGCGGCGCGCGCGGCGGGCTACGCCGATGTCGTCGCGCCGCCCACGTTCGCGTTCACCGTGGCGATGGAGGCGGCGCAGCCGCTCGCCGTGATCGAGGATCTCGGCGTCGACAAGACGCGCACGATGCACGGCGAGCAGGGCTTCCGCTTTCACCGCCCGATCGTGGCCGGCGACGTCCTCACCGGTCGGCAGAAGGTCGTCGACATGTACGAGCGCAAGGGAGGCGCGCTCACGTTCGTCGTCACCGAGACGCGGCTGTGCGATCAGCGCGAGCTGCCGGTGTGCGACCTGCGAACGGTCATCGTGGTGCGCAATGGCTGACGCCGCCGCGACCGCGAGCCAGGCAGCATCCGCGTTTCGCCTCGCGGACGTCGAGCCGGGCGATACGATCCCGCCGCTCGTCGCGGAGCCGGTGACGCGGCTGCAGCTCGCGCTGTTCGCGTCGGCGGCGGCGGACTCCAATCCGATCCACGTCGACGACGCCGCCGCGCGGGCCGGCGGGCTGCCGGGCGCGATCGTGCACGGCATGCTGACGATGGCGTTCCTCGGCCGGCTCCTGACGCGCTCGGTGCCGCTTGCGAGCATCCGCGCGCTCGAGGGACGCTTCGTCGCGATGGCGTTCCCGGGCGACGCGATCACCTGCACGGGCACGATCGTTGGCAAGTCGGTCGAAGCCGGCGAGCAGCGGGTCGAGATCGAGCTCGCCGCCCAGAACCAGCGCGGCACGAAGCTCCTCGCCGGCAAGGCGAGCGTCGCGCTGGCATGACTTCCCGCTGATCGGCGGCGAGATGGCACACGCGGCCGAGATTCCCTACGGAGCGTACTGGAGCACGCCGTTCGCGCGCTGGCAGGGCGCCTTCGCCGACCTGCACAGCGTGCGCTTCGCCGCGCATGTCGCGAAGCGCGAGCTCGCGGCGCGCGGCATCGATCCGCGCGCGTTCGACCACGGCGTCCTCGGTCTCACGGTCCCGCAGCAGCACGCCTTCTACGGCCTGCCGTGGCTCGCCGGCATCGCCGGCGCGACGCACGTCGGCGGGCCGACGGTGATGCAGGCGTGCGCGACCGGCGTGCGCAGCCTGCTCGCCGCCGTGCAGGAAATCGACGCCGGCCTCGCGCATTGCGCGCTCGTCGTCACCTGCGACCGCACGTCGAACGGCCCGCACCTCTACTACCCGAATCCGCGCGGCCCGGGCGGCACGGGTGCCCACGAGGACTGGGTGCTCGACAACTTCAACTGCGATCCGCTCGGACCGCACGCGATGGTGCGCACCGCGGAGAACGTCGCGGCGAAGCACGGCATCGCGACCGCCGCGCAGCACGACGTCGTGCTGATGCGCGAGGCGCAGTACCGCGCCGCGACCGCGGACGGCGCGGCGTTCCTCAGGCGGTTCATGACGCTGCCGTTCCCCGTCCCTGCGGGGGACTTTCGCAGGGACCTCGGCGAACTGGCGGGCGACGAGGGCGTGAATCGGTCGACGCCCGAGGGGCTCGCCCGGCTTCGCCCCGTCGTCGAAGGCGGCACCGTCACGTTCGGTGCCCAGACGCATCCGGCCGACGGGAATGCCGGCATTGTCGTCGCGACGCGCGATCGCGCGCGCGAGCTCGCGCGCGATCCGCGGCGTGCCGTGCGCCTGCTCGGCTTCGGACAGGCGCGCGCGGCGCTCGGCTACATGCCGGAGGCGGCGATCGCCGCCGCGCGCAGTGCGCTCGACGCCGCCGGCATCGCGCTCGATGGCGTGCACGCGATCAAGACGCACAACCCGTTCGCCGTCAACGACATCGTGTTCGCGCGCGCGACCGGCGCCGACCTCGCCGCGATGAACAACTTCGGCAGCTCGCTCGTCTGGGGCCATCCGCAGGCGCCGATGGGCACGCGCGCGATCATCGAGCTGATCGAGGAGCTTGCGCTGCGCGGCGGCGGGCGCGGCCTGTTCAGCGGCTGCGCGGCCGGCGATACCGCGATGGCGGTCGTGATCGAAGTGACGGACGCCTGAGGCGCGAGCGTGGACCTCACGCAATGGATCGACCGACACGCGGCCTTCACGCCCGACCGGGTCGCGATCGAATTCGAAAGCGAGGCGATCGCGTATCGCGAGCTCGCCGCGCGCGTCGCGCGCGCCGCGGGCGCGTTGCGGATGCTGGGCGTGGGACCGGGCGATCGCGTGGCGTGGCTCGGCCAGAACCACCCGGCGACGCTCGTGCTGCTCTTCGCGTGCGCGCGGCTACGCGCAATCGTCGTGCCGCTCAACTGGCGCCTCGCCGCGCCCGAGTTGCGCCGGATGCTGAAGGATTGCGAGCCGCGCGCGCTGTTCGCGCAGGCGCCGTTTCGCGACACGCTCGAGCAGATCGGCATCGCGCCGGGACCGAGGGGTCCGCTGGCGATCGGTGCGGTCCCGCCGGGGTGGGGCGACGGCAACGCGCTGCTCGACGTCGCGGCGCCCGTCGCGGCGCCCGCGAATCCTCCCGACGACGATGCGCCGGTCCTGATCTGCTACACATCGGGCTCGACCGGGGCGCCGAAGGGCGCGGTGCTGACGCAGGCGGCGCTGTTCTGGAACGCGGTCAACAGCACGCACATGCACGACCTGACGCGTGCCGATCGCGTGCTGACGACGCTGCCGCTGTTCCATGTCGGCGGTCTTTGCATCCAGACGCTGCCGGCGCTGCATGCCGGCGCGACGGTGTACCTGCATCCGAAATTCGACGCCGGGGTGACGCTCGAGGCGATCACGCGCCACGCGATCTCGCTCACGGTGCTGGTGCCCGCGCAACTCGACATGCTGGTCGCGCAGCCGGGCTGGGCCGGCGGCGATCTCACGGCGCTGCGTTGCATCACCACGGGCTCGATGATCGTGCCGATGCGCAACTTCGCCGCGGCGCGGGCGCGCGGCGTCCCGCTGATCCAGGTCTACGGCTGCACCGAAACCGGTCCGATCGCGACCTACACGCTTCCCGCGGATGCGACGCGCAAGATCGGCTCGGCCGGCAAGGCGGCCGTGCACTGCAGCGTGCGGGTCGTGGCCGCCGCGGGTCGGGACGCGGGGCGCGGCGAATCCGGCGAGATCCTCGTCAGGGGCCCGAACGTGATGACGGGCTATTGGAACGCGCCCGCCGAAACGGCGGCGGCGCTCGACGGCGGCTGGTTCCACACCGGCGACATCGGCCATTTCGACGACGACGGCGATCTGTGGATCGACGGCCGCAGCAAGGACCTGATCATCTCGGGCGGCGAGAACATCTATCCGGCCGAGATCGAGAACGTCCTCGCCGAGGCGCCCGACATCGCCGAGGTGGCGGTCGTGGGGCGACCCGATCCGACGTGGGGCGAGGTCGTCGTGGCGGCAATCGTGACGCGCAGCGGCCGCGCGCTGGCGGAAACGGAAGTGCGTGCGCTGCTGCAGGACCGGATCGCCCGCTACAAGCATCCGCGCGAGATCGTGTTCCTGCGCGAGCTGCCGCGCTCCGCGCTCGGCAAGCTCCGCCGCGACGAGTTGCGGCGGATGCTGCGCGGCGAAGCGCTGGTGCAATGACGGGCGGACCGCGGAGGAAAGCGATGGGCTGCAAGATCGGCATCGACGTCGGCGGCACGTTCACCGATTTCATCGTGACCCGCGACGGCGCCGAGCCCGCGATCCACAAGGTGCTCTCCACGCCCGCGGATCCGTCGCTCGCGGTCGTGGCGGGGCTCGGGGAGATCGCGGCGCTGCAGACGCCGCCGCAGACGCTTCGCGCATTCATCGCCGGCGTCGACACGATCGTCCACGGCACCACGGTCACGACGAACGCGACGCTCACCGGCACCGGCGCGCGCTCGGCGCTCATCACGACGCGCGGCGTACGCGACGCGCTCGAGATGCGACGGGGCGTGCGCGAGGAGCAGTACAACAATCGCTGCACGAACGTGCCACCGCTCGTGCCGCGGTACCTGCGCATCGGCGTCGGCGGACGGCTCGATCGGGACGGCCGCGAGCTCGCGCCCCTTGCCGTCGACGACGTGCGGCAGGCGATCGCGCTGTTCCGCTCGGAGCGGGTCGAGGCGGTGTCGATCTGCTTGATGAATGCGTTCGCGAATCCGGCCCACGAGCAGGCGGCCGCCGCGCTGGTGCGCCGCGAGCTGCCGGAGGCGTACCTCACGGTGTCGACGGACCTGCTGCCCGCGGTTCGCTTCTACGATCGCGTGAGCACGACGGCGCTCAACTCGTACGTCGGACCGAAGCTCGACCGCTACCTCACGCAGCTCGTCGAGCGGCTTGCCGACACCGGCTTCACCGGTGTGCTGCTGATCATGCAGAGCAATGGCGGCGTGATGACGCCCGACGTCGCGCGCGCGCACGCGGCGCTCACGCTGCTGTCCGGGCCCGCCGGCGGTCCGGGCGCGGGCCTCTTCCACGCGCGCGTGCACGGTCGCAACCAGTGCATCACCGTCGACATGGGCGGCACGAGCTTCGAGGCGTCGCTCGCCGTCGATGGCCCGACGATGGTCAACGCGGGCGAGATCGCGCGCCACCGGATCGCGCTGCCGATGCTCGGCATCCACACGATCGGCGCGGGGGGCGGATCGATCGGCTGGATCGACGAGGGCGGGCTGCTGCGGATGGGTCCGCAAAGCGCAGGCGCCGCGCCGGGTCCGGCCTGCTATGGCTACGGCGGCACGCTGCCGACGACGACCGACGCCAACGTCGTGCTCGGCTATCTCGATCCGGACTACTTCGCCGGCGGCCGCATGCGGCTCGACGTCGCCGCCGCGCGAGCCGCGATCGAGCGGCACGTCGCACGCCCGCTCGGCTTGACGATCGAGCAGGCGGCGGCCGGCATGTACCGCGTCGCGTGCAACAACATGGCGCAGGGCGTGCGCGAGATCAGCATCAAGCGCGGCTTCGACCCGCGCGAGTTCCCGCTGGTCGTCGCGGGCGGGGCCGGGCCGATCCATTCGTGCCTGATCTGCCGCGAGCTCGACATTCCGCTGCAGATCGTGCCGCGCGAGTCGTCGGTGCTGTGCGCGCTCGGCATGCTGCTGTCGGACCTGAAGCACGACTTCGTGCGCACGTTCGTCGCGCGGCTCGCGCACGCCGACTGGGATCGGCTCGACGCGCTGGTCGATGGCATGATCGCGCAGGGCGAGCGGCAGCTCACACTGGAGCGGATCGCGCCGGCGCAGCGACGCTTTCACGTCAAGCTCGACTGCCGCTATCCGAAGCAGTATCACGAGGTGTCGTTCGAGGTGGCGCGCGAGACGCTGTGCGCGCGCGATGCCGGCGCGATCGCGGCCGCCTTCCACGCCGAGCACAACCGCCTCTACGGGTATTCGCTCGAAGGCGAGCATGCCGGGGTGGAGATCATCAACGTGCGCGTGCAGGCGGTGGGCCGCGCCGACAAGCCGCGCTTCCCCGAGGAGGCCTATCGGGGACCGGATGCGACGGCGGCGCTGAAGGGTCAGCGCAGCGCCTACGTCCACGACGACAACGCATTTCGCACGATCCCCGTCTACGACGGCCACCGCCTGCATCACGGCAACCGGATCGCGGGGCCGGCGATCGTCGAATCCGCGACGACGGCCATCGTGCTCGACGCGTCGTTCGACGGCGTCTGCGATCGCCACGGCTCCGTCGCGCTGTACCGGAAGGGGCGGGAGGATCTCGTCGACGCCGCGCACGTGGCGGGCGCGCGCACGCCCGCCGCGACGCCGACGCTGGCGGAAGCCGGAGCCTGGGAGATGCGATGAACGCACTCGAACGCAGCAGCGCGACGAGCGACGGGCCGGGCGATGCCGCCCGCGGCGACGGCGTCGATCCGATCCTGCTGTCCGTCTATGCGCGGACCTTCAAGTCGATCACCGACGAGATGAGCATCTCGATGCAGCAGACGACGCGCTCGCCGATCCTGTGCGAGGCGAAGGATTTCGTCACCGGGCTCTACGACGCGGAGGGGCGGATGCTCGAGCAGACGGAGAACCTGCCGATCCTCGCGTTCTCGCTCGCGCCGGTGTGCAAGTACCTGCTGCGCTATTTCGGCGACGACCTGCACGATGGGGACGTCATCTTCCACAACGACGTGTTCAGCCTCGGCAACCAGAACAACGACGTCGCCGTGTTCAAGCCGGTGTTCTTCGACGGCGCGCTGGTCGCCTGGACCGCGGTCAAGGGGCACCAGGCCGACATCGGCGGGAACGTCGCCGGCGGCTACAACCCCAACGCGACCGAGGTGTGGCAGGAGGCGCTGCGTATTCCGCCGGTCAAGGTGTACGAGCGCGGGAAGCTGCGCAAGGACGTGTGGGACCTGATCTTCGCGAACATCCGCTTCGACATCGTCCGCCACGACATGCGGGCCGAGATCGGCGCCTGCAGCATCGGCGAGCGCCGCGTGCACGAGCTCTTCGCCAAGTACGGGCGCGCGAGCTTCGAGATGCACAAGCGGGCGCTGTTCGACGCGACGCGCCGGATGATGGAAGCGGAGATCGCGGCGATTCCGAACGGCCGCTACAGCGGCGAGGGGCGCGTCTACTACGACGGCCGGCACGAGGGCTCGAAGTTCACGATCCGCGTCGACATCGACGTCGAGGACCGCCACATCCGGTTCGACTATTCGCGCACCGACGCGCAGACCAACGGCTTCGTCAACGGCACGTTCACCTCCAGCGCGTCGGCGACGGTGCTGACGCTGCTGCAGATGGTCAATCCGGACATCCCGCACAACGAGGGGATGGTGCAGCCGATCGAGATCGTCATTCCCGAGGGCACGATCCTCAACGCGGCCTACCCGAAGGCGACGACGTTCGGCAACCACCTGTGCCCGCCGAACGCGGACGCGATCATCCGCGCGCTCGCGCCGGCGATTCCCGAGCGCGTCACCGCCGGCTGGAACAACCTGCTGTGCTCGTTGACGACCGGGATCGATCCGGCGCGCGGCGAGAAGTACGTCGACATCGGATTCATGGGACTGAAGGGCGGATCCGGCGCGATGCGCGGCACCGACGGCTACGACCACATCGGCATGATCGACGCCTCGGGGGGCCTGCTCGACCAGGACTACGAGATGTTCGAGCAGCAGACGCCGCACCTGCTCGTCATGCACGAATACGCGTGCGACTCGGCCGGGCCCGGCGAGTGGCGCGGAGGCCTCGGCGTGGAGACGGTGTTCACGATCGGCTCGGACGACACGCAGGTCGTGACGTTCGGCGACGGCGATTTCGAGCCGGCGTTCGGGCTCTTCGGCGGCCGCGACGGCACGCTGAACTCGATCACGCTCACCTATCCGGACGGGCGCGCCGTCGTGCCGCGTAACAAGGATCTCATCACCGGTGTTCCGAAAGGGACCGTCTATCGCCAGCAGGCCGGGGGAGGCGGCGGCTACGGCGACCCGCGCCGGCGCGATCGCGACACGCTGCGGCGCGAGGTGCGCGACGGCGTCGTCTCGGCGCGGGCCGCCCGCGACGTCTACGGCCTGCCGGATACGTAGCGGGAGACGATGGACTTCGACCTCTCCGACGAGCAGCGCGCCGTGCGCGACCTCTTCGCGCGCTTTTGCGACGAGCGCATCGCGCCCGCCGCGGCAGCGCTCGACGCGGCGCACGCGTTTCCGCGCGCGCTGTTCGCGGAGCTCGGCGAGCTCGGCTTCTTCGGCATGCGCTACCCGGAGGATGTCGGGGGCAGCGGCGCCGACCTGCTGGGCTTCTGTCTTGCGCTCGCCGAGGTCGCGCGCGGGTCGGTATCGCTCGCCGGATGCGCGACGATGCAGGCGCTGATGGGCACGCGCTTCCTGCATCGGCTCGGCAACGCCGACGTCCTCGAGCGCCTGTTCAAGCCGGCGCTGCGGGGCGGCAAGATCGGCGCGATCTGCATGACCGAGCCCGATGCGGGCAGCGACCTCGCGAGCATCGCGACGAGCGCCCGCCAGGTCGACGGCGGCTACCTGCTGTCCGGTCGCAAGACCTGGGTGACGTCGGCGCCGGTCGCGGATTTCTTCACGGTGTTCGCACGGGCCGGCGCCGAGCGCAAGCTCACGATCTTCCTGGTCGAGCGCGGCTTCGCCGGGCTGTCGATCGGCCGCGCCATCGAGAAGATGGGCGTCTGGGCGCTGCCGACCTCCGAGGTCGCGTTCGACGACTGCCTCGTGCCGCTGTCGCATCGGCTCTCGCGCGAGGAGGGCGACGGCGAGGCGCACCTGCGCGAGATCCTCGCCGAGATCCGCATCGTCACCGGCGCGATCGCGCTCGGCGTGGCGCGCGCCGCACTCGACGAGGCGCGGCGCTACGCGAGCGAGCGCAGGCAGTTCGGCAAGCCGATCGACCGCTACCAGGCGATCCAGATCAAGCTCGCCGACATGGCGACCGGACTCGCCGCGGCCACGCAGCTCGTCCATCACGCGGCATGGCTGCACGACGCGGGCCGGCCGCATCACGGCGAGGCGGCGATGGCGAAGCTCTTCGCGAGCGAGACCGCTGCGGCGATCTGCGACCAGGCCGCGCGCGTGCTCGCCTCCTACGGCTATGCGATGGACTACCCGGTGCAGCGCTATCTGCGCGACGTCCGCTTCACGCTGATCGGCGGCGGCACCAGCGAGATCCTGAAGCTCGTGATCGCGAAGGAGCTCGCATCGTGAACGGCGGGAGAGCCGCGACGGCCGCAGGCGCGGGGGTGCGTCGATGAACGCGATGGAACGGCGCCTTCGCATCGTCGTCGCCAAGCCGGGCCTCGACGGGCACGACCAGGGCGCGAAAGTGGTCGTGCGCGCGCTGATGGACGCCGGCTTCGAGGTGATCTACACGGGCCTGCGGCAGACGCCGGAAGCGGTGTGCCGCATCGCGCTCGAGGAGGACGTCGACGTGATCGCGCTGTCGAGCCTCGCCGGATCGCACCTGCCGTTCTGCGCGCGCCTCGCGCCGCTGCTCGAGGAAGCCGGGCTCGGCGACAAGCTGTGGATCATCGGCGGCAACCTGCCGGCGCAGGATCACGCGCGGCTACGCGATCTCGGCTTCCGCGGCATCTTTCCGACCGGCTCGACGCTCGCGTCGATCGTCGCCTACATCCACGCGAATTGCGACGTGAAGCAGGAAGGAGCGACGGAATGACTGCGCGCCCGGCGACTCCTGCGAACGCCGCATCCGCTCGGCGGGGATCTTCCGAATGAGCGTACGCGACGAGTCGCTGCCGCCGGTCGTCAACGAATCCGGCCTCGCGATCGCGCCGCTCTACACGGCCGCGGATCTCGAGGCGAGCGGCGGCACCGCCATGATCGGCCGTCCGGGCGAATATCCGTTCACGCGCGGCATCCATCCGCTCATGTACCGGAAGCGCCCGTGGACGATGCGCCAGTACACGGGCTTCGGCAACGCGGCCGACACGAACCGGCGCTTCCGCTACCTGATCGAGAACGGGCAGACCGGGCTGAACGTCGCGTTCGACCTGCCGACGCAGATCGGCCTTGATTCCGACGATCCGCTCGCGCTGGGCGAGGTGGGCCGCGTGGGGATGGCGGTCGACACGCTGGCCGACTTCGAGGCCGCGTTCGAGGGCATCGATCTCGACGCGATCACCGTGTCGCTGACGATCAACGGCGCGGCGGCGATCCTGATCGCGATGTACGTCGTGATGGCGCAAAAGCGCGGCTACGACGCGCGGCGGCTGCGCGGCACGGCGCAGAACGACATCCTGAAGGAATTCATCGGTCGCGGCACGTGGATCTTCCCGGTCGAGCCGTCGCTGCGCCTCGTCGGCGACACGATCGAGTACTGCGCGAAGGCGGCGCCCAAGTACACGCCGGTCAGCGTCTGCGGCTACCACATCCGCGAATCGGGCGCCACGCCCGCGCAGGAGATCGCCTACGCGTTCTGCATCGCGCGCGCCTATGCCGACGACGCGCTGCGCCGGGGCCTCGCCGTCGACGAGTTCGCCGGCCGGCTCTCCTACAACTTCAACATCTTCGGCAGCCTCTTCGAGCAGGTCGCGAAGTTCCGCGCCGCGCGCGGGCTGTGGGCGAAGATCATGAAGGAGGAATACGGCGCGTGCGACCCGGCGTCGATGCTGCTGCGGATGATCGCCGGCGGCGGCGGCAGCGGACTCACGCTCGAGCAGCCGGAAGTGAACATCGTGCGCGGCGCGTACTATGCGCTGATCAGCGCGCTGTCGGGCGCGCAGACGATGGCGCTCTGCTGCTACGACGAGGCGTACACGATCCCGAGCGAGCACGCGCAGCGGCTGTCGCTGCGCACGATGCAGCTCCTGATCGACGAGATGGGGCTCTGCGACACCGTCGACCCGCTCGGCGGGTCCTGGTACGTCGAGACGCTCACCAACGAGATGCGCGGCCTGATCGAGCGGATCATGGCCGACGTCGACGCGCGCGGCGGCATCGTCGCGCTGATCGCCGGGGGGCACATCCAGGCGCAGGTGTCGGCGCAGGCGTACGCGCACCAGAGGGCGCTCGAGGACGGCAGCTTCCGCAAGGTCGGCGTGAACTGCTACCGTACCGAGGAGGAGGCGCGCCCGATCGAGCTCCATCCGTACCGCGACGACGATGCCCGCGCGCAGGTCGCCGCGCTCGAGCGGGTGCGCGCCGCGCGCGACCGGGGGAGGGTGCGCGACGCGCTCGCGCGCGTGCGTGCCGATGCGCGCAGCGGGGCGAACCTGATGCCCGCGCTGGTGGAGGCGGTAGCCGCGTACGCGAGCGTGGGCGAGATCACGCGCGAGATGATCGACGTGTTCGGCCGCTATCGCGAGCCGATCCGCTTTTGAGGCAGGGCCATGGCAAGCGCGTCGCTCGAAAGGTACTTCGCTCCGGCGTCGCTCGACGAGGCGCTGCCGCTGTTGCGCGACGGCGACGCGACGCTGCTTGCCGGCGGGACCGACCTGATGCCGCAGGCGCAGGCGGGGCGCGTGCGCTTCGGCGGCGCGCTCGTGAACCTGCGCCACATTGCCGAGCTCCAGGGCGTCGAGCGAACGGGCGCGACGATCCGCATCGGGGCGCTCGCGACGGTCGCGGCGCTGATGAAAAGCGACCTGCTGCGCCACCACGCCTCCGTGCTCGTCGAGGCCTGCGATCACTTCGCGAGCGGGCAGCTTCGCAACGCCGCGACGATCGGCGGCAACATCTGCAACGCGTCGCCCGCCGGCGACCTGCTCGTGCCGCTGCTCGTGCTCGACGCGGCCGTCGAGCTCGTGTCGATGCCGGGCGGCGCGCGCCGCAGCCGCCTCGTGCGCCTGCGCGACTTCTTCACCGGACCCGGGCGCACGGTGCGCGAGCCGGCGGAGCTGCTCGCAGCGGTTGCCGTGCCGGTTCCGCCGCCGGAGTTCGTCGCCCGCTTCCGCAAGTTCGGCACGCGGCCGGCGCTCGACATCGCGGCGGTGTCGATCGGCATCGGCGCCGCGCGCCGCAACGGCGTGCTCGCCGGCGTGCGGGTGGCGTTCGGCGCCGTCGCGCCCACGCCGCTGCGCGCTCCGCGCACCGAAGCCGCGCTCGAAGGACACCGCCTCGACGCCGCGACGATTGCCGCTGCCGCCGATGTGGCGCGCGACGAGGTGCGGCCGATCTCCGACGTGCGCGCGTCCGAGTGGTATCGGCGCGAGCTGATCCACAACCTCACGATGCGGGTGCTCGACGATGTCGCTGCGGCGTGAAATCACCTTCTCGATCAACGGCGCGCCGAAGCGCGTCTTCGTGCCGCTCGACATGAGCGCGCTGACGCTGATCCGCGACGAGCTCGGCCTCACCGGCACCAAGTACGGCTGCGGCGAAGGCGAGTGCGGCGCGTGCACGATCCTGGTCGACGGCGCGTCGGTCAACGCCTGCCTGATGTTCGCGGTCGACTGCGACGGCCGCGAGCTGAAGACGATCGAAGGGGTCGCCGGCACGCCCGTCGGGACGCGCCTGCGCGACGCGTTCGTCGCCCACGGCGCCGTGCAGTGCGGCTTCTGCACGCCGGGCATCGTGATGCAGGCGGCCGCGCTGCTCGCGGACAACCCGCATCCGAGCCGCGACGAGATCCGCCGCGGCATCGAGGGCAATCTGTGCCGCTGCACCGGCTACGTGAAGATCGTCGAGGCGATCGACGCGGCGGCAAGGAGCGAATGATGGCCAGCACCGCCGGCACCGTGATCGAAAAGCGCTCGCTGATCGGCGAGCGCATCGCGAAGCTCGACGCGCCCGACAAGGCGAGCGGCAAGACGCGCTACCTGCACGACCTGGACCTGCCCGGCCAGCTCCACGCGAAGATCCTGCGCTCGTCGCGCGTGCATGCGCGCATCGTGCGCATCGACACGAGCCGGGCCAGGGCGCTGCCCGGCGTGCACGCGGTGCTGACGGCGGCCGACGTCCCGTACCAGCGGCCGCTCGGCATCCTCGCCAAGGACCACATGCCGCTCAAGGGCGACAAGGTGCGGAGCCTGCGCGACGAGATCGCGGCGGTCGCGGCCGACAGCATCGAGATCGCCGAGCAGGCGCTGGCGCTGATCGACGTCGAGTACGCGGACCTCCCGCTCGTCGTCGACGCGCGCGCGGCGCTGGCGCCGGGCGCGCCCGTCGTCCACGACGCGCATCCCGACAACGTGACGACGACGTGGGACTACGCGCAGGGCGACGTCGCGCAGGGCGAGGCCGAATCGGACGCCGTCATCGAGGACACGTTCCGGCTGCACTACGTGACGCACTGCTGCATGGGCGTGTCCGGGATCATCGCGGACTTCGACCCGTCGGGAAACCTCACGCTGTGGTCGAACACGCAGGTGCCGTTCCTGCACAAGCGCGAGTTCGCGCAACTGCTCGACATCGACCCGGGGCGCATCCGCATCATCCAGCCGCCGATCGGCGGCGGTTTCGGCAGCAAGCTCGACATCTATCCGTTCGAGCCGATCGCGATCTTCCTGGCGAAGGCGACGAAGCGGCCGGTCAAGCTCGTGTTCACGCGCGAGGAGGAGTTCATCGCCTCGCCGACGCGCCAGCCGGTGGTGCTGACGCTGCGAAGCGGCGCGAAGCGGGACGGCACGCTCACGTTCCGCGACGTCACGACGCTGCACGACAACGGCGCGTACACGTCGTGGGGCGCATCGACGCCGTTCGTGATGATGCAGACGTTCAGCTCGCTCTATCGCGTCCCGCATTGCCGGTATCACACGAAGGTCGTCTACACGAACAACCCGTACGCCGGGTCGTTCCGCGGCTACGGCAACCTGCAGGGGACGTTCGCCGTCGAGAGCCACATGGATCGCCTCGCCGAGGCGCTTCGCATCGACCCGCTCGAATTCCGGCTGAAGAACGCGCAGCTCCCCGGCGAGACGACACCGCAGGGACTGCACTTTCGGACCTGCGGGCTGCAGGACTGCCTGCGCACGGCCGCGCGGCATTCCGACTACCAGCGGAAGCAGCGGGAGAATGCGCAGCGCTGGAATGCGCCGGGTGCGCTGAAGCGCGGCGTCGGCATGGCGTCGATGCTGCACGTCGGCGGCGGCGCGAAGATCTATCCGTCGGACGGCTGCGGCACGATCCTCAAGATCGACGACTTCGCGCAGGTGACGCTGATGACCGGTGCCTCCGAGATCGGCCAGGGATCGGAAACGGTGCTCGCCCAGCTCGTGTGCGAGGAGCTGGGCCTGCCGCTCGCGTCGGTCAAGGTCGTCAACAACGACACCGACATCACGCCGTGGGACGTGGGCGTGCATGCGAGCCGCACGACGTTCATCGCCGGCAACTCGGCGATCGGCGCGGCGCGCAAGGCGAAGGCCAAGATCTTCGCCGCGGCGGAGAAGCTGACCGGTGTCGCCGCGGACGCGCTCGACCTGCGCGCCGGCCAGATCGTCGAGGCGGCCACCGGCCGCGCGCTGATGCCGCTCGACAAGCTCGTGCGCTCGCTGCACTTCTCCGACAAGGCCGAGCTCGTGATGACGACGCACTACTACGAGCCGCCGTCGCAGCATCAGGACAAGGCGTTCAAGGGCGACGTCTCGGCCGCCTACGCGTGGGCGACGCAGGTGGTCGAAGTGGAGGTGGACACCGACACCGGCGTCGTGCGCATGCTGAAGGTCACCGCGGCGCACGACGTCGGGCGGGTGCTGAACCGCCTCGGCATCGAGGGCCAGATCGAGGGCGGCGTCGTGATGGGGCAGGGCTACGCGATGACCGAGGAGCTGATCGTCGAGGGCGGCGTCGTGCGCAACCCGGCGTTTCGCGACTACAAGCTCGTCACGGCGCCCGAGATTCCGCAGATCGACATCCACTTCATCGAGACGATGGACGGCGAGGGCCCGCAGGGTGCCAAGGGCGTCGGCGAGGCGCCGGCGATCTGCATCGCCGCCGCGACCGCGAACGCGATCCACAACGCGACCGGCGTGCGCATCTGCGAGCTGCCGTTCACGCCGGAAAAGGTCTATCGCGCGCTGCATCGGCTTGCGCCGGCGGAGGCCGCCGCGTGACGGCGCCGGGGATTCGGTCGCGATGCTGGGGGTGCGCATGAGACCCGCAGGGCCGCCCCAAGGGTCGAATTCCGCCCCGATGGGGGGCAGCGAAGCGGCGCAGCCGCGAGCGTGGGGGGCTCATACCAGGCGGCGCACCGTCCTGTCGCTCGAGCAGGCGCTGGCACTGCCGTACGCGACGCTGCGCTTCGTGCAGCTCGGCTGGCGCGTGATCCGCATCGAGGCGTACACGCGGGGCGACGCGCTGCCGGGAGACCCGAACCGCTACATCGGCGCCGAAGTCGTCGACGCCGATCGCCGCAGCTATTTCGTCGCGCCCAACGTGGGCAAGGAGGCGATCGCGCTGAACCTGCGCGCCGCCGAAGGGCGCGCGCTGCTCGCGCGGCTCCTGCAGGCGCTCGACGTCGACGTGTTCTGCTGCAACACGCTGCCGCGGCGCTACGAGGCGCTCGGCATCGACTATCCGACGCTCGCCGCCGCGCGGCCCGGTCTGATCTGGGCCGGCATCTCGGCGCTCGGGCCGGATTACCCCGACGCTCCCGGCTACGACCCGGTGCTGCAGGCGATGGCGGGCTACATGGAATTGACCGGCGCCGCCGACGGGCCGCCGATGCTGACCGGCGTGCCGGTGATCGACCTCAAGGCCGGCGACGAGGTCTACGCCGCCGTGATGCTCGCGCTCGCCGAGCGCGCGGAAACCGGAGCGGGGCAGCGCATCGACGTGTCGATGCTGCAGGCGGCCGCCTCGTGGCTGATCACGACGCTGCCGCTCGTCGACTTCGACTGCGCCCCCGCCGAGATCACGCGCTGCGGCAACGAGCACCGCAAGTTCATCCCGACGAACGTGTATCCGACGCGCGACGGCTACATCTTCGTCGCGATCGGCAACGACGCGCAGTGGCAGCGGCTCACCGCCATTGCGCGCTTCGCCGCCCTCGCGCGCGACGGGCGCGCGACGAACGCGGGCCGCCACCGCGAGCGCGCGGCGATCCACGCCGAGATCGCGGCGATCACCGCGACGCTGGCGACCGCCGAGCTCGCGCGCGAGCTCGCGGTGGCGACGATCGCGCATGCGGCGATCAACGACATCCGGGCCGTGCGCGCGCTGCCCGCGCTCGCCGACCGGCTGACGACGACGCGCACGCCCGCGGGCCGCACCGTGCGCATGCAGCCGGCCGCGCTCGAGCGGCCTGGTGCGCCGCGCGCATTCGGGTTCGCACCGAAGTACGGCCAGCACACGGGCGCCGTGCTGCGCGAGGCCGGGATCGGCGAGCGCGAGATCGACACGCTCGCGGGCGCGGGCGTGATTCCGGCCGCAGCGGTGGGCGCGCCGGCGTAGCGAATCGCTGCGGCGAACAGGAGAAGCGAACGATGGGCAAGCTGGCAGGCAAGGTGGCGCTGGTGAGCGGCTCGGGTCGCGGCATCGGTGCGGCGATCGCGGCGAAGCTCGCCTCCGAAGGCGCCCGCGTCGTCGTGAACGACGTCGACCCGGAACCCGCGGAGGAGACGGTACGGGCGATCGCCGCGGCGGGCGGCGAGGCGCTCGCCTGCGTCGGCGACGTGACCGCCGCCGACTTCGCGACGCGCTTCGTCGGCACCGCGATCGAGCGCTTCGGCGGTCTCGACCTCATCGTGAACAACGCCGGCTACGCGTGGGACGGCGTGATCCAGAAGCTGACCGACGAGCAGTGGTACGCGATGCTCGACGTGCACGCGACGGCGCCGTTTCGCATCCTGCGCGCCGCTGCCGAGCCGCTGCGGCGGCTCGCGAAGCAGGAGAAGGACGAGGGCCGCGTCGTCATGCGCAAGGTCGTCAACGTGACGTCGATCGCCGGCCTCTACGGCAACGCCGGGCAGGTGGCGTACGCCGCCGGCAAGGCCGCGGTCATCGGGGTCACGCGCACCCTCGCCAAGGAGTGGGGGCGCTACAACGTCAACGTGAACGCGGTCGCGTTCGGCTACATCCGCACGCGGATGACGCAGCCGGTGGGTGCCGAAGCCGCGGTCGCGCGCGTGGGCGAGCGCGAGGTGCGGATGGGCGTGCAGCCGGAGATGCTGGCGTTCATGGAGAAGATGATTCCGCTCGGCCGCGGCGGAACGCCCGAGGAGGCGGCCGGCGCCGTCTACCTGTTCTGCATTCCGGAATCGGACTACGTGAGCGGGCAGGTGGTGCTCGCGAGCGGGGGCTTCGTGATGTGAGCGAGAGGAGAGCGACATGGGACTGAACGGATGGGTGATCGTGCGGATCGCGCTCGTCGCGATCGCGGCGGGAACGGCCGGGCTCGCCGGCGCGCAGGTGCGCATCGGCGTCGTGAGCTCGGCGACCGGGCCGACGGCATTCGTCGGCATCGCGCAGAAGAACACGGTGGCGCTGCTGCCGAGGAAGGTGGGGGACACGACGATCGAGTACATCGCGCTCGACGACGCGAGCGACCCGACGCGAAGCGTCAGCAGCGTGAAGAAGCTGCTCGCCGAGGACCGGATCGACGCGCTGATCGGGCCGTCCGGCTCGCCGAACGCGATGGGCGTGATCGAGGTGATGGCCGAGGCGCAGACGCCGATGCTGGCGCCGGTCGGCACGACGGCGGTCGTGCTGCCGATGGACGCCAAGAAGCGCTGGATCTTCAAGACGACGCAGAACGACGACATCATCGCCGACGCGCTGATCGGTCACATGCTGCGCAGCGGCGTCAAGACCGTCGGCTTCATCGGCTACAACGATCCGTACGGCGAGGCCTGGTACAAGACCGTCGTGCCGATGTTCCAGAAGGCGGGGATCCAGATCGTCGCCAACGAGCGCTACAACCGCGCCGACACCAGCGTGGCGGGACAGGTGCTGAAGCTCAAGGCCGCGGCCCCCGATGCCGTGTTCGTCGCCGGTGTCGCGGCGGGCGCCGCGCTGCCGCAGATGCAACTGGCGGAGGCCGGCTATGCCGGCAAGGTGTACCAGACGCACGGCGCGGCGACGGACGACTTCATCCGCATCGGCGGCAGGAAAGTCGACGGCACGATCATGGCCGCGAGCCTGATGCTCGTGCTCGACCAGGTGCCGGACAGCGTGCCGTCGAAGAAGGTCGCCGCGCAGTACGTGGCCGCGTACGAGAAGCTGTACGGCAACCGGCCGGCGACGTTCGGCGCCAACGTCTACGACGCCGGACTGCTGCTCGAGCAGGCGATTCCGGAGGCGCGCAAGAAGGCGGCGCCGGGAACGGCGGCATTTCGCGCCGCGCTGCGCGACGCGATCGAGGCGACGCGCGAGCTGGTGGCGACGCAGGGTGTGTACAACATGACCCCGGCGGATCATTCCGGCTTCGACCAGCGCGGCCGGGTGCTGCTCACGATCCGTGACGGCAAGTGGACGCTGCTTGCCGAGCAGTAGCGGGAGCGTCCGCGCGATCGATGTGGCGCGCGCCGGTCTGGCAGAGCGGCTTTCGTCCTTATTTCCTGCTCGGGGCCGTGTATGGCCCGCTCGCGCTCGCCGCGTGGCTCGGCGCGTATTTGGGCGCATGGCGCGTGCCGTCGAACCTGCTGGAGCCGGGCCTCTGGCACGGCCACGAGATGGTGTTCGGCTTCGTCGTCGCGATCGTGAGCGGCCTGCTGCTCACCGCGCTGCCGAGCTGGGCCGGCGTGCCCGAGCAGAACGGGGGCACGCTGGCGCTGCTCGTCGCGGCGTGGCTCGCCGGCCGCGCGGCGATGTGGCTCGCGCCGCTGCTGCCCGCCGCGGCGGTCGCCGCCGCCGATATCGCGGCGCTGCCGCTGCTCTGCGTCGCGCTCGCGCCGGGATTGCTGCGCGCGCGGCAGCGCAAGTTCGCGGTCGTCCTTCCGGTGCTGCTGGCGCTCGCCGGCGCCGACGCCGCGTTCCATGCGGCGCTCGGCCGGGGCGACTCGTCGGGAGCGTCGACCGCGCTGACGGCCGCCGTGGGCATCGTCGTGGTCCTGTACTCGCTGGTCGGCGGTTTCATGACGCCGGTGTTCACGAACAACGTGCTGCGCGAGCGCGGCAGCGCGCGGCGCGCATGGCGCAACCGCCGTCTCGATCTCGCCGCGCACGCGCTCGCCGTCGCGTTCGCCGTCACGCAGGCGGTCCCGGTCTCGTCGCGGCTGGCGGCGGGCGTGGCGGCTGCGGCATGCGTCGCGCATACGATCCGCCTCGCCGGCTGGCGCGGCTGGGAGGCGCGCGCGGCGCCGCTGGTCGCCGCGATGCACGCGGGCTACGCGTGGCTCGTGCTCGCGTTCGGCCTGGCGGCGGCCGCGAGCCTCGGGCTGGCGGGAGCGCGCGACTGGCTGCATGCGGCGACGATCGGTGCGTTCGGCCTGATGATGCTCGCGCTGATGCCGCGCGTATCGCTGCGCCATACGGGGCGCGCGCTCGCGCTGCGGCCGGCGATGGCGGCGACCTACGTGGCGATGTCGGGCGCCGCGCTGCTGCGCCTCGCGTTCGACGGCCTCGGCGGCCCGGCCTGGGCGGCCCTTGCGGCTGGCGCACTGTGGTCGGCGTGCTTCGTCGTCTACCTCGGGCTTCACGCGCCGATGCTGCTGCGGCCGAGCCTGCCGCGCGACGCGACGCCCGGATCCGCGATTCCTTGATCTGCAGCAAGACCGCGACGCCGGACTTGCCGATTTGGGATAACGGTCGCCGCCCGCGGCTACCTAAACTCTGGCGTCGAGAGAATGCGGACGACGGCGTGCGAGCGTCGCCGCTCGCCACGCGGAGGGGCGGGGACGATGCGCTGGACCACGCTGATGGGTTGGCTCGCGGCCGTCGCGCTCTGCGCGTCCCCGGCCTTCGCCGCCGACGCGCCGAGCGAGCAGGTGACGACGCGACCGCTCCCGCCCGCGAACGCGCATCGGATCTACCTCGCGGATTTCACGATCAGCCACGTGATGGACGGGCGGCTCAACGTGATCGACGGCGACGCGCTCAAGCTGCAGGGCATGGTGGCGACGGGATTCGCCGGCCTGCCGGAGCTCGCGCCCGACCGCTCCGAGCTCTACGTCGCGACGACCTACTACACGCGCCTCAACCACGGCGAGCGCGTCGACGTCGTCGACGTCTACGACCTCGCCACGCTCGCGCACAAGGGCGAGATCCCGATTCCGCCGAAGCACGCGATGGCGCTCCCCTACCACGGCGTGATCCGCACGTCCGTCGACGGCAGGCTCCTGTTCGTGCAGAACGCGACGCCCGCGCAGTCGGTGAGCGTCGTCGACCTGCGCGCGCGCAAGTTCGTCGCCGAGATCCAGACGCCCGGCTGCTGGATCATCCTGCCGTCGCAAAGCCATGCGCCGCGCTTCTCGACGTTGTGCGGCGACGGCACGCTGCTCACGGTGACGCTCGAGAACGACGGCACGCTCAAGTCGATGAAGCGCAGCGCGCCCTTCTTCGATCCCGATGCCGATCCGTTGTTCGTGCAGGCGGAGAACGTCGGCGACCGCTATTTCTTCGTGTCGTTCAAGGGCCGCGTGCACACCGCGAACGTCGGCGGCGAGGTGGCGCAGTTCGAGGAGCCGTGGTCGCTCGTCACGGCGGCGGAGGCGAGGCAGGGGTGGCGTCCGGGAGGCTATCAGCCGCTCGCGCTGCACGAGGCATCGGGGAGGCTCTACGTCGCGATGCATCCGCAGGGCACCGAAGGCAGCCACAAGAATCCGGCGAAGGAGATCTGGACGTTCGATCTCGCCGCGAAGAAGCGGATCGCACGCGTTCCCGGCAGCAACGCGATCGCGATCGCGACGAGCCGCGAGGCGAGCCCGAAGCTCTATGCGATCGACGGGGTGAAGATGGCGCTCGTCGTCTACGACACGGTGCCGAAGCTCGTACCGCGCCGGCGCATGGAAGGCGTGGCCGAGGCCGGGACGCTCCTGGTGATGCAGTAGAGCTCATGCGGACATGCGTGACCTTTGGCCGATGAACTCGCTGGTCGACGCGTCGATGGCGCTATTCGCGCACGCGCTCGCGCTGGCGATCGGCGTCGTGCTCCTCGGCGCGGTAGTCCACAAGCTGCGCGGCTGGTCTGCGTTCCGCGCCGCGGTCGCCGACTATCGGCTGCTCCCCGACGCGCTCGTCGCTCCGGCCGCGGTGGCGCTGTGCGCGCTCGAGGCGATCGCCGGCATCGCCCTGCTGGTCGACGGGCTGCGCATCGTCGGCGCCTCGCTCGCGATCGCGGCGATCGGCGTCGCGACGGCGGCGGTGACGATCAACGTGCTGCGCGGGCGCACCGACGTCGACTGCGGGTGCGGCGGCATCGAGGGCCGGCAGCCCCTGTCCTGGGGTCTCGTCGCACGCAACGGCGCGCTGCTCGTGGCGCTCGCCGCGATCGCGTTCGTCCCCCCTGCGAACTCCACCGGATTCGTCGCCTACGCGACGCTCGCCGCCGCGACGCTCGCGCTCGCCACGCTGTACGGCGCGGCGAGCCAGCTCCTTGCCAACCGTTCGCACGTTGCCGATCTCGCGAGCCGCTCATGATCGAAGCCCTCGTCGTCTCGAACGCGATCCTCTGGATCCTCGTCGTCGCGCTCCTCGTCGTCGTGTTCGCGCTCGCGCGCCAGATCGGGGTCCTCTACGAGCGCGTCTCCCCGATGGGCGCGTTGATGATGGACACCGGACCGAAGGTTGGCACGAGCGCGCCGGTGCTCGCGCTCGGCGATCTCGACGGCCGGGCGGTGAACCTCGGCGCGCCGTCGCCGCGCTCGACGCTGCTGTTCTTCCTGTCGCCGACCTGTCCGGTCTGCAAGAAGCTGATTCCGGCCCTGAAGTCGGTGGCCGTGAGCGAGCGGCGCTGGCTCTCGATCGTGCTCGCGAGCGACGGCGCAGCCGCCGAGCATCGGCGCTTCGTGCAGCGCGCCGGACTCGCGGCCTTCCCGTACGTGCTGTCGCAGGAGCTCGGCATGACCTATCACGTGAGCAAGCTGCCGTACGCGGTGCTGCTCGACGAGCACGGCGTCGTGCGCGCCAAGGGGCTCGTCAATTCGCGCGAGCAGCTCGAGAGCCTGTTCACCGCGAAGGAGCTCGGCGTCGCGTCGATCCAGGACTTCGTCGGGCAGCGCGGCTGAAACGGGGGGCGACCATGCAGTGGCTGGACCGGTATTTCGAGCGCAAGACGCGGGCGGTGGCCCAGCGCAGCGCGCGCCGCGGCGCGCTGGCACGTATCGGACGCACGCTGGCGGGCGCCGCAGTGGCGCTGCCGATCCTGCCGTTCGACCGCATCGGCAACCACGCGCTCGCGCAGGGCGCGCGCAAGGCGAAGCGCGACGACGACACCGCCTGCGAGTACTGGCGCTACTGCGCGATCGACGGGTTCCTCTGTAGCTGCTGCGGCGGCAGCGCCTCGACCTGTCCGCCCGGCACCGAGGCGTCGAAAGTCGTCTGGATCGGCACCTGCCGCAGCCACCTCGACGGCCGCGACTACCTGATCAGCTACGCCGACTGCTGCGGCGTCACCTCGTGCGGGCGTTGCCTTTGCAACAACAACGTCGGCGAGCGTCCGGCCTACCGGATGGGCGTCCACAACGACATCAACTGGTGCATGGGCAACACGAGCGCGATGTACCACTGCACGGTCGCGGCCGCGGTGGGCATCGCCGAGACGGGCACGAAATGACGCCGCGGATCTTCGCAGCCATCGTTGCTCTCGGCGCCGGCGCGCTCGCCGCACCGGCCGCGGCGGCCGATCCCGGTCGTCAGCATTACGTGCTGAACTGCGCCGGCTGCCATCAGTTCGACGGCTCCGGCAGCCGTGCGCACGAGATCCCGAATATGCGCGGCGCCGTCGGCAACTTCCTGCGTCTTCCCGAGGGTCGCGCCTTCCTCGTACAGGTGCCCGGCACGTCGAACTCGCGGCTCAGCGACGCCGAGATCGCGACGCTGCTCAACTGGATGGTGGCGGAGTTCAGCCGGGAGCAGATACCCCCCGATTTCACGCCCTACACGCCCGCCGAGGTGACGCGGTTGCGCCATCGGCCGCTCGACGACGTGGCCGCCACGCGCGCGGCGATCGCCGCGAGGCTCGCGGCGATGGGCTACCGGATCGACTAGCGAAGGAGAGAGCGCAATGAAGCGGACACGTTCGACGATCGGCAAGGCAGGCACGCTCGTGCTCGCACTCTCGGCTTTGGCTGCCGCGGCGAACGCCGCCGTGAGCGACGAGGAGGCGGCGAAGCTCGGCAAGGAGCTCACCCCCGTGGGCGCGGAACGCGCCGCGAACAAGGAGGGCACGATCCCCGAGTGGACCGGCGGCGTCACCTCGGCGCCCGCAGGATGGAAGGCCGGCCAGAAGCGCCCGGACCTCTACGCGGCGGACAAGCCGCTGTTCTCGATCGACGCGAGCAACGTCGACCGTTACCGCGACAAGCTGACCGAAGGGCAGGTGGCGCTCGTCAAGCAGATCAAGGGCTACCGGATGGACGTCTATCCGACGCGGCGCAGCTGCGGCTTCCCGGACTTCGTCTACGAGCGCACGCGCACGAACGCGAAGGAGGCGAAGCTCGCCGCGAACGGCTGGGGCCTCGAGAAGGGCATCGGCGCCGCCGTGCTGTTTCCGATCCCGAAGACCGGTGCGGAGGCGGTGTGGAACCACAAGGTCCGCTACATGGGCGAGGGCCGCATCGAGCATTACGCGACGATCTTCTCCGCCAAGGGCGGCGACTTCACGCCGCTCGTCCAGGACCAGTGGACGTGGGTGCCGTTCCATTCGCCGAAGAACAAGGGCGTCGAGGAGGTCGCCGGCGTCGAGATGAAGCTGCTGAACGAGGTCCTGTCGCCGCCCGCGCACGCGGGCGAGCTGATCCTCGCGCACTGGTTCTTCAACAGCGCGAGCGACGCGTGGCTCTATTTCCCCGGCCAGCGGCGCGTGCGCCGCGCGCCGACGTTCGCGTACGACAACCCGGTGCCCGGCTACGAGAACCTCGAGACCGTCGACGCCTACCCGATGTACGCCGGAGCGATGGACCGCTACGACTGGAAGCTCGTCGGCAAGCAGGAGCTCTACATCCCGTACAACAGCTACAAGTGGATCGACAAGTCCCGCAAGTACAAGGACATCTACCTCGACGATTTCGTCAACCGCGACCTCGTCCGCTACGAGCTGCACCGCGTCTGGAAGGTCGAGGCGACGGTGAAGCAGGGGATGCGGCACCAGATCGCGAAGCGTCACTTCTACCTCGACGAGGATAGCTGGGGGCTGATCGTCGCGGACAACTACGACGCGCAGGGCAAGATCTGGCGCGTCCAGGAGTCGAGCGTCTACCCGGCGCCGGAGATCTCGGCCTGCGTCAGCCAGGAATTCGTCTCCTACGACCTCTCGGTCGGCCGCTACATCGCCGAGAACGCGACGCAGGAGCGCCCCGAGACCGATTGGCTCGCCGGCAAGGAGGGCCGCATCGACCCGAAGAAGTTCAGCGCCGACGAGTTGCGTCGCGTCGGCGAGCGCTAGAAGACCAACGCGCCCCGCGCGCGAACGAACCCGGACAGGAGACAACGATGCACGAGATGTCGACGGCGGCGCTGCCGCCCGCGCAACGCATGCTGGCGCTCGCCGCGCTCGCCGCGGCCGCGATCGCGGCCGCCCCGGATGCGACGGCCGTGACGTTCGAGAGCGGGTCGATCAAGGGCAGCTTCGACTCGACGATCTCGTTCGGCGCGCAGTGGCGGGGACAGGGGCGCGACTGCTCGATCATCGGCAACGACAACGGCGGCTGCGTCCCGACCACCGGGGTCCTCGGCGAGCGCGTCAACGGCCCCGGACAGGGCGCGACGTCGAACCCCGACTTCAACTACCTGCAGGCCGACGACGGCAACCTCAACTTCGGCAAGCACGACATCGTGTCGATGGCGCTGAAGGGCACGCATGACCTGTCGCTGCAGTTTCCGCAGGACTGGCGGGCGCTGGTGCGGGGCACGTGGCTGTACGACTTCCGCGCCGATCACACCGACCGCACGCCGCTCACGAGCGACGCGAAGGACATCGCCGTCCACAACATCGAGCTGCTCGACGCCTGGGTGTCGAAGGACTTCGAGATCGGCGACCGGCCGGCCAAGGTCCGCGTCGGCAACCAGGTCATTAGCTGGGGCGAGGACATCTTCATCTACGGCGGCGTCAACATCGTCAACGCGATCGACCTGCGCCGGTTCCACGTCCCGGGCACGCAACTGAAGGAGATCTTCCGGCCCGCGCCGATGGTGTCGTTCAACGTCGGCGCGACCGACAACCTTTCGGTCGAGGGCTTCTACCAGTTTCGCTGGAACGCCTTCCGCTTCGATCCGGTCGGCACGTACTTCTCGGTTGCCGACGTCGTCGGCAAGGGGCAGCAGAATGCGTTCGTCCCGAGCTCCATCCTCGGCGCGCCGCCCGGGACCGTCGGCGACATCGGCACCGTCAGCAACGGCACCTTCATCCCGGCCGGCCAGCGCTTCACGCTCCAGGACCTGCTGGCGATCGCCACCGTCGTCCCGAAGGGCGACGATCACACGCCACCCAATTCCGGCCAGTTCGGCCTGGCCGCACGCTACAAGAGCCCCGGCTCGAGCGCCGAGTGGGGCTTCTACTACCTGCGCTACCACGACAAGATCCCGTTCGTGAGCTTCGTCAACGATCCCGCGACCATCACCTCGAACCCGTTCGGGCTCGGCTACTTCGTCGACTACGGCAAGGACCGCGACCTCTTCGGCGTCTCCGTCAACACCAAGCTCGGCGACTGGGCGGTCGGCGCCGAGGTCTCGTATCGCCCGCGCGACGGTGTCGGCATCGATCCGACCGTGCCGCTCACGGGTCCCTATGCGGCGTTCTCGGGGCCCGGCACCTACCGCGGATTCGTCGACGAGAAGAAATGGCAGGCGCACCTGACGACGATCTATCTGCTCGGGCCGAGCGGCGATCTCGGCTGGCTGCTGCGCGGCCTGGGTGCGTCGGAAGGGACGCTGCTCGCCGAGGCGGCCATGGCCTACTACCCGAGCCTCGACCTCTCCGGCGCGCGTCCCTACCTGCTCACCGACTACAACCTGCCGACGAAGACGTCGTGGGGCTACGTCGTGGAGCTGGCCGTCGTGTATCCGCACTTTCTCGGCAGCGAGGTCAACGTGACGCCGCAGATCGACTTCGCGCACGACGTGAACGGCATCAGCCCGAATACGATTCCGTTCATCGGCGGGCGCAAGGCGTTCACGCCCTCGCTCAACTTCGAGTTCATGAACCGCTGGCGGGCGCAGCTCGCCTACACGTGGTACTCGGGCGGCGGCGGCAACAACCTGGTGAAGGACCGCGATTTTCTCTCGTTCAACGTGTCCTGCTCGTTCTAACGTCGCGCGCGTCGCGCGCCGCGGGGCCGCGCCGGCACGCACGCTCGGGGATCGGCGATGCTGAGCCGCCTCGTCGAGCGCCTCGAGCACACGCTGTTCGCCCACCGCGGCGCGACGATCGTCGCCCTGGTCCTGTTCACGCTCGTCATGGGCGTCTTCGCCGCGCAGCTAAGGATGAGCGCCGGCTTCGACAAGCAGCTCCCGCAGAACCACGAATACATCCGCACGTTCCAGCAGTACCGCGACCAGGTCTTCGGCGCCGATCGCATCATCGCCGTCGTGCACGCGCGGCAGGGCGACATGTGGAATGCGCCGTTCCTGCGCAAGCTGAACGAGGTGACGCAGGCGGTGATGTTCCTCCCGGGCGTGGACCGGCGCACGGTGAGCTCGCTGTGGACGCCGACGACCCGCGTGCTGGAGATCACCGAGGAGGGCTTCGAGGGCGAGGACGTCATCGGCGGCAACATCACGCCGGACGCGCTCACCGCCGAGAAGATCGCGCGCATCAAGCGCAACGTCGTCGTCGGCGGCTACGTCGGCCAGCTCGTCGCGAACGACAACTCGGGCGCCATGGTCGTCGCCGACCTGCTCGAGGCCGATCCGGTCACGAAGAAGTCGCTCGACTACCTCGACCTCGCCGACCGTCTCGAGCGCGAGGTCAGGCGGAAGCTCGAGACCCCCGAGTTCGAGATCCAGATCATCGGCTTCGCGAAGCAGATCGGCGACATCGCCGACGGCGCGAAGAGCGTGGTCCGCTTCTTCCTGCTCGCGTTCCTGCTGACGGCCGCGTCCGTCTACCTCTACTCGCGCTCGTGGGTGCTGACGGCATTGCCGCTCGCCTGCTCGCTCGCCTCCGTCGTGTGGCAATTCGGCACGCTGCACCTGCTGGGCTACGGGCTCGACCCGCTCGCGGTCCTGGTGCCGTTCCTGGTGTTCGCGATCGGCGTGTCGCACGGCGTGCAGCAGATCAACTACATCGCGAAGGAGGTCTGCGCCGGTGTGGACACGCTGACCGCGGCGCGGCGAAGCTTCAGCGGGCTGCTGATCCCCGGAACGATGGCGCTTGTCACGGCGTTCGTCGGCTTCGCGACGCTGACGCTGATCCCGATCCCGATGATCCGCGAGCTCGGCATCACCGCGTCGATCGGCGTCGCGTAC
>DASURV010000115.1:0-26086 GCA_036375455.1 Casimicrobiaceae bacterium | reverse complement strand
ACGGACGATGAACACGACGGGATCCGATCTTCCGGTCCTGGTGGCCGGTGGCGGCATTGGCGGACTGGCGGCGGCGCTCGCGCTGACGCGCCGGGGGCTTCCGGTGAAGGTGCTGGAGCAGGCGTCGCAGCTCGGCGAGATCGGCGCCGGCATCCAGCTCGGGCCGAACGCGTTCTCGGCGTTCGATGCGCTCGGCATCGGCGAGGCGGCGCGCGGGCGCGCCGTCTACAACGACGAGCTCGTCATGCACGACGCGCTCGACGAGACGCTCGTCGCGCGCGTCGAGGTCGGCGCGGCGTTTCGCAGGCGCTTCGGCAATCCCTACGGCGTCATCCATCGCGCCGACGTCCACCACTCGTTGCTCGAAGGGACGCAGGCCTCGGATCGCGTCGAGCTCGCGACGTCGACGGCGGTGCAGCGCGTCGAGCAGGACGATGCCGGCGTGACCGTGCACGACGCGAGGGGCGGCACGCATCGCGGCCGCGCGCTGATCGGCGCCGACGGCGTGAAGTCGGCGGTGCGCGCACAGTACGCCGGCGACGAGGCGCGCGTGTCGGGCCACGTCGTTTACCGCGCGGTCGTCGACCGGGAGGACTTCCCGCGGGATCTGCAGTGGAACGCCGCGAGCATCTGGGTGGGCCCGAACTGCCATCTCGTGCACTACCCGCTGCGCGGCGGCGAGCAGTACAACGTGGTGGTGACGTTCCACAGCCGCGAGCAGGAGCAGTGGAGCATCCGCGAGGGCAGCCGCGAGGAGGTGCAGAGCTATTTCCAGGGAATCTGCGCACGCGCGCGCCAGTTGATCGACCTGCCGAAGGACTGGAAGCGCTGGGCGACGGCGGACCGCGAGCCGATCGCGCAGTGGACGTTCGGCCGCGCCACGCTGCTCGGCGACGCCGCGCACCCGATGCTGCAGTACCTCGCGCAGGGCGCGTGCATGGCGCTCGAGGATGCGGTTACGCTCGGCGAGGCACTGCGCGTCCACGACAACGACTTTGCGGCCGCCTTCGCGCACTACCAGCGCTCGCGCGTCGCGCGCACCGCGCGCGTCGTGCTCATGGCGCGCGAGATGGGACGCATCTATCACGCGAAGGGCGTCGAGCGCCTCGTCCGCAACGATCTCTGGAAGGGTCGCACGCAGGAGCGCTTCTACGACGCGCTGGAGTGGCTCTACGGATGGAAGGTCGAGAGCTGCCTGGCCGCCTGAAGCCGGAAGGATTCGTCACCATGAGCTCCGCACTCGGAACCGTCGCCGATCTTCCCGCCGATTACTACAACGGCCTGCGCAGCCACAACCTGTTGCCGCTGTGGCCGTCGCTGCGCGCGGTGCTGCCGTACGGCAAGCCCTCGCGCAGGACGCGCCCGACGCTGTGGCGCTACGCGGACATACGCCCGAACCTGATGCGCGCCGGCGAATTGACGCCGATCGAGAAGGCGGAGCGGCGCGTGCTCGTGCTGTGCAATCCCGGCCTCGGCCTCGAGAGCATGCAGGCGACGCCGTCGATCTACATCGGGGTGCAGCTCATCCTGCCGGGCGAAGCGGCACCCAATCACCGCCACTCGCCGATGGCCGTGCGCTTCGTCATCGAGGGCAAGGGTGGCTACACGGTCGTGCAGGGCGAGAAGCTGCCGATGGAGAAGGGAGACCTGATCCTCACGCCGCCGGGCCTGTGGCATCAGCACGGCCACGAAGGCGACGAGCCGGTGGTCTGGCTCGACGCGCTCGACCTGCCGCTCGTCTACGGGCTCGAGGCATCCTACGCGATCGAAAGCGAGCCGCAGGCAATCGGCGATCCGAACAATGCGTCGACGACGCGCTTTCGCCAGGGCGGCATCGTCCCGTATGCGTCGCTCGCGCCGAAACGCAGCGATTACCCGCTCCTGCGCTTTCCGTGGCGCGAGGTGCGGCAGTCGCTGACCGAGCTCGCGGAAGTGACGCCGCCGGGCGAGCGCGTGCACGTCGCGTACGTCAATCCGGAGACCGGGCGCGAGTGCATGGCCTCGCTCGGATTCTCCGCGCTGATGCTGCGCCCGGACGAGGACGCGCGCCTGCCGCGCCGCTCCGCCTCGGCGGTGTTCCACGTCGTCGAGGGCGAGGGCCGCGCGACGATCGACGATGTCGCGATGCCGTTCACCGAGGCCGACACGTTCGCCGCGCCGACGCACGCCGAGATCCGGATCGCGAACGCGTCGAGGAGATCACCGGCGTTCCTGTTCCTCGTCGACGACGCGCCGCTGCATCGCAAGCTCGGCTTCTACGAGGAATTCGAGTGACGACGCGATGACCGGCCGCCGCGCGACAGGTTCGCACCATCAGTCGTTCGCGAGCAGCCGATAGCCGACCCCGGTCTCCGTGACGAAGTGGCGCGGCCGAACGGGGTCGGCCTCGAGCTTCTCGCGCAACTGTTTCATGTAGATCCGCAGATAGTGCGTGTCGCCTGCATGCGTCGGACCCCACACCTCGGTGAGAAGCTGACGGTGGGTCACGACCATGCCGAGATGCCGCGCGAGCACCGCGAGCAACCGGAACTCGATTGGCGTCAGACGCACCGACTCTCCGCGCACGGTTGCCGCGCGGCGCTCGAGATCGACGACGGCAGCGCCAAAGCGCAGGACCGTCGCCCCGGCACCGGAGCGGACGGCGTGACGCAACGCGGCGCGCACGCGCGCCAGTAGCTCGCCGATGCCGAACGGCTTGGTCACGTAGTCGTCGGCGCCCGCGTCGAGCGCTTCGACCTTCGTCCGCTCCTGCGTGCGCGCGGACAGCACGATGATCGGCATCGGCGACCATTCGCGAATGCGGCGGATCACGTCGATGCCCTCGACGTCGGGCAGCCCGAGGTCGACGATCGCGAGGTCCGGCTTGTGCGTTCCGGCGTCGATCGCGCCGCGTCGCCCGGTCGCCGACTCGACGATCCGGTAGCCTTCGACGTCGAACGCGGCGCGCAGGAAGCGGCGGATTTCGGGCTCGTCCTCGACGACGAGAATGGCGGCGGGCACGTGCGGTGTGCCTGGATCATTCCCCCACGCTCGCGGCTCGCGCCGCTGCGCGGCCCCCGGAGAGAGCGGATTCGCTGCGCCCGCGTTGTCGGCGCCCGATGTCATTGCGCGGCGGCTTCTTGCGGCAGCGCCGGCGCGGGCTCGAGCGGCAGCGTGAAGCGAAACGCCGTTCCGCCGGCGGGCACGCGCTCGGCCCAGGCGCGCCCACCGTGCAGGCGGACGATCGCACGGCAGATCGCGAGCCCGAGACCGATGTCGGTGCCGCCGCCCTCGACCGTGCCATGATGGAACTTGGCGAAGACGCGCTCGAGATCCTGCTCCGCGAGGCCGCCGCTGTAGTCCTCGACCGTGACGACGACCTCGCTCGCATCGCGCTGCGCGCGAACGCGCACGACCGTCCCCGCCGGCGTGTGCTTCGCGCAGTTCTCGAGCAGGTTGCCGAGCGCCTGCTCGATCAGCGTGGCATCGACGCGCACGAGCGGCAGATCGTCGGGCAGCTCGACGATCACGCGATGGCCTGCCAGGCGTTCGGCGAGCCGCGCGAGCACCGCCCCGACGATCTCGCTCAATGCGGCCCAGTCGCGGTCGACCCTGATCGCGCCCGTCTCGAGGCGCGTCATCTGCAACACCTTGGCAACGTGCTCGGACATTTCGCGCGCCTGGTCGAAGACGCTCTGCGCGAGGGCGCGCCGCTCCGCTGCCCCCATGCGCTCGCCGCTTTCGGCGAGACTCGACGACGCGCCCGCCATCACCGCGAGCGGCGTGCGCAGGTCGTGCGATATCGACGCGAGCAGCGCGCTGCGAATGCGCTCGGTCTCGGCCTCGACCTCGAGCGATGCCTGCGCCGCCGCCTGGCGTCGGATGCTCTCGACGAGCCGCGAAATGATCAGCGCCACGGCCAGCATGATCGCAAAGGTCAGCACGTACTGGACGTCGTCGACGGTGAGCGTCCCCTGCGGCGGCACGAACAGGAAGTCGAAGGCGACGACGCCGAGCACGGACACCGCGATCGCCGGGCCGCGCGGGTATCGCAAGGCAACGATCACCACGGCAAGCAGGTAGACCATCGCGATGTTCACGACGTCGAAGCGCGCACGCATGGCAATGCCGGCCAATGTGGACGCCGCGGCTGCAGCCGCGGCCCACGCGTACCCGGCCCATTGCCGTCCGAGCCTCATCCCGGGACTGTAACGCACGAGCGCCATTAAGATCCCGTCAAGATTCGCGGCGCGCTCTCGATGCGGCGCGAAGCTCCCGTATGCTGGTCGGTCGAATGGACACCATCGTCGACTCGCCGCCGGCGCGCGTCGCGCCTGCCGCGCAACCGCAGGAACGGCACACGACCGCCGCGCTCGCCCTGCTCGCGCTGGGGGTCGTCTACGGCGACATCGGCACGAGCCCGCTCTATGCGGCCAAGGAGACGTTCGCCCCCCAGCATGGCATTGCGCTGACAACCGCGAACATCCTCGGCGGAGTGTCCGCGATCTTCTGGGCGCTGACGATCATCGTCTCGCTCAAGTACGTGACGCTCGTCCTGCGCGCGACCAACCGCGGCGAAGGGGGCATCATGGCGCTGCTCGCGCTCGCGTCGTCGTCCGTGCGCGGGGTGCCGAGGCTTCGCGCCACGCTGCTCGTGATCGGAGTCTTCGGCGCCTCGCTGTTCTACGGCGATGCCGTGCTCACACCCGCGATCTCGGTGCTGTCGGCGGTCGAGGGACTGGAGGTCGGCACCGATGCCTTCAGGCCCTGGATCGTGCCGATCGCCACCGGCATCCTCGTCGCGCTGTTCGCGATCCAGCGCTTCGGCACGGGCTTCGTCGGGTTCCTGTTCGGCCCGATCTGCGTCCTGTGGTTCGCCTCGCTCGGCGCGGTCGGCATCTTCAACATCGCGAAGGCGCCGACGATACTGCAGGCGCTGGATCCGTCGCATGCGCTGCATTTCGTGACGGGACACGGCTTCGCGTCGTTCATCGTCCTCGGTTCCGTGCTGCTGGCCGTGACCGGCGCCGAGGCGCTCTATGCGGACGTGGGCCACTTCGGCAAGCGCGCGATTCGCATCGCCTGGTTCGGCGTCGCCGCGCCGGGGCTCGTGCTGAACTATTTCGGCCAGGGCGCGCTGCTGATCGCGGATCCCGGGGCGATCGCCAATCCGTTCTATCTCGCGTATCCGCCATGGGCGCTCTACCCGATGGTCGTGCTCGCCACCGCGGCGACGGTGATTGCGTCGCAGGCGACGATTTCCGGTGCGTACTCGATGACCCAGCAGGCCGTGCAACTCGGCTATCTGCCGCGGCTCGCGATCCGGCATACGTCCGCGCGGACCATCGGGCAGATCTATGTTCCGGCAGTGAACTGGACGCTGCTGGCGGTCGTCACGGCCGCGGTCGTAGGCTTCGGCAGCTCGTCGCGGCTCGCATCGGCCTACGGCATCGCGGTGATGGGCACGATGCTCGTCACGACGCTGCTGACGTTCTTCGTGCTGCGCTACGACTGGCGCTACCCGCTATGGCTCTGTGCGATCGCCACGACGTGCTTCCTGCTGATCGACACGGTCTTCCTCGCCGCGGCGATGCACAAGCTCCTCGACGGCGGCTGGTTCCCGCTCGCGCTGGGGGCGATCGTGTTCTGCGTCATGATGACGTGGCGCCGCGGCCGCGAGGGCCTGCTCGAGCGCCTGCAGGGCGGCTCGCCGCCGCTCGCCGGATTCCTGAAGCTGCTGCTGACCGAGCCGCCGCAGCGCGTGCCCGGCACGGCGGTCTTCCTGACGTCGACGCCCGATGCAACACCCAACGCGCTGCTGCACAGCCTCAAGCACTACAAGGTGCTCCACGAGCAGAACGTGTTCCTGACCGTCGAATTCCACGACATCCCATGGGTCGAGCCGGCGCGGCGCGTCGTCTGCGAGCCCCTGGCCCAGGACTGCTGGCGCATCGGCGCGCATTACGGCTTCATGGAGGAGCCCGATGTCGCGCTGGTGCTCGCGGTCTGCGCGCCCGAAGGGCTGATCGTCGACCCGATGCGGGTGTCCTACTTCCTGTCGCGCGAGAAGCTCGTCCCCGGCGCCTCCGAGACGGGCCTCGCGCGCTGGCGCGACCGCCTCTTCGCCGCCATGGCGCGCAACGCGGGCAGCATCACCGACTTCTTCAACATCCCGACCAATCGCGTGGTCGAGCTCGGCTCGCGGATCGAGATCTGACGTGCGCGTCCGCCGGCACGGCATCCGGCGCGCCGGCGCGCCCGCTCACCAGCCGCGCGCGATGCGGGCGTATGCCGAGTGGTTGTGGATCGACTCGAAGTTCTCGGCCTCGACCGTGTAGGCCGAGAAGCGCTCGTCGGCGTCGAGGCGCGACGCGACGCCGCGCACGAGATCCTCGACGAAGCGCGGATTGTCGTAGGCGCGCTCGGTGACGTATTTCTCGTCCGCGCGCTTGAGGATGCCGTACAGCTCGCACGACGCCTCCTCCTCGGCGACGCGCAACAGCTCCGACACGAGGATCGGCCCGCGCGGTCGCACGACGATCGTGACGAGCGAGCGCTGGTTGTGCGCGCCGTAGTCGGAGATCTCCTTCGAGCACGGACAGAGCGACGTGACGGGAACCGAGACGCCGACGGTGCTCGCGAACACGCCGTCGGCGAGCTCCGCGGTCAGCCGCACGTCGTAGTCGAGCAGGCTCGCCACGCCGGATACGGGTGCGATCTTGCGCACGAAGAACGGGAACGCGATCTCGAGGCGGCCGCCGGGCGCGTGCAGGCGCGCCGTCAGCTCCTCGACGAACCCGCGCAGCCGCGCCACCGACAGCGGCGCGGCGCCCGGCGTTGCGTGCTGCTCGAGCAGCGCGACCAGCCGCGACATGTGCGTGCCCTTCTGCTCCTCGGGCAATGCCACGTAGACGTCGCAGGTGGCGATCGTCGTGTGGACGACGTCGTCGCCATCGACGAACGGCAACGGATAGCGCAGGCCCTTGATGCCGACCCGATCGATCGCAAGCCGCCGCTCGTCGCGGCCCGCCTGCACGTCGGGGATCGGCATCAATCGGCTGGGCGTCTCGGGTCGATTCATGGGGTCAAGTTTGCCATAACGAACGTTCCCGGGCGGCCGGGATGGTCGTCCGACCGCCGCATCGACCCATTGGATGCAGCGGCGGCGGCCCGCGTTTCATGCGGCCGGCTTCGCCCATGCGCCCGGCGTGCGCTGCGCGAAGCGGGTCTGGATCGAGGCCGCGATGCCCTTCGCGTCGAGGCCGACGAGGGCGAGCAGGAACGCGGGATCGCCGTGATCGACGAAGCGGTCCGGCAGCCCCAGATGCAGCACCGGAATCGAGAGCCGCTCGCTCGCGAGAAACTCGGCGACGCCGCTGCCGGCGCCGCCGGCGACGACGTTCTCCTCGACGGTGACGAAGGCATCGTGATCCTGCGCCAGCGTGCGGACGAGCTCCGCGTCGAGCGGCTTGACGAAGCGCATGTCGGCGACGCTCGCGTCGAGCTCCTCGGCCGCCGCCAGCGCGGCGTAGAGCACGGGACCGAAAGCGAGGATCGCGATGCGGTTCGCCCGCCGCTTCGCCGTGCGCCGGACCTCGCCCTTGCCGATCGGCAACGCGGTCAGCGCGGGATCGATCGTGACGCCCGGCCCGGTGCCGCGCGGATACCGGACCGCGGCCGGCGTGTTCATCTGAAACGCGGTCGTCAGCATCTGGCGGCACGCGTTCTCGTCGGCCGGGGCCATCACCGTCGTGTTCGGAAGGCAGCGCAGGTACGACAGGTCGAAGGCGCCGATGTGCGTCGGGCCGTCCGCGCCGACGATGCCAGCGCGATCGATCGCGAACATCACCGGCAGGTTCTGCAGCACGACGTCGTGGATCACCTGGTCGTACGCGCGCTGCAGGAACGTCGAGTAGATCGCGACGACCGGCTTCATCCCCTCGCAGGCAAGGCCCGCGGCGAAGGTGACCGCGTGCTGCTCGGCGATGCCGACGTCGAAGTAGCGGTCGGGATGGAGCTGCGAGAACCTGACGAGCCCCGAGCCTTCCCGCATCGCCGGCGTGATGCCCACGAGGCGCCGGTCGACGCGCGCCATGTCGCACAGCCAGTCGCCGAACACCTGCGTATACGCCGGCGGCCCGCCGGACCTGGGAACGATGCCGACCGCCGGATCGAACCTCGTGACGCCGTGATAGAGAATCGGGTCCTCTTCCGCCCGCTGGTAGCCATAGCCCTTGCGCGTGACCACGTGCAGGAATTGCGGCCCCTTCAGCTTGCGCACGTTCGCGAGCGTCTTCACCAGCAGGTCGACGTCGTGGCCGTCGATCGGGCCGATGTAGTTGAAGCCGAATTCCTCGAACAGCGTCCCGGGGAGCATCATCCCCTTGACGTGCTCCTCGGCGCGGCGCGCGAGCTCGTGCACCGGCGGCAGCTTCGCGAGCACCTCCTTGCCGCCGCGGCGCATCGTGTTGTAGAAGCGCGACGCGAGCACCTTGGCGAGGTACTGGTTGAACGCGCCGACCGGCTCCGAGATCGACATGTCGTTGTCGTTGAGGATCACGAGCAGATCGGCGCCCTCGGCGTTGTTGAGCGCCTCGAAGGCCATCCCCGCGCTCATCGCCCCGTCGCCGATCACCGCGACGATGTGCTTGTCGTCGCCGGTCAGCTTCGCGGCCGCTGCCATGCCGAGCGCCGCCGAGATCGACGTCGACGAATGCGCGGTGCCGAACGTGTCGTACTCGCTTTCGTCGCGGCGCGGGAATCCGCCGGGCCCGCCCCACTGGCGCAGCTTGTCCATCCGGCCGCGGCGGCCGGTCAGGATCTTGTGCGCGTACGTCTGGTGCCCGACGTCCCAGATGATCCGATCGCGCGGCGTGTCGAACGCGTAATGCAGCGCGACCGTCAGCTCGACGGTGCCGAGGTTCGACGACAGGTGCCCGCCCGTGCGCGCGACCGAGCGCAGCAGGAACGCGCGGAGCTCCCGCACGAGCTGCGGCAACTGCCCGCGCTCGAGCCGGCGCAGGTCGGCCGGAAACTCGATCGTCTCGAGGAGCGGATACGTGTCCATCACCGCTTTCGCAGCACGATCCAGTCGGCGAGCTCCGCAAGGCGCGCAGCCGCGCGGCCGAACGGCTCGAGCGCCGCGCGCGCATCGGCGTGCAGCGCCTGCGCGTGGCGCTTCGCCTCGTCCAGCCCGAGCAGCGTGACGAACGTCGCCTTGCTCTGCGCGGCGTCCTTGCCGACGGTCTTGCCGAGCGTGTCCGGCGACCCCTCCACGTCGAGCACGTCGTCGACGACCTGGAAGGCGAGGCCCGCCGCCGCCGCATAATGATCGAGCGCGCCGGCCTCCTGCGCCGTCAGCGAGCGCCCGCAGCGCGCGCCGAGCTGCACGGCGGCCCCGATCAGCGCGCCGGTCTTCATCGCGTGCAGGCGCGTCAGCGCCGGCGTGTCGGGAAGCGCACCCGTCGCATCGAGATCGAGCTGCTGTCCCCCCGCCATTCCGGCGCAACCCACGGCGTCGGCAAGCAGGCGGCACGCATCGGCCGCCCCGGGATCGCGCGGATCGGCGATGACGGCGAACGCGAGCGACTGCAGCGCGTCGCCGGCGAGAAGCGCGGTCGCCACGTCGAATGCGACGTGGCAGGTCGGCTTGCCGCGCCGCAGCGAATCGTCGTCCATGCACGGCAGGTCGTCATGGATCAGCGAGTACGCGTGAATCAGCTCGACCGCCGCGGCGCGCGCATCGACGCGCGCGGTTTCCGCTCCGGTCAGCTCCGATGCGGCATACGCGAGCAGCGGCCGCACCCGCTTGCCGCCGCCGAGCGTCGCGTAGCGCATCGCCGCGGCGAGTCGCGCCGCCGCCGCATCGGCTGGAGGCAGCACGGCCGCGAGCACGGCCTCGATTCGCTGCTGACGCTCGCGCGACCAGACGGCAAGCGTCAGGTCGTCACGCATCGTCGGCGTCGTCGGCCGAGAACGGCTGCAGCACGCCCTTCTCGAGCACCTTGACCTGCTGCTCCGCGTCCTTCAGCGCCGCCTGGCAATACGCGAGCAGCTCCGCACCGCGCTTGTACGCCGCGAGCGACTCCTGCAGCGGCAGCTCGCCGCTCTCCATCCGTCCGACCAGCGCCTCGAGCTCCGCCAGCGCGGCTTCGAAACTGGGCGGGAATTCGGTTGTCTCGGACATGAGGCAGGCGCGCGCGAGACCCCGTCCTTGACCCACGGTCGGGGAGCCCAATATACTAGCACGTTTTGACGACGCGGCCTTACGTGTGGCGCACCCGATGCGCCCTCGCGATCCTTTCGCGCGGCCGACTTAGCAAAGCGGTCCGGGCGCCTCGCGGTTGCACGCCTTGCGAAGCATCCCGGGTTGTTGGGTTGGGTTGGTGATCGACGCATGAAAGGATGATCGATGTCGGATCTCGCCACCGCCGCGCGATTGCGGCAAGCCACGTCGCAGCTTCCTGCTGCCTGGTATTGCGATCCCCGGGTATTCGAGGCCGAGCGCAGGCATCTGCTCGCACGGGCGCCGGGCTATGTCGGGCACGCGCTGATGGCGTCCGAGCCGGGCGACTATCACGCGCTCGCCGCGCGCGACAACGCGCAGGCGCTGGTGCACGGCCCGCAGGGGATCGAGCTGCTGTCCAACATCTGCCGTCATCGGCAGGCGATCATGCTGACCGGCAAGGGGCACGCCGAGAACATCGTGTGCCCGATCCACCGCTGGACCTACGACCTGTCCGGCAAGCTCCTCGGCGCGCCGCACTTCGACAACCAGCCCTGCGCGCAGCTCGGCCGCACCCCGGTCCAGAGCTGGAACGGGCTGCTGTTCGACGGGCCCCGCGACGTCGCGCGCGACCTCTCGGGGCTGACGTGGAAGGAGATGGACTTCTCCGGGTACATGCTGAACCGCGTCGACCTGCACGAGTGCAACTACAACTGGAAGACGTTCATCGAGGTCTACCTCGAGGACTATCATGTGGAACCGTTCCATCCGGGGCTGAGTCACTTCGTGACCTGCGACGATCTGCGCTGGGAATTCGCGGAATGGGCGTCGGTGCAGACGGTCGGCATCCACAGCCGCCTCGCGAAGCCCGGCACCCGCACCTACGAGCGCTGGCACAAGGCGGTGCTCGACTACTACCGCGGCAAGCAGCCGCCGCACGGCGCGATCTGGCTCACGTATTATCCGAACATCATGGTCGAGTGGTATCCGCACGTGCTCGTGGTGAGCACGCTCATTCCGAAGGCGGTCGACCGCACGCTGAACGTCATCGAGTTCTACTATCCCGAGGACATCGCCCTGTTCGAGCCGGAATTCGTCGCGGCCGAGCAGGCGGCGTATCACGAGACGGCGCAGGAGGACGACGAGATCGCCGAGCGGATGGATGCCGGCCGCAGGGCGCTCCATGCGCAGGGCCGCAGCGAGGTGGGTCCGTACCAGTCACCGATGGAAGACGGCATGCAGCACTTCCACGAGTTCTATCGGCGCGAGATGGAACCGCATCTCGCGGCACTCTGACATGAAACATCTCCCCACGCTCGCTTCGCTCGACTGACCTGCGATGACTTCGCGCACCCCACGCACCGCCGCCCGTCCCCCCGCCGCCGCGGGCGGTCCCGCTCCCGTCTACTCGACGCTGATCGGCACCGAGGAGCTCGCGCAGCATCTCGCGGATCCGGCGTTCGTCGTCGTCGACGTGCGCCACGACTTCGCCCATCCCGAGCGTTTCGGCGAGGACGCCTACCAGAAGGCGCATGTGCCGGGTGCGCTCTTCGCGCATCTCGATCGCGACCTGTCCGCGCCGATGACCGGCCGCAACGGCCGCCACCCGCTGCCCACGCCGGAGGCGGCGGCCGCGACGTTCGCCCGGCTCGGCATCGATGCGGCGAAGCAGGTCGTCGCCTACGACCAGGACAGCGGCATGTTCGCGTCGCGGCTGTGGTGGATGCTGCGCTGGCTCGGGCACGAGCGCGCCGCGGTCCTCGACGGCGGCTTCGCGAAATGGTTGCGCGAGGATCGACCCGTGTCCGCCGGGCGGCACGCCGCCAGGGCCGCGAAGTTCGTCCCCGGACACGTGCGTCCCACGGTCAATGCGGCGGGCATCGCGGCGAGCCTGCCGCGCCACGACCTGCTGTTGCTCGACGCACGCGCGGCGGAGCGTTATCGAGGCGACATGGAGCCGATCGACCCGGTCGCCGGGCATATTCCCGGCGCCCTCAATCGGCCGTACACGCGCAACCTGGCGGCGGACGGCACGTTCCGTGCGCCGCGCGAGCTGCGCAGCGAATTCGATGCGATGCTGCACGGACGCTCGGCGGACGATCTCGTGCATTACTGCGGCTCCGGCGTGAGCGCCTGTCACAACGTGCTGGCGATGAGCGTCGCCGGCTATCCGCTGACCCGCCTCTATCCGGGCTCCTGGAGCGAGTGGAGCGCCGATCCGCGCCGGCCGATCGCCAAGGGGCAGGTGTAGGAGGAGGATCTCGGACCGCTCAGCCCGCGCCGCGGAGCGGCCAGCGCGCCAGCCGCTCGTAGCGCGCCCCTTCCGCGCGGGTGTGCGATTGCATCAGCGCAACGTCATCGACGTCCCACCCGAGCGGCCCGATCGTGCCCTCCGCGTACGGACCGCGGCAATGGCGCGCGAGCGTCAGATGCGCATGGAACGGCCGCTCCTCGAGCGCCACGCCGGCGGCCGCCAGCGCGCGGGCGAGCGCGCTCGCCAGGTCGATCAGCGCCGCGGGTGGTGACGACGCGCCGACCCAGGCGACGCCGGCTCGCCGGAATCCGCCCTGCGTGTCCAGCGTGACGCGCATCGGCTGGCCCGCGAGCATCTCGCCGACACCGAGCAGCAGCGACAGGCGCACGCTCGGCCACGGGCCGATGAACGCGAGCGTCAGGTGGATGTTGTCGGCCGGGACGGGGCGGCCGCGCGCGCGCCGCGCGATCTCGCGCGCCAGCTCGGCCAGCGCGCGTTGCAGCGGCGGCGGCGGGACCAGCGCGTAGAACACGCGGACGGTGGCTTCGGCGGGACCGGGCATGCCGGACGGGATTCGCGTTCGAGCACCGCATTGAAGCAGAAACGCCGCGATGTCGTGAGACACCGCGGCGTCGGGTACTGCGCGCTACACCCGGTTCAGCCGTTCGCGACCTGCAGCTTCTTCTTGTCCGCGTCGAAGAACTGCTCGTCCTCGGTCGAGCCCTTGAGCGCCGTCGTCGACGACTGGCTGCCCTGCACCGTCTGCGTCACCGCGTCGAAATACCCGGTGCCGACCTCGCGCTGGTGCTTGACCGCGGTAAAGCCGCGATCGACGGCGGCGAACTCCGCCTCCTGCAACTCGACGAATGCGGCCATGTTCTGCCGCGCGTAACCGTGCGCGAGATGGAACATCGAGTAGTTGAGGCTGTGGAAGCCGGCGAGCGTGATGAACTGGAACTTGTAGCCCATCGCGCCGAGCTCGCGCTGGAAGCGCGCGATCGTCGCGTCGTCCAGGTTCTTCTTCCAGTTGAACGACGGCGAGCAGTTGTACGCGAGGAGCTTGTCCGGGAACTTCGCGTGGATCGCATCGGCGAAGGCCTTGGCGAAGGCGAGATCCGGCTTGCCCGTCTCGCACCAGATGAGATCGGCGTAGCGCGCATACGCGAGGCCGCGCGACACCGCCTGCTCGAGGCCGTTGCGCGTCTTGTAGAAGCCCTCGACGGTGCGCTCGCCGGTGCAGAACGGCTTGTCGTTGCCGTCGATGTCGGACGTGAGCAGGTCGGCGGCCTCGGCGTCGGTGCGCGCGAGCAGGATCGTCGGCACGCCGAGGCAGTCCGCGGCGAGCCGCGCCGCGATCAGCTTCTCCACCGCCTCGCGCGTGGGCACGAGCACCTTGCCGCCCATGTGGCCGCACTTCTTGACCGAGGCGAGCTGGTCCTCGAAGTGCACGCCGGCCGCCCCCGCCTCGATCATCGCCTTCATCAGCTCGAAGGCGTTCAGTACGCCGCCAAAGCCGGCTTCCGCATCCGCGACGATCGGCGCGAAGTAGTCGACGTCGTCCTTGCCCTCGGCATGGGCGATCTGATCGGCGCGGACGAACGTGTTGTTGATCCGGCGCACGACCGCAGGCACCGAGTTCGCCGGGTACAGCGACTGGTCGGGATACATTTCGCCGGCGATGTTCGCGTCGGCCGCGACCTGCCAGCCCGACAGGTAGATCGCCTTCAGGCCCGCCTTCACCTGCTGCAGAGCCTGGTTGCCCGTCAGCGCACCCAGCGTGTTGACGAACGGCTCTTCCTGCACGAGCCTCCATAGCCGCTCCGCGCCGCGCCGCGCGAGCGTGTGCTCGATGTGCAGCGACCCGCGCAGCCGTACGACGTCCTCCGCCGTGTAGCCGCGCTCGATGCCTTTCCACCGCGGGTTCTCCGCCCAGTCCTTCTTGAGCCGTGCCGCTTCCAGATCGTAGTTCATCACTGCTCCCATCTTCGCCATGCCGGCGCGATGCCGCGCCGACGGGTTGGTTGCCCGCGCGCCCGGCGCGCGGGATGCGAGCGAAGACGCTCGAGCCGAGCGGCTCGGCGTTTCGCGGCACGAACCCGCGAGGATCGCTCGCGCGGTCAGCCGGGCATGGATGGGTTGGCCCTTGCCCTCGTACGTGCGCGTCGCCGCCATTCGATGTGCGACGCTGTTCGACGGTAGCAAAGAGCCGCGTTCGTTTCAAGGGATTTTTCGCAGCGCACGATGATTTTTACGTCGTTAAATCAATAGCTAAGAAATGATTTCCGCATCGTGGAAATATCGCGGGCTGCCGATCGCATCCGGTTGCTGCAGTGCACGAGAGACACACGGGTCGCCGCACGTGCGAAGGGGCCGCATGTCCATGATCCCAGAGCGTGCAAGCACCGATCCGACACGATGGCGCCGGCGCACGCCGCGTCGCAGGAAATGGAAAAGCGTTCCGCCGGTTCTCGACGCGCGGCGTCCGGCGCCGGCGGAGACGTCTTATCGGGCCCTGCGCAGCGCGAGCATCGCTTCTAGCAGTTGCGGATCGTCCCACGGCACGTCGACCGGATGGCGGCGCAGCCACCGGCTGGTCGGATCGCGCAGCCATTCGCCGGGGAAGTGCACGAAGACGCGCTCCTCGCCCGCGTCGAGGCCGCTTCGCGTGGGGCTCGGCACGCCGTGCATCGCGGCGTTCAGCGCCGCGCACAGGTCGACGTCCATCACCGCGCCGTGATGCGTGCCGGGGCCGATGCGGCGATTGATCTCGAGCAGATACGGCGTCAGGGTCCCACGCTCGATCAGGTATTCGCTCGTGAGGAGACCCGTCATGCCGAACGCCGCGACCAGCCGTTGCGAGAACGCGCGCAGCGCGGGCGCGTCGCGATAGCGGACGACCGTGCCCGGTCCCAGCGGCCCGCCGTGCGCCTGCAGGCGATCGCCGGCGTAGCCGCCGAGCACGCGACCCTGCGATGCAGCGACGTCTTGGCAACAGAGGTGACCGTCGATGTGTTTCCGGATGAGGATGCGCGGCGCGCCGTGCGCCTCGAGCGCCTGCGGATCGCGCGCCGCCAGTGCGGCAACCGTCCGCGCGAGCTCGGCGGAGTTGGCCGCGATGCGCACGCCGTCGCCTGCGGACGCGTTCGGGCGCCCGACGACGACGGGGTAGTCGTGCTCGGCCGCGAAGCGCTGCGCGTCCTCCGGCGTCGCGACCACGCGATGCACGGGCACCTGAACGTCGGCAGCCGTGGCCGCCGCCGACAGCAACGTTCCGTCGACGCTGGCGCCGTAGTGCTCGGGATCGCCCAGCGAGCGGCAAATCAGCTCGGCGAGCGCGAGCTGCAGCGCCGGCTGCAAATCGCGCGGCGGGGAGACGACGAGCATCGCGAGCAGGCGAAACGACGTGTCGTCGCAGGGCATGACCAGTGCCGGCGACGTCGCTTTCACGGTTGCGGCGAGCGCATGCACCCAATCCCTGGTCGTCGCCCCGTCGGGAAGGTGAGCCACGCGCGTCACGAAGCGGCTCGCCTCCGCGAGCGAATGGCGGGGCGTGAGCAGCGTCACCTCGAAGCCGGCCTTGGCGAGCGCGCGGGGCGCACGCGCCGCTGCGTACGACCGCGTCACGGTCGAGGCCAGGAGTACGGGAACCGCAGCAGCCATCGAGCCGGGCCTTGGAATGCCGCGGACACGGCCAAGGCACCGGCACGCGAGTCGGGCGAGAGTCTAGCAGGGGTGATGCATCGTCCCGCTTGGGCGCCGCCGAACGGCGCCCGCCCGGGTCACTCGTGGCGCAAGGCAACCATCGCCTCGAACACGTCCGGGTCGTCCCACGGGATGTCCGATGGGAAGTCGCGCAGCCACGGGCTCTCCGGGTCGCGCAGCCATTCGCGGGGGAAGGAGGCCACGACGCCACCGTCGTCGAACGGCATGTCGCGCGGCAGCGTCTGCGGGACTCCGGCGAGGTGCCGGAACAGCGCCCCTGCGAGATCGACGCCGGCGCATTCGTCGAGATGCATGAACGTCACGATGCGGCGATTGATCTCGAGAAGCAGCGGCGGCCCGTCGTCGAGCGGCGCGATGTACTGGACGCTGAAGAAGCCGCTCATCCCGAATGCACGGCACAGCCGCTCGGTGAAATCGCGAGCCTGCGGCGACTTGCGCACCCGGATGACCGCGGAGGCACCCTTTCCCGGGGTGAAGCCGACCTCGCGCCGACGCGCGAACCCGGCGAGTGGCACCCCGTTCCAGGCGACCATCGTCTGCGACACCGTCGTCCCTTCGACGAATGCCTGCACGAGCAGATGCGGTGGAACGCGCTGGCCGAGATCGAGCTGCGCCGGCTGCAGCAGGACGCTCGCCGCGGATCTCAGCCTGCCCGGGTCGTCGAGGATGGCGACGCCCTGGCCCGCGAAGCCGTACCGGCGCTTGAGGACGACCGGATAGCCGATCGCCTGCGCATGCGCGCAAGCCTGCTCGATGCTCTGCGCGATCGCATGGCGCGGCACGGGCACGCCGAGCGCCTGCGCAGCGGCAGGCAGGAGCGTCTTGTCGATGCTCGTCGCGTAATGGGCGGGGTCACCGAGCGAGCGAACGACGAGCCGCGCGATGCGGCCCGTCGAACCGCCGTCGAGCTGGGGCGGCGGGCTGCGCACGAGCTCGAACAGCAGCCGGATTGCGACCTCGTCACACGGTATGACGATCGCCGGATCGACGTCGTTGATCATCGACACCAGCGTGACGAGCCACTGCATCGGCGTCGCGTGGTCGCTCAGCACGCTCGACCGCGTGAGAAACCGCGAGTGCAGCGCGAGCGATCCGCGCGGCGCGAGGAGCGCGACCTCGAAGCCCGCGCGCACGAGCGAGCGCGGCATGCGCGCAGTGCCGAGCCAGCGCGACGCGGTCGACACCATCAGGACCTTGCGGTTCATCCAGTATTCTAGTGTGCGTGGCGACGTCGATGATCGATCGCAGGCGGCGCCGTGTGCTCGGTGCGACCGGCATCCCGGCGGCGATGGTGCTCGCCGGCTGCGCGCGCATCCCCGTCACGGCCGCTCGCGCGCACCCTATCGTCGTAGTCGGCGGCGGTTACGGAGGCGCGACGGCCGCGCGTCACGCGGCGCTGTGGGGCGGCGACGCCGTCGACGTGACGCTCGTCGAGCGCGAGCCGGCGTTCGTCTCGTGCCCGCTGTCGAACCTCGTTCTCGGCGGCAGCCTGATGATGGCCGACATCACGCGCGGGTACGGCGCGCTCGCACGTCGCGGCGTTCGCGTCGTTCACGATACGGCGGTCGCGGTCGACGCGGAGCGCCGGCGCGTGCGGCTCGCAGGCGGGCCGGAGCTCCGTTACGACCGGTTGATCCTCTCGCCCGGCATCGACTTCTTCTTCGACCGCGTCAGGGGGCTCGACACCGAGGCCGCGCACGCCGCGTTCCCGCACGCGTGGCGCGCCGGTCCGCAGACGGCTGCGCTGCGCCGGCAGATCGAGCAGATGCGCAACGGCGGCGTCTTCGCCATCTCGATCCCGCGCGCGCCGTATCGCTGCCCGCCGGCTCCGTACGAGCGCGCGTGCCAGGTCGCGTGGTACTTGAAGCGCGCGAAGCCGCGCAGCAAGGTCCTGATCCTCGACGGCAACGAGGACGTGCAATCGGAGAAGGCGCTGTTCACGAGGGCGTGGAACGAGGAGTACAAGGGCCTCGTCGAGTATCGCCACGACTGCGTGCTGGCCGACGTCGACGTGCGGACGCGGACGGCGCGCTTCGAGACCGCCGAAGACGTGACGGCCGACGTGCTGAACGTGATCCCGCCGCACGGTGCCGCGCGCATCGCGCGCAGCGCCGGGGTGATCACCGCGAACGACGCCTGGTGCGAGGTCGACTTCCTGACGTTCGAGTCGGTCAGGGTGCCGGGCATCCACGTGCTCGGCGACGCCATCCAGGTCGCGCCGCTGATGCCGAAGTCGGGTCACATGGCGAACCAGCACGCCAAGGTCGCCGCCGCCGCGGCGCTCGCGCTGCTCGCCGGCCAGCCGGTGAACTCCGCGGCCGTGCTGAGCAACGCCTGCTACAGCTTCATCGACGATCGCGAGGCGGTGCACGTCGCCTCGGTGCACCGGTACGACGCCGCGCAGAAGACGTTCCTGACGGTACCGGGCTCCGGCGGATCGTCGGCGGCGAAAAGCGCGCTCGAGGGCGACGCCGCCTTCGCGTGGGCGCGCTCGATCTGGAACGACATGCTGGGATAGGCGCGCTACGCCGGCTCCGCTTCCTTGACGGCGGGCTCCTCGAAGATCAGCTTGATCTTGTCGTCGTCGAGGTCGATCAGCACCTTGCCGCCGCTGACGAGGCGCCCGAACAGCAATTCGTCGGCGAGCGCCTTGCGGATCGTGTCCTGGATGAGCCGCGACATCGGCCGCGCGCCCATCTGCGGATCGAAGCCCTTGCGCGCCAGGTATTCGCGCAGCTTGGGCGAGAACGTCGGATCGACCTTCTTCTCGTGGAGCTGCGCCTCGAGCTCCAGCAGGAACTTGTCGACGACGCGCAGGATGATCTCGTGGTCGAGCGAGGCGAACGAGATCATCGCATCGAGACGATTGCGGAACTCGGGCGTGAACAGCCGCTTGATCTCGGCCATCTCGTCGCCGGCCTGCCTCTCGGTCGCGAAGCCGATCGTCTGGCGCGCGAGCTCGCCCGCACCCGCGTTCGTGGTCATGATGATGATCACGTTGCGGAAGTCGGCCTTGCGGCCGTTGTTGTCGGTGAGCGTGCCGTGGTCCATCACCTGCAGCAGGATGTTGAAGATGTCCGGGTGCGCCTTCTCGATCTCGTCGAGCAGCAGCACGCTGTACGGGTGCTTGGTGATGCCTTCCGTCAACTGTCCGCCCTGATCGAAGCCGACGTATCCGGGCGGTGCGCCGATCAGCCGCGACACGGCGTGGCGCTCCATGTACTCGGACATGTCGAAGCGCAGCAGCTCGACGCCGAGGCAAAAGGCGAGCTGCCGCGCGACCTCGGTCTTGCCGACGCCGGTCGGTCCGCTGAACAGGAAATTGCCGATCGGCTTGCGCGGATTGCCGAGCCCGGAGCGCGCCATCCGGATCGCCGACACGAGCGCGTCGATCGCCTTGTCCTGGCCGAACACGACGTTCTTCAGGTCGCGGTCGAGCGTCTTCAGCGCGTTGCGGTCGTCGGAGGAGACGTTCTTGGCGGGGATGCGGGCGATCTTCGCGACGATCTCCTCGACCTCGCTCTTGCCGATCACCTTCTTCTGCCGCGACTTGGGCAGGATCTTCTGCGCGGCGCCCGCCTCGTCGATCACGTCGATCGCCTTGTCGGGCAGGTGACGGTCGTTGATGAAGCGCGCGGCGAGCTCCGCGGCCGACGTGAGCGCGGCCGGCGCGTACCGGACGCCGTGATGCTGCTCGAAGCGCGTCTTGAGCCCCTTGAGGATCTCGATCGTCTCGGCGACCGACGGCTCGGGCACGTCGACCTTCTGGAAGCGCCGCGACAATGCGTGGTCCTTCTCGAAGATCTGGCGGAATTCGCCGTACGTCGTCGCGCCGATGCACTTCAGCGCGCCGGTGGACAGCGCCGGCTTCAGCAGGTTCGAGGCGTCGAGCGTGCCGCCCGACGCTGCGCCGGCGCCGATGATCGTATGGATCTCGTCGATGAACAGGATCGACTTCGGGTTCTCGCCGAGCTGCTTCAGCACGGCCTTCAGCCGCTGCTCGAAGTCGCCGCGATACTTGGTGCCGGCGAGCAGCGCGCCCATGTCGAGCGAGTAGACCTGGTATTCCTTCAGCAGCTCGGGGACCTCGCCCTCGTTGATGCGCCGCGCGAGGCCCTCGGCGATCGCCGTCTTGCCGACGCCGGCCTCGCCGACCAGCAGCGGGTTGTTCTTGCGCCGGCGGCATAGCACCTGGACCACGCGCTCGAGCTCGAGCTCGCGGCCGATCAGCGGGTCGATCTTGCCGTTGCGCGCCATCGCGTTGAGGTTCATCGTGTACGCGTCGAGCGCGCCCTGCGATTCGCTGCCGCCTTCGGCGTCCTCCTTCGATTCGGACGCCTTGTCCTGCTTCTGCTGCGGGCTCTTCGTGATGCCGTGCGCAATGTAATTGACGACGTCGAGCCGCGTGACGCCGCGCTGGTTCAGGAAGTAGACCGCGTGCGATTCCTTCTCCCCGAAGATGGCGACCAGCACGTTGGCGCCGGTCACCTCCTTCTTGCCCGACGACTGCACGTGGAGGATCGCGCGCTGGATCACGCGCTGGAAGCCCTGTGTCGGCTGCGTGTCGGCGTCCGAGTGCGCCGCGAGGCGCGGCGTGTGCTCGTTGATGAAGTCGGTGAGCACGCCGCGCAGTTCGTCGAGATCGACGCCGCAGGCCTTGAGCACCTCGGCGGCGGACGGATTGTCGAGCATCGCGAGCAGCAGGTGCTCGACGGTGATGAACTCGTGCTGCTTCTGCCGCGCCTCGACAAAAGCCATGTGGAGAGAGACTTCCAGCTCCTGGGCAATCATGTTGCTTCCTTGACTCCGGCGCCCCGCCGGGAACCATTCCCGCCGCGGCAAGCGGACCCGCACGGGCCGCTCCGTACATTAACGCTCAAGTCTCCTCCATCGTGCACTGCAGCGGATGCTGGTGCTTGCGCGCGAGGTCGATGACCTGGTCCACCTTGGTGGCCGCCACTTCGCGCACGTACGTGCCGCACACGCCCATGCCTTCGCGGTGGACCTGGAGCATCACCTGCGTCGCCTTTTCCCGGCTCATGCTGAACACAGTTTGGAGCACGATGACCACAAAGTCCATCGGCGTGTAGTCGTCGTTCAGGAGGACGACCTTGTAGAGCGGCGGCGGCTTGACTCGCGTCCGTTCCGCCTCCAGCACGCTGCCGTGCTGTTCCTGGTTGGACATCGCGCGCGTCGCAGTGCCTAGTTGGGGTTCATGTTTGATGATTGCAACGCATTTTTCAAGAGGAAAGCCGATGGACGGGCCGGCGCGCGCCGCGGCTGGCGGCCACCGCGCGAAGGTTCGACACCCGGCTTCCGCTCTTCGACGGCCGTCGCCGCCACCGGACCGGTAACACAATTCTTACATTCCGCCGCGTCGGTTTGACAGCGCCGCCGCACGGGAAAGTTTCGACGGGCCGGCCGCGCCGCGCCTCGGCCAGGGCGGCGCGCCTGCGGCAAGTCGCTGCGGCGGCCATCGCGACTGGCCCGGATGCGTGCACGCGGCGTGCCCGGCCGGGGCGTGCCGTTGGCCGCCGGCATCGCGTGCGGCGGCGCCCAGGCATCCGGCTCCGGCTCGGACGCGCGGACCCGGAGCCGCGCACGGCGCCGGGAGTCCCGACCCGTGCCGCCCGCCAGCGCGCGCCACCGAGCGGCGGCGCGGCCGAACCCGATCGCCGCCATCGGCGGTCTTGACGCGGAATCGCGAGCGACCACCCCCGCTTGCCGCGCCCACTTCCCGGGCGAAAGGCCCGCGCGAGGGGGGCGAGCGCCCTCGCGAGACGTTCGTCCCCGCTACATCCGCTCGATCATCGCCCGGCCAAAGCCGGAACACGACACCTGGGTGGCGCCTTCCATCAGCCGCGCAAAATCGTACGTCACCACCTTGTCGGCGATCGCCTTCTCCAGGCTCGACGTGATCCGCTCGGCGGCTTCCCGCCAGCCCATGTGGACGAGCATCATCTCCGCCGACAGGATCTCCGATCCGGGGTTGACGTAGTCCTTGCCGGCGTACTTCGGCGCCGTGCCGTGCGTCGCCTCGAACATCGCGACCGAATCGGACATGTTGGCGCCCGGGGCGATGCCGATGCCGCCCACCTGCGCCGCCAGCGCGTCCGAAATGTAGTCGCCGTTGAGGTTGAGCGTCGCGATCACGTCGTATTCGGCCGGTCGCAACAGGATCTGTTGCAGAAATGCATCGGCGATCACGTCCTTGACGACGATGTCGCGCCCGGTCTTCGGATTCCTGAACGAGCACCATGGCCCGCCGTCGATCTCCTTCGCGCCGAACTCGCGCTGCGCGAGCGCGTATCCCCAGTCGCGGAAGGCCCCCTCGGTGAACTTCATGATGTTGCCCTTGTGAACGAGGGATACCGAGCGCCGGCCGTTGTCGATCGCATACTGGATCGCCTTGCGCACGAGCCGCTCGGTGCCTTCGCGCGACACCGGCTTGATGCCGATGCCGGAGGTCGCCGGGAAGCGGATCTTGCGCACGCCCATCTCGTTGACCAGGAAATCGATCACCTTCTTCGCCCCGGAAGTGCCCTCCGCCCATTCGATGCCGGCATAGATGTCTTCCGAGTTCTCACGGAAGATCACCATGTCGGTCTTTTCCGGCTCCCTCACCGGCGAGGGAACGCCGCTGAAGTAGCGCACCGGCCGCAGGCACACGTACAGGTCGAGCTCCTGCCGCAGCGCCACGTTGAGCGAGCGGATGCCGCCGCCGACGGGCGTGGTCAGCGGCCCCTTGATCGACACGACGAAGTCGCGCAGGATCGACAGCGTTTCGTCGGGCAGCCAGACGTCGGCACCGTAGACCTTCGTCGATTTCTCGCCGGCGTAGATTTCCATCCAATGAATCCTGCGCTTCCCGCCGTACGCCTTCGCGACCGCCGCGTCGACGACCTTGATCATCACCGGAGTGATGTCGAAGCCGGTGCCGTCGCCTTCGATGTACGGAATGATGGGGTTGTCGGGGATCTCGAGGCTGAAATCGGGCCTGACCTTGATCTTCGCGCCCGCAGCCGGCACGCTGACGTGTTGGTACATGGGGGTCTCCTGGCGGGGCGGCGCACGCATCACCCCTGCCGCCCGGGAGACGCGCCGCCAAACGCCTAATTATGCGCGAACGCGAACGTCCGAGCTGCATGACCCTTACGCGCCCCGGGGCACGCGGGGGGCGTGCCGCCTCGACTGCTAAAATGCGCGCCCCTTCGTCGACTTGCCCGATGCCGGCGTTCGTGTACCGGTTCCCCGCCGCGTGATTCGCCGCCTGCTCGCCCGCCTGCTGCCCGGCAGGCAAGCGCGCGGACCGCGCGTCTATCCGCCGGATCAGCATCAGGTGCGCGCCGGGCAACTGTCGGGGGCCGCGCGCAGCGTGACGCGCCGGCTGCAGGAGGCGGGCTTCAAGGCCTTCATCGTCGGAGGCGCGGTGCGCGACCTGCTGCTCGGCATCGTGCCGAAGGACTTCGACATCGCGACCGACGCCACACCCGACCAGGTGAAGCCGCTGTTCCGGCGCGCGTTCATCATCGGCCGCCGCTTCCGGCTCGTGCACGTCCACGCCGGCAACGACGTGATCGAGGTGTCCACGTTCCGCGCCGCGCAGACCGGCGACGACGCGACCGACGAGCACGGACGACTCCTCTCCGACAACGTCTACGGATCGCAGGCCGAGGACGCGGTGCGGCGCGATTTCACGATCAACGCGCTGTATTTCGACCCGGCGACCGAGGCGATCTGGGACTACGTCGGCGGCGTGACCGACATCCGCGCGCGGCGGCTGAAGCTGATCGGCCCGCCGGTGACGCGGTACCGGGAGGATCCGGTGCGGATGCTGCGTGCGGTGCGGCTCGCGGCGAAGCTCGGCCTCGCGATCGAGCACCGGACCGAGGAGCCGATCGCGCGGCTCGCGCCGCTGATGCAGAACGTGCCGCCGCCGCGGCTGTTCGACGAAATGCAGAAGCTGCTGCTGTCCGGGCACGCCGTCGAGACGCTGCGCAGTCTTCGCGCCCACGGCCTTTCGCACGGCCTGCTGCCGCTGCTCGACGTGATCCTCGAGCAGCCGCTCGGCCCGCGCTTCATCGATGCGGCGCTCGCCGGGACGGACAAGCGCGTGCTGGAAGACAAGGGCGTGTCGCCCGCGTTCCTGTTCGCGGCGCTGCTGTGGCACGAGGTGCTCGTCGCCTGGAACGCGGCGAAGGAGCGGGGCGAGCGGCCGCTGCCCGCGCTGCTCGATGCGATGGACCGGGTGCTCGACGCCCAGGCGGAGCGGATCGCGATACCTCGCCGCTTCGAGGCGACGATCAAGGAGATCTGGTCGCTGCAGCCGCGCTTCGAGCAGCGCGCCGGGAGCCGGCCGGCGCGCCTGCTCGAGCACCCGCGCTTTCGCGCCGCGTACGATTTCCTCGCGCTGCGCGCCGAGAGCGGCGAGGCGCCGCAGCCCCTGGTCGACTGGTGGACCCGCTTCCAGGACGCCTCGCCGGAAGCGCGGCACGCGATGCTGAAACCGGAGGAGGCGCCGAAGAAACGCCGGCGTCCGCGCAGCCGTGGTCGCAAGCGGCGCGCGGACGCCGCGGCCGAGGCGCCCGCGTCGTCCGGCGCCGAAGACTAGGGGACCCGAGAGGACGCGATGTCGGCGGCGAGACCCCGGGGCGTTGGATGCCGGCGCGCGCATTCGTCGGGCTAGGCAGCAATCTCGAGCATCCGCGGCGGCAGCTCGCGCGGGCGCTCGCGAGCCTGCGCCGCACCGCCGGAATCCGGATGCTCGGCATTTCGCCGAGCTATGCAACGGCGCCGATCGGCGGTGGGCCGCAGCCCGACTACGTGAACGCGGTGGCACTGATCCGCACGACGCTCGCACCGCGCACGCTGCTCGAACGCCTGCAGCGCATCGAGCGCCGCCAGCACCGCCGACGCGACGCGGCAACGCCGCGCAATGCGCCGCGTACGCTCGATCTCGATTTGCTACTATACGGCGCGCGCCGGATGCGCTCGCCGCGACTGACCGTTCCGCATCCGCGCATGCACGAGCGCGCATTCGTGCTGAAGCCGTTGACCGACATCGCGCCCGCCACGAGGATACCGGGTCGCGGTCTCGCGCGGCGCTACCTCCCGCACGTGCGCGCACAACGGATCGAGCGCACCCGCACGCATCGGCCGTGCCCGATCGCGACCGCCTCGCGCCGCTGACGTCACGATGGATCTCGCCGCCTGCCGCTATGTCGTCATCGAGGGGCCGATCGGTGCCGGCAAGACCAGCCTGGCGCGGGAGCTCGCGCAGCGCCTGCACGCGGACGAGCTGCTCGAGCAGCCGGACGACAATCCGTTTCTCGCGCGTTTCTACGACGACATGGCGCGCTTCGCGCTGCCGACGCAGCTTACGTTCCTGTTCCAGCGCGCCGACCAGTTGCGCGGCCTCGCGCAGCTCGACCTGTTCCGCCGTCCCACGGTCGCGGATTTCCTGCTCGACAAGGATCCGCTGTTCGCGCGGATCAACCTGACCGACGACGAGTACGCGCTCTACGACAAGGTCTTCACGCACCTCAAGCCGCAGACGCCGACGCCCGACCTGGTCGTCTATCTGCAGGCGCCGGTCGACACGCTGATCGAGCGCGTGCACCGGCGCGGCATCGACTTCGAGCAAGCGATTCCGGCGCAATACCTGGCGCGACTCGCCGACGCCTACACGCGCTTCTTCTACCGCTACGAGGAGGCGCCGCTGTTGATCGTCAACAGCGAGCGCCTGAACTTCGTCGACGACTCTGCGCATGTCGACCTCCTCCTCGAGCGCGTCGCGAGCATGCGCGGCCAGCGCGAGTTCTTCAATCTCGGACCGGCCTGACCAGAGGGCGTGACGGGGAGCGAGCGATGGAAGTGATCGAATCGACGGATGCGTTGCGCATGCG
>DASURV010000114.1:0-9362 GCA_036375455.1 Casimicrobiaceae bacterium | reverse complement strand
TGCGCGCAGGAAATCGATCGTTGCCTCCCAGCGCGTATCGGTCATCGTGAGCACGCCGAACCTGCGCGCGTCGCTACCGGTGACGATTCCGTAATCGTTCAGCTTGCGCACGCCGTAGGCGAGCAGGTCGTCGCCCATCTGCGGGTTCGCCTTCCCGATCAGCCCGTTGCCGGGAGCGGGGTTCGCGAGATAGCTCTTCCATCCCTCGGCCGAGGCGCGGATGAAGCGCTCGAGCGCGTCGCGGCGCTCGGCGAGCGTCTTGTGCGTCACGACCAGCGTTTCCGAGTACGGCGGATAGCCGTAGTCGGCCAGCAGGAACACCGCCGGGCGCACGCCGCCCTTCTCGATCGAGAACGGCTCCGACGTCACGAAGCCCTGCTGCGACAGGTTGCGGTCGGCGAGGAACGGCTGCACCGAGAAGCCGTATGGCCGCTTCTGGTCGTCGGTGAAACCGTACTTCTGGCGCAGCCACGGCCAGAACGTGGTGTTGCTCGCCGCGCCGATGGCAATCGGCTTGCCCTTCAGGTCCTCGAGGCGGCGGGCACCCGGGTGCGCGATGATCGCCGTCGGGTTCTTCTGGAACGTCGCGGCGATCGCGACGACCGGAACGTTCTGCTCGACGGCCGATATCACCTGCAGCGCGTCGGCCATCGCGATGTCGAGCTGGCCCGCGGCGAGGAGCTGCAGGCCGTTGACCTGCGGCCCGCCCATGCGGATTTCGACGTCCAGCCCGTACTTGCGATACGTGCCCTCCGCCACGGCCTGATAGAAGCCGCCGTGCTCGGCCTCGGCGAGCCAGTCGGTCGAGAAGACGATGCGTTGCAGGGCTTGCGCGTGCAACGTACCGGCCGCCGCGGCGAGCATTGCAATCGCAAGGATCGCGAATCGCTTCAGGCATCGAATCATTGCGGCACTCCTCGCGGCGCGACATGGATCGCGAACCGGCGCCCGGCCGGTGCGAAGCGCGGGCGAGCCGGCGAGCGGCATTATGCGATACATCGGATCGCCGCAGGTCCGGACCCGGTTCGGGACGTCGCAATCCGATGTCCGGAAACGGCGAGTACGCGCCGGCGCTACCGCGCATAATGCAGGCCATGATGCTCGACTCCGAAAGCTGCTACCGCGCGCTCGCGACGCACGACGCGCGCTTCGACGGACGCTTCTTCGTCGGCGTGCGCTCGACGCGCATCTATTGCCGGCCGGTCTGCAACGTCCGCTTGCCGCGGCGCGAGAACTGCCGCTTCTTCATGAGCGCCGCAGCGGCGGAGGTCGAGGGCTTCCGGCCCTGCCTGCGATGCCGGCCGGAGCTCGCGCCGGGGCTCGCGAGCATCGACGCGTCGGCGCGTTTCGCGCAGGCGGCCGTGCAGCTCATCGAGGACGGCGTGCTCGAGCACGGCGGCATCGAAGCGCTCGCGGCGCGCATCGGCATCACGAGCCGGCATCTGCGCCGCGTGTTCGACGCGCAGTTCGGCGTGTCGCCGATCGAGTACGCGCAGACGCAACGGCTGTTGCTCGCGAAGCGGCTGCTCACCGACACGTCGCTCCCGGTGCTCGATGTCGCGCTCGCGAGCGGCTTCGGCAGCCTGCGCCGCTTCAACGCGCTGATCCGCGGCCGCTACCGGATGCCGCCGTCGCGGCTGCGCCGCGATGCCGCGCCGGCGGAGCTGCCCGAGGCGATGCGCTTCGAGCTCGCGTACCGGCCCCCGTACGACTGGGACGCGCTGCTCGCGTTTCTCGAAGCGCGCGCGATCGCGGGCGTCGAGCGCGTCGATCACCGCGGCTACCGGCGCACGCTCGCCGTCACGAACCGCGCCGGCCAAAGCAGCGGATGGATCTCGGTGCGTCATGCGCCGCGCCGCCGCGCGCTGATCGTCGGCGTTTCGGCCACGCTCGCGCGCGCCGTGCCCGCCGTGCTGTCGCGCGTGCGCCAGGCGTTCGATCTCGCGTGCGACCCCGCGCCGATCGGCGCGCATCTCGGCGCATTGGCCGCCGCGCGTCCGGGGCTGCGCGTCCCCGGCACCTGCGATGGATTCGAGCTCGCCGTGCGGGCCGTCATCGGGCAGCAGGTGAGCGTCGCCGGCGCGAGGACGCTGCTCGGGCGTCTCGCCGCCGCGTACGGCACGCCGCTCGCGGAGCGATCGCCGAGCGGCCTCGCGTGCCTGTTTCCGTCGGCCGAAGCGCTCGCGCGGCGCAGCGGCGACGAATTGCGGGCGTCGCTCGGATTGACGGCGGCGCGCGCGCGCACGCTCGCCGACCTCGCGCGCGCCGTCGCGTCCGGCGCGATCATGCTCTCCCCGGGTGCCGACGTCGAGCGCACCGTGCGCTCGCTCGAGGCGATTCGCGGCATCGGGCCGTGGACGTCCGGGTACATTGCGATGCGCGCGCTGGGCTGGCCGGACGCGTTTCCGGACGGCGATCTCGTCGTGCGGCGCGCGTTGGGCGAAGCGCGCGCGGCGGGTGCGCGCCTGCGCAGCGAGGCCTGGCGCCCCTGGCGCGCCTATGCGGTCATGCATCTGTGGAGGAACGAAGGATGAATGCGACGTTGACGACGTGCCGAATGGCAAGCCCGTTGGGCGAGATCCTGCTCGTGGCGAATGCGCAGGGCGATGCGCTGTGCGGACTCTACCTCGACGGACAGAAATACTATCCCGCCGATGCGGCGCAATGGCGCGAAGCACCGGGGCTGCCGGTGTTCCGCGAGACGATCCGGCAGTTGCGCGAATACTTCGCCGGGTCGCGTTCCCGCTTCGACGTTCCGCTCGCGCCCGCCGGGACGCCGTTCCAGCGGCAGGTGTGGCGCGCGATCGCCGCCGTGCCGTTCGGCGCGACGATGTCCTACGCGGAGCTCGCCCGCCGCTGTGGCCGGCCGGCGGCGGTTCGCGCCGCCGGCGCGGCGACCGGTCGCAACCCGATCAGCGTGATCATCCCGTGTCATCGGATCATCGGCAGCGGCGGCAGCCTGACCGGCTATGCCGGCGGCCTCGATCGCAAGCGCTCGCTGCTCGAGCTCGAGTCGAGGCCGGCTCCCCGCGCGACACGCAAGGTCGCCTAGAAGGTCGTCCGGCAGTCCATCATGCGCACGGCCGACGTGGCGCGCCTGCTCGCGCTCGCGATCATCTGGAGTGCGTCGTTCGTCTTCATTCGCGTGCTCGCGCCCGTTCTCGGCCCGGTCTGGGTGGCGACGGCGCGCCTTGCGCTGGGCGGCGCGGCGCTGCTGCCGTTCGCGGCGTTCGCACCCGTTCACGGCGACATCACGCCCGTGATCGTCGTCAACGTGCTGCTGCTCGCGCTTGTGTGCAGCGCGGTTGCCTACCTGCTGTATTTCCGGCTGATCGCGGACGTCGGACCGACGCGCGCGATGACCGTCACGTTCCTGATGCCCGCGTTCGGCATGCTGTGGGGACACCTGTTCCTCGATGAGACAATAACGCTGCCGATGCTCGCGGGCGCCGCGTCGATCGTCGGCGGAACCGCCGTCGTATTGCAACCGCGCCGCGCGCGCTATCGACCTTCATGAATGCTCCGGCCGAGCTCGCCGTCGATCGATCCGTCGAGACGCTCGCGCGGCTGCTGCGCGTCCAGCGCGGCGCGTTCGACGCCGAACGGTATCCGGACCTGCGCACGCGGCGGGACCGGCTCGCCCGCCTCGCGCAGATCGTCACGCGGCACGAGCCCGCGCTCGTCGCGGCGATCGACCGCGACTTCGGCCATCGCTCGTCGCACGAGACGCGCCTTGCCGAGCTCTACATCGTCGCCGCCGAGGCGCGCCACGCGATCCGGCGGCTGCCGCGATGGATGCGACCGCGCCGCGTCGCGACGCCGTGGCACCTGCTGCCGGCCACGGCGCGCATCATGCACCAGCCGCTCGGCGTCGTGGGCGTCATCAGTCCCTGGAACTATCCGATGCAGCTCGCGCTGGCCCCGGTGGTCGCAGCGCTCGCCGCGGGAAACCGGGTGATGCTGAAGCCGTCGGAGCTCACACCCGCGACGTCGGCGCTTCTCGCCGAGCTCGTCGCGGCGAGGTTCCGCGAGGACGAGTTCGCAGTCGTGCTCGGCGATGCGGCGACCGGCAAGGCGTTCGCATCGCTGCCGTTCGATCACCTGTTCTTCACCGGCTCCACGGCGGTGGGCAGGAGCGTGGCGGCGGCCGCGGCGGTCAATCTGACGCCGGTGACGCTGGAGCTCGGCGGCAAGTCGCCGGCGCTCTTCGACGACGACGCGGATTTCGCCCTCGGCGTGCCGCGCGTGACCGTCGGCAAGCTCCTCAATGCGGGACAGACCTGCATCGCCCCCGACTACGCGCTCGTGCCGAAGGCGCGGCTCGACGAATTCGTCGCCGCGGTCGCGGCGTCGGTGCGCAAGCTGTATCCGGCGGTGATGGCGAACCCCGATTACTCGTCGATCGTCAATCCGCGCCATTACGCGCGGCTCATCGCGCTGGTCGAGGATGCCCGTGCCGGGGGCGCCCGCATCGTTGCGCTCGGCGATCCACACGCCGGGGAGACGCAGCATCCGCGGCGCATCGCGCCGACGCTCGTGCTCGATGTCCGCGACGAGATGGCGATCATGCGCGAGGAGATCTTCGGGCCGCTGCTGCCGGTCGAGACCTACGCGTCGCTCGACGAGGCCATCGAGCGGATCAACGCGCGTCCGCATCCGCTCGCGCTCTATTGGTTCGGCAGGGACCGCGCCCGCCGCGAGCGCGTGCTGCACGAAACGCTGGCGGGCGGCGTCACGGTCAACGACACGCTGTGGCACTTCGCCCACGGCGGCTTGCCGTTCGGAGGGGTTGGCGCCTCGGGCAGCGGTGTGTATCACGGCGAGCACGGCTTCGCGACGCTGTCGAACGAAAAGGCCGTCTACGTCCAGTCGCGCCTCGCGCCGGCGCGGCTGCTCTATCCGCCCTACGGCCGCACGTTCGAGCGCGTGCTGGCGCAACTGCGCAGGTTGAACGCCTGATCGGCGAGCTTCACGACGGCGCGCGCGCGCGGGAGCAGGCGGGCGTGCATGCCGCTCAGTCCCGCAGGCTGGGCAGCATTCGCTGCAGCACCCGATCGCGGCGCCCGAAATGGTGCCAAAGCGCCGCCGCGACGTGCAAACCCACCAGCGCGAGGAGCGTCCAGGACAGGAACACGTGGACGTCACCGGCCAGGAATCCCGCCCGCGTCTTCGCGGGGATCAAATGGGGCAGCGGAGTCAGGCCGAAGAGTCTGATCGTCCAATCGCGAGCCGATGCTGCCGCCCAGCCGAGGACCGGATCGAGGGCGAGGAGCGCGTAGAGCAGGCCGTGCGTGACGCGCGCGCTCGCTTGCTCCCACTCGGGGAGGTCGGTCGTGGCGAGCGGAACCGGGTGGCCGATTCGCCATAGCCACCGCAGCGCAACGAGCGCGAGGATCACGACGCCGAGCGACATGTGCAGATCGATCAGCGTTCCGGGCACGGTGCCGCGGCGAACCGGCGGCATTGCGATCGCGACGACGAACTGTGCGAGCACCAGCGCGAACATGAGCCAGTGCAGGCCCTTGGCGACGGCGTCGTATCCGCGCGCCGGCGTGGCGCCGCTCACAGCCACCGGCGGACCCGGGCGCGGTATGCGGCGTAGGCGCTGCCGAACTGCTGTTCCAGCATCTGCTCTTCGGCGGCGACGAAGCGCGTGCGGATGATCCAGACGAATATCGGAATGACCACGAGCGGCGCGAAAGATTCGAGCAGCAGGCCGATGCCGGCGAGCACCGTGCACAGGCCGACGTACATCGGATTGCGGCTTGCGCGGTACGGGCCTTCGACGACCAGCACGCTCGATTGCGCGAAGGGCTTGATCGCGGTCTTTCGGTGACGGAACAGCCGCGCGCTGGCGATCGTCAGCGCAAGGCCCGCCACGACGAGCGCGGCTCCGAGCCAGCGTCCGGGGGCCCAATGCCAGCGCCACATGGGCAGCACCCGATCGAGCAGCGCCATCAGGATGATCGCTGCGAGGAAATAGACCGGCGGCAACGCGTAAGGTCTCGGCACGTGCGTCCCCGAAACGAAAGAGCCCCGAGGCGAACGCCTGCGGGGCTCCCCGATGCGCCGGCCGGCAGCTATTTCGCCGCCGGCATCTTGCCCTGCACGCCTTCGACGTAGTAGTCCATCTTGGACAACGCGTCGTCGGTGATCGCCTTCCCGGATGCGAGGCGTTCCTTCCCTTCGCTGTCCTTCATCGGTCCGGTGAACGGGTGCAGCTTGCCGGAGGCGATGTCGGCCTCGGCCTTCTTCATCATGTCCTGCGCGTCCTTCGGCACCGTCTTGCCGAACGGGCCCATCTCGATCATCCCTTCCTTGATGCCGCCCCAGATGTGGTCGGGCGCCCACTTGCCGTCGAGCTCGGACTGGGCGATGCGCGTGTAGTACTTGTCCCAGACGTGCGTCACCGCGGTGATCTGCGCGTTCGGACCGTACTTCGCCATGTCCGAGTGATAGGCGACCGCATAGATCTTCTTGCCCTCGGCCGCCTGCACGACGGCGGTCGAGTCCGTGTGATGCGTGAGGATGTCCGCGCCCTGGGCCGCGAGCGTGTTCGCCGCTTCGCTCTCGCGGCCCGGATCGAACCACGAATTCACCCAGACGACCTTCATCTCCGCCTTCGGGTTGACGCTGCGCATGCCGCGCGTGAACGCGTTGATTCCCATCACGACCTCGGGAATCGGGAACGCGGCGACATACCCGGCGACGTTCGTCTTGGTCATCCTGCCCGCGACGATGCCGGCGAGGTAGCGCCCCTCGTAGAAGCGCGCGTTGTACGTGCCGACGTTCTTCGACGTCTTGTAGCCGGTCGCGTGCTCGAAATGGTTGTTCGGGAATTGCTGCGCGACCTTGATCGTCGGGTTCATGTAGCCGAACGACGTCGTGAAGATCAGCTTGTGGCCCGACTGCGCGAGCTCGCGGATCACGCGCTCGGCGTCGGCGCCCTCGGGCACGTTCTCGACGTACTTGGTGGTCACCTTGCCGGCGAGGTGCTTCTCCATCGCCAGGCGACCGATGTCGTGCTGGTGCGTCCAGCCGGCGTCCCCGATCGGGCTCACGTAGATGAAGCCGATCTTCAGCGGCTCCTTCGCCTGCGCGCGGGCGGGCAACGCGAGCACGAGCGGATAGGCGGCGAGCGTCGCGAGCGCCGTTCTGCGGGATACGCGGGACATGGGTGCCTCCTCGGTGGGCGGGAATCGGGCGGCATTGTAACGCCGCGCGGAGGCGGCGAGAGCCTCCCGTCGCACGCCCCGAGGCTCGCGACAATGCCTTTCCGGTGGCGCTCCGGGCGCGCACCGGCATTAACCAGGCTCGCGGGATACGCCGCGCCGAACCGCGCGCCCGGCGCTTTCGCGCACCGGCCGCGCAGTCGGCGACAGCGGTCGATCAGGGTCGCACGTCGGGAGAGGGCGTCTTCTCGTGCCAGTCCCGGCTCTGCGCCATCGCCCAGGCCGCGAACAGGATGACCAGCAGGCCGACGATTACCGCGTTCGTCTCGATCGCCCGACTCGCGACGCCGATGACCCAGGACGATATCACCATCCACACGCCGAGCAGGATGTTGATCACCTCTTCCCACGCCTGCGGCATCGATACCGCGATGGCGGAGAACACGACGATCGCGACGCCGAAGATCCAGGCGTTCCAGGCCGCGACGCTCTGGCTGCCGGCGAAGCCGACGACCCACGGCGAAATGAACAGCCAGATGCCGATCAGCAGATTAAGCCAGTCTTGCCAACGCTTTTCCTTCATAGCCATCACCTCCGAATTCCAGTGGTACCTGATTGGACGCGCCGCCGCGCGAAGGATTCCCTTGGCCGCACTTTCTCGTCGGTGACGGGCGCCCGATGGAAGGAATTACAAGACCCTGGGCGCGAGCGGTCTTGCCCGCTTCAGCGCCTCGGCACGACGGCGATACCGTGTCCGGCATCGCTCCCGCGCGCGGCAGCCTCGCGGACCGCCAGCAATTCGGCCGCGATCGCGATCGCGATCGCCCCGGGATGCTTGCTCCTGATCGCCACGCCCTCGGTGCCGATCGGACAGCGGATGCGCGCGAAGTCCTCGGGCGCGAACCCGTGCGCGGCCAGTTGCCGCTCGAGCTCCGCCCGCTTCGCCTTCGATCCGATCAGCCCGAGATAGCGCCAGTCGTCGCGCGCGAGCGCCGTCTCGATCAGCGCGAAATCGAGCTGGTGGCTGTGCGTCGTCACGACGACGAACGCGCCCGGCGGCGCGTCGTGCAGCTCGGCCTGCGGCGTGTCGGAAACCACTGTCTCGACGTTGCCGGGAACCGCGGCCGGAAAATCCGCGGCGCGGGAGTCGATCCAGCGCACGCGGGCGGGGACGACACCGAGCACTTCGACCAGCGCGCGCCCCACGTGGCCGTTGCCGAACAGCAATATCGGGAACGCATCCGGGCGCTCGACCTGGATCAGCAATTGCGCCGGGCCGCCGTGCGTCGAACGCACGAGCGCGGCCCCGGCGCGGGCGCCGGCGAGCCGCGTCCGCGCGAGCGCGATCGCCGCCGAGTCGGCGCCGACGTCGCCGAGCGTTCCGCGCACGTCGTCGCCGGTGACGACCAGGCGCATCGCGCGATCGTCATCGCCGCCGGCGCGCGAGACGATCGCGAACGGCGCACCCGTGCGTGCGCATGCGAGCGCGGGCTCGAGCCAGGCGTGCGCCGAGTGATCGAGCTTCGAGAACGCGAGTGTCGCGACGCCGCCACAAGCCTGTCCCACGCGCGCGGCGAGCGGATAGCGGACGATCCAGGTCGCGGGCGACCCGCTTCGCAGGAGCGCATCGCGCGCAAGCCGTGCCGCCTCGTATTCGAGATGACCCCCACCGATCGTTCCGATGCAACCGACGGCGCTGACGATCATCGCGGTGCCGGTTTCGCGCGGTGTCGGACCCTGCGCGCCCGCAACGACGACGAGCACCGCACGCCCGTCGTGCGCGAGCGCCCGCGCGAGGCCGTCGAGCCAGGGAACGACGTTGCGGTCGGCCATTTCGATCCGGCGCTGCGAGGGGCGCGCGAGGCGGCGCGCGCGAGCGTCGGCACCGGCAGGTCACGATAGCACACGCTATACGCTGCGCGGGGCGGGGGGCCGAGAACCGGGAGGGCGCATGCTAAGCTTGAGCGGGTGCCGTCGGTCGGCTATCCGCACCACGTTGCGCAGATAATCTCTCGAAACGCTCGATGGCGGCGCTCGCGATCTCCGACACTCCGGACGGCCGGCGGGTGCTGGCGCTCTCCGGGCGCCTCGACGCGACGACGATTCGGTCCGTGTGGGCGGAAGGGCGCCGGGCGATCGTCGCAGCGCCCGACCGGCGCGTCGTCGTCGACGCGACCGGCGTCGACTACT
>DASURV010000113.1:0-10790 GCA_036375455.1 Casimicrobiaceae bacterium | reverse complement strand
AATCACGATGGCGGGCAATCCGTATGCGCGCCTCGTCACCGCGCGCATCGAGTTCGACTGGCATCTGCTGCCCGATCCCTGCCCGAGCCGGGAGCTCGTCGAGCGCGACGCCCGCAACCAGCAGGCGTACGTAGACTTCTTCAAGCGTCACCACGTCCGCGTGGTCAACATGAGCTGGGGTGGCAGCGTCAAGGGCATCGAGGAGCAGCTCGAGCTCTGCAACATCGGCAAGACGCCCGACGAGCGCAAGAAGATCGCGCGCGAGTATTTCGAGATCCAGAAGGACGCGCTGACGAGGGCGTTCGCCGGCGCGCCGGAGATCCTGTTCGTCACCGCGGCCGGCAACAGCAACGAGAATGCCTCGTTCGTCGAGGACATCCCCGCCGGCATCGTGCTGCCGAACCTGATGGCGGTGGGCGCGGTCGACAAGGCCGGCGACGAAGCGTCGTTCACCAGCTACGGGCCCACCGTGGTCGTCGACGCGAACGGCTACCAGGTCGAGAGCGTGATCCCGGGCGGAGACAAGCTTGCCGAATCCGGCACGTCGATGGCCTCGCCCCAGGTCGCCAACCTCGCGGCGAAGATCCTGGCGGTCAATCCGAAGCTGACGCCGCCCCAGGTGATCGCGCTGATACGCGACACGGCGGAGAGGACGCCGGACGGGCGGCGCAACCTGATCGACCCGAAAAAGGCGGTGGCGGCGGCCGCGTCGAAATCAGCGTCCTGAGCGCGGCGACCGACTCGAAATCAGGTTCTTCGCCAACTTGCGGGACACGTATTTGGCGTTTGGCAGCGGGCGACACAGGGCGCGCGCTCGGCGTCCGCAACCGTGATTGCCTACGGGCCCCGGCGGCTACTTCGCCGGCGCATGACTTGCCGCAGCTATCGTCTTCGTTCCCCGAATTTGGCCTTGCTCGTCGCCGCCACCCGTGACGACAATCGCGGCCAACTCGCGCTCGCTCCGTGTCGCCCGCTGCTTGGGATACGCCGGTGCCGACCCGACACCAACACACCAACGACCGCACGCCTCGCGTTGCGGCGCGGTGACGGCTGCGCAGCGGCACTGACGGTGGCGAGGACGCGAGCCCTGCGTGTCGGGCGCGACTCGGCGAGCCGTGCGTCACGGGTGGTGCTGACGAGCGCGGCTCTGTGACCCATGGGCACGAGCGTGAACGAAGCGAGCTCGCCGCGCGAAGGAAGCACCGGGACCCGTAGCAAGGCGATTTCGACGCGGAGCGGCGGACACGCAGGGCTCGCGGCCCAGGCTCCGATCCCGGAGATCGGCGAAGAACCCGAAATCAGCGTCCTGACAGCGGCGCGGGCGGCGCGATGCCGAGCTTGTCGGCCCACCCCGCAAGCGCCGGCATGATCGCCGGGTAGAGCTCAACGCCTTCCGCGCTCTGCCGGCGATAAAGCCGCAGCGCCCGCTCGCCCGGCAGGCGCACCGGCGCACCGTCCGGCCTCGGCGTCGCGTCGTGGCACGCGCGCACGAGCCAGTCCATCTGGCGCACGAATGCGTCGGTCCCGGCGAAGCGCGCCGGATCGAGCACCTGCACGAACACCGTCGCGCCCCAGCCCTCGGAGGGATCGGCGCGGCCGTGTCCGGCCAGCCCTGCCGTGAGCGCTTCGATCAGGAGCGCGAGCGCAAATCCCTTGTGCCCGGCTTCGAGCCCGCCGAGCGGCAGCAGCGTGCCGCGCGGTCGCGCGAACAGCACGCCGGGGTCGCGCGTCGGGTTCCCCTGGGCGTCCTGCACCCACGGATGCGGCAGCGATTGCCCGGCCGCGTGCAGGCGCATCGTCATGCCGTTCGTCGTGTAGCTCGCCGACACGTCGAGCAGGATCGGGTCGCCCGACGTGGGAATGCCGGCGGCGAGCGGATTCGGCGTGAACACCGACGTCACGGCGCCGAACGGCGCCACGCTGTGGTTCGACGGATCGCTGCAGTGGACGAGCGCCATGACGCCGGCGTCGGCGGCGCGTTTCGCATAGGCGGCAAGACAACCGATGTGATGCGAGCGGCGGATCGCGACGGTTCCGCTGCCTTGCGATTGCGCCATCTCGCGTGCGGCGTCGAGCGCGCGCAGCGTGAGCCATTGCCCCGGCAGGCGCTCGCCGTCCCATGTCTGCACCGCGGGGGAGGCGTGCAGGACCGTCGCGGCGCCCGATCTGCGCATCCGCTCGCGCGCGAGCTCGTCGAGATAGCCGGGCAGCAGCGCGAGGCCGTGCGTCGAGTGCCCCATCAGGTCGCCGTCGAGCAGGATCGACGCGACGTCGCGCGCGATGTCGGCGCGCATTCGCGCCCCGGCGAGCAGGGCCTCGGCATAGGCGAGCAGGGACGCGGCGCCGTAGCGCGGCGCCGACTCGGCTTGCGCGGCGTCGTGCGGCGATGAAGCGGGCGGTGGAGGCGATGCGGGCATGGAGTCTCCGTGCGGGGCCGGCGATGGCGTGCCATGTATGCTGTGCCGATTCTAAGCGCTATGACGAGCCGTCGTGCTGCCGTCCTCGTTACAAGTCAGCATCGTCACGTATCGGCCCGATCTGGCGCTGCTCGAGCGCACGCTCGACACGCTCGGCATCGCGATCGAAGCGGCGCAGGACGAGCGCGTGCTGAATACCGTTCATCTCGCGCTGATCGACAACAGCGCCGACCGGGGCATCGCCGAGCGGGTGACCGAGCTCGGCCGCGCGCGCTTCGCCGGCACGACCGTGCACGTCATGTACCTGCACGGCCATGCGAACATCGGCTACGGCGCCGCGCACAACCTGGTGCTGCACGGCACGGGCGCCGATTACCACCTCGTGCTCAATCCCGACGCCGAGCTCGCCGCGGACGCGCTGGTCAATGGCATCCGCTGGCTCGACGCCCACCCCGATGTCGGCGCGCTCGCGCCGGCGGTGATCGATGCCGCCGGCAATCGCCAGTACCCGTGCAAGCGCTACCCGGCGATCTTCGACCTGTGGCTGCGCGGCTTCGCGCCCAACGCGCTGCGGCGCCTGTTCGCGCGGCGCCTGGCGCGCTACGAGATGCGCGAGATCGCCGACGCGAGGCCGCCCGGCGATGCGATCGGCGTGCCGATCATCTCGGGTGCGTTCATGCTCGCCCGCCGCGACGCGATCGATCGGACCGGCGGCTTCGACCCGCGCTTCTTCCTCTATTTCGAGGACTTCGACTGGAGCGTGCGGCTCGCCGAGGTTGCGCGCAACGCGTTCGTCCCGAGCGTCACGATCGTGCATCACGGCGGCGGCGCGGCGCGCAAGGGCTGGCGGCACGTCCGCTGGTTCGTCGCGAGCGGCGTGCGCTTCTACGCGAAGCACGGCTGGAAATGGCTGTGAGACGCGGTTCGTGATCGCGGTCACCGGGGCCGCCGGATTCATCGGCGCGGCGCTTTGCGCGCGCGAAGCCGTGCGCGGGCGCCCGGTGCGCAGCTTCGTGCATCGCCCGGCGCCTGCGGGCGGCGACGACGCGGTGGCATTCGACCTCGGCTGCGCAAACGTCGACGAGCTCGCGCGTCGTCTCGACGGCGTCACGGCGATCGTCCACCTCGCGGGGCGTGCGAACGGCGCGGACGAAGCGGCGGCCGATGCGGAGGCCGGGTATCGGCGCGCGAACGTCGATGCAACCGAGCGTCTGGCGCGCGCCGCGCTCGCGGCGGGCGTGCGCCGATTCATCCTGGCGAGCACCGTCAAGGTCAACGGCGAAGCGACGGCGGCCGGCCGGCCCTTTCGCCCGGACGATGCGCCGGCGCCCCGGAGCGCCTATGCGCGGAGCAAGCTCGGCGCGGAAAGGGCACTGGCGCGGATCGCCGCCGGCACGCCGATGGCGCCGATCGTGCTGCGCCTGCCGCTCGTCTACGGCCCCGGCGCCGGCGGCAACTTCCGGCGCCTGGTCGACGCGATTGCGGCGCGGCGCTGGCTTCCGCTCGGCGCGGTCGACAATCGTCGATCCCTCCTCGGCCTGGCGAACCTGCTCGACGCGCTCGATGCCGCGCTCGCGGCGCCGCCCGGGCTGGCCGGCACGCATTTCGTCGCCGATGCGGACAGCGTCTCGACGCCGGCGCTGGTGCGCGCGATCGCGGCGGCGCTTCGCGTAGCGCCGCGCCTCGTCCCGGTGCCGCTGGCAGCATTGCGTCTCGCCGGCGCGCTGTCGGGACAAGGCGCGGCGATCGCGCGCCTTACGCAATCGCTCGAGGTCGACACCGCCTCGTTCTCGACCGCAACGCGCTGGCGTCCGCGCGCCTTCGCGATCGAAGCCGCGACGCTCGCCGGGCACGGCGGGCCCCGGCATATAATCGCCGTTCACGAATGACAGGCAGCGCGGCCATCGAACGCACCTCCCTTGCGCCATCTCGTGCAGGCGGCCGGCGGGCCGACGAATTGCGCCCGTTGCGCATCACGCGCCACTACACGACGCACGCGGAAGGCTCGGTGCTCGTCGAGGCCGGGCAGACGCGGGTGCTCTGCACGGCAAGCGTCGAGGAGGGCGTGCCCCCGTTCCTGAAGGGCAAGGCGCAGGGATGGCTCACGGCCGAGTACGGCATGCTGCCGCGGGCGACGAACACCCGCACGCGGCGGGAAGCCGCCGAGGGCAGGCAATCGGGACGCACGCAGGAGATCCAGCGGCTCATCGGCCGGTCGCTGCGCGCGGTGCTGGACCTGACCGCGCTCGGCGAGCGGACGATCCGCATCGATTGCGACGTGCTGCAGGCCGATGGCGGCACGCGCTGCGCGTCGATCACCGGCGCCTATGTCGCGCTCGCCGATGCGATCGGATGGTGTCGCGCGCATCGCGCGCTCGCCGGCGAGCCGCTGCGCGATCGCGTCGCCGCGGTATCGGTCGGCGTCGTGGCGGGAACGCCGCTGCTCGATCTCGATTACGCCGAGGACGCGGGCTGCGACACCGACATGAACGTCGTGATGACCGGGGCCGGCGGCTTCGTGGAAGTGCAGGGCACCGCCGAGCGCACGGCCTTTTCGCGCGCCGAGTTCGACGCGCTGCTCGATCTCGCCGCCCGGGGGATCGCGCGGCTGCACGAGGCGCAGCGCGCGGCGCTGGCGCCGTGATCACGCGGCTGGTGCTGGCATCGCGGAACGCCGGCAAGCTGCGGGAGTTCCGGCGCCTGCTCGAGCCGCTCGGCCTGACGGTGATCCCGCAGGCGGAACTCGGGATCGAGGACGCCGACGAACCGCATGTGACGTTCTTCGAGAATGCGCTCGCGAAGGCGCGCCATGCCAGCGCGCAAAGCGGCCTGCCCGCGCTCGCGGACGACTCCGGCGTCTGCGTCGATGCGCTCGGCGGCGCGCCGGGCGTGCACAGCGCGCGCTACGCCGGCGAGCCCAGGTCGGACGCGCGCAACAACGCGGCGCTCGTCGCCGCGCTCTCCGGCATTGCCGATCGGCGCGCGCACTACTACTGCGTGCTGGTGCTCGTCCGCCATGGCGGGGATCCGCAGCCGATCATCGCCGAGGGTGCCTGGCATGGCACGATCGTCGACACGCCGCGCGGCAGCGGCGGCTTCGGTTACGACCCCCATTTCCTCGACGAGACGACGGGGCTCACCGGCGCGCAGTTGCCGCTCGCGCGGAAGAACGAGCTGTCGCATCGCGGGCAGGCGATGCGCGCGCTGATCGCGCGGCTCGACGAGGCGCGCCATCGCGAGCGCATCGCGCAATGAGTGCGCACGTGCGAACGACGCTCGACGCGGCGGCGCTCACCGGGCCGCGCTTCACCGCGTTGCCGCCGCTCGCGCTCTACGTCCACATTCCCTGGTGCATCCGCAAGTGCCCGTATTGCGACTTCAACTCGCATGCGGCGTCCGCAGACCTGCCGGAGGACGCGTATGTCGATGCGCTGATCGCGGATCTCGAAGGCGCGCTGCCCGGCATCTGGGCGCGCAACGTCGCCACCGTGTTCATCGGCGGCGGCACGCCGAGCCTCTTCTCGCCCGCGTCGATCGAGCGGCTGCTGTCCGCCGTGCGCGCCCGGCTGCCGCTGTTGCCCGATGCCGAGGTCACGCTCGAAGCCAATCCCGGGACTTTCGAGCGGGAGAGGTTCGCCGGCTACTTCGCGGCGGGGGTGAACCGCCTCTCGCTCGGCGTGCAGAGCTTCGACGACGCGCTCCTGCGCGCGCTCGGTCGCATGCACGGCGCCGACGAGGCGCGGCGCGCGGCGGAGTCCGCGCTGATGATCTTCGGCAACGTCAACCTCGACCTGATGTTCGCGCTGCCGGGCCAAACGCTCGCGCAGGCGCGCCGCGACGTCGCCGCCGCGCTGTCGTTCGCGTCGCCCCACCTGTCCTTCTATCACCTCACGCTCGAGCCGAACACGCTCTTTCACCGTCATCCGCCGCCCCTGCCCGACGATGAGGCCGCGGCGGACATCGAGGAGGCGATGCTCGAAGCGCTCGGGCACGCGCGCTACGTGCATTACGAGACGTCGGCGCATGCGAGGCCGGGATGGGAATGCCGGCACAACATCAATTACTGGCGCTTCGGCGATTACCTCGGCATCGGCGCCGGCGCGCATTCGAAGCTGACGTTCCCCGATCGCGTCGTGCGTCAGGTGCGCTGGAGAAGCCCGCGGCAGTATCTCGCGAGCGTCGCGCACGCCACGCCGCTGCAGGAGGAGACGAACGTATCGCGTCGCGAGCTGCCGTTCGAGTTCATGCTGAATGCGCTGCGCCTGACCGAGGGCGTGCCGGCCGCGCTGTTCGCCGAGCGCACCGGCCTGCCGCTGTCGGCGGCGGCGCGCCCGATCGCGGAAGCTACGCGCCGCGGATTGCTCGACCCCGATCCCGCGCTGCTCAAGCCGACGCCGCTCGGTCGCCGCTTCCTGAACGACCTGCAGGCGCTGTTCCTGCCGGAGGTCGACCGCGGTGCGACGGGCAGGGCGAGCGCACCGGCCCCGCCGGCTCGCTTCGACCCCCGATGAAGCGCGCGAAACATCATGCGCCGCCCAGGCCGCGCAATCCGGTCGCACGCTCGCCGCTGCTCGGGAAGGGCGGCCCGCACGGCAAGACGCGCGCTGCGGAGCGGCGCCGGGCGAACGTCGCGTTGCGCAAGCTCGCTCACGATCCGCGGCACGACGACGAACCATGACGCTGTCGCGGCGCGACCTCGAGGAAGGCCGGATGCGCGAGGTCTACGTCGAGGCGCTGGCGGAAGGACACGCGCTCACCGACGAGCAACTGTCGGCATCGCTCACCGCGACGCTCGCGATCAGGCCGAGGGGCGCCGGCTGGTGGGTGTTCGCCTACGGATCGCTGCTGTGGAATCCGCTGTTCCCGTTCGCCGAGTCGCGGCGCGCCTCGCTGCACGGGCTGCACCGGCGCTTCTGCCTGTGGTCGCTCGCGTCGCGGGGCAAGCCGCACGCGCCGGGCCTGGTGCTCGGGCTCGACCGCGGCGGATCGTGCCGCGGCGTCGTATACCGGCTGCCGGCGCCGCTCGCGATCGACGAGTTGCACCTGCTGTGGCGCCGCGAGATGGTGATGGGCGCGTATGCGCCGCGCTGGCTGCATCTCGACTGCGAGGGCCGTCCGCTCGTGGCGCTGGGCTTCGTCGTGCGGCGCAACCACGCGCAATACGCGGGACACCTGACGATCGAGGCGCAGGCCGACGTCATCGCGCACGCCTGCGGCGCGTTCGGCTCGTCGGCCGACTACCTGGAGCGCACGCGCGTGTCGCTCGCGACGCACGGTGTGGTCGACATCTATCTCGAGCGGCTCGCCGCGCGCGTCGCGGCGCGCTGCGGCAACCAGGCGCCGGCCGCGCTCGCGGACACGGCCTAGGCACCGGACTGCTAGAGCGCGAAGTGCCTGCCCCCGTCGACGTTGATCGTTTCGCCGGTGACGTAGGGCGCGTCGGCGAGCAGGAAATGCACGGCCTTCGCGACGTCGTCGGGCGTTCCCTCGCGCCGCAGCGGCGTGTGCGAAATGATGCGCTGGCGCGCGAGCTCGTCGAACACCTCCTCGTCCGGCCACAGGATCGGGCCGGGCGCGACGGCGTTGACGCGGATGTCGGGCGCGAGCTCGCGCGCGAGCGAGCGCGTCAACCCGACGAGGCCCGCCTTCGCGACCGAATAGACGACGTAGCTCTTGAGCGGCCGCTCGGCGTGGATGTCGGTGATGTTGACGATCGCGCCCTGCGTCTTCTTGAGCGCGGGGGCGGCGGCCTGCGCGAGGAACAGCGGCGCCTGCAGGTTCGTGCCGATCAGGTCGTTCCAGTCGTCGACGGCGATCTCGCCGAGCGCGGTCTGGTAGAACGTCGACGCGTTGTTGACGAGCGCGTCGAGCTTGCCGAACGTCAGCACCGTCTGCTCGACGAGCGAGGGCAGCTTGCCGACGTCGAGCAGGTCCGCCTGGATCAGCGCGACCGAGTTGGGGCGGACGTGGTTGAGCTCAGCCTGCAGCAGCCGCGCCTCGCCCGCCGAGGCGCGGAAATGCAGCATGATCGAAGCCCCCGCCTTGTGCAGGCGCCGGCAGATGGCCGCACCGACGCGCTTGGCGCCGCCGGTGATCAGTACGATCCTGCCTTCCAAGCCGGTCCCTCGAGTCCCGACGGGCCATTGAGTGCGGCCAATCTAGCACAGACGGCGGTGCGGCGCGAACGGGCATATGAGAGCTGAGATGCAGCATGCGTTGCCGGCGCCCGGCGCCGATGCGCTGGCGCACAGCGACCGCGTCGTCGCGCACATTCGCGCCGAGATCGAGCGCGACGGCGGATTCATCCCGTTCTCGCGCTACATGGAGCTCGCCCTCTATGCGCCGGGCCTCGGCTACTACGTCGCGGGCGCGCGCAGGTTCGGCGCGGCCGGTGATTTCGTGACGGGACCGGAGCTCACGCCCCTCTACGGCGCCGCAATCGCGCGCCAGCTCGCGCCGATCCTCGCGGCGAGCGGCGAGCGGCAGATCGTCGAGCTGGGCGCGGGCAGCGGCGCGCTCGCGGCATCGCTGCTGCGGGCTTTCGCCGCGCGCGATGCGTCGCCGGTGCAGTACCGGATTTTGGAGGTGAGCCCCGCGTTGCGCGCGCAGCAGCGGGCGACGATCGAGACGGCCGCACCGGGCGGCGCCGCGCGCGTCGAATGGCTCGAGCGTCTTCCCGCCTCGATCGACGGCGTCGTGCTGATGAACGAGGTGCTCGACGCCGTCGCGCCGCGCCTCGTCGCGCGCCGTGGCGATGCGTGGCGGGAGCGGGGCGTCACATGGTGGCAGGGCGCCTTCGCCTGGGACGAGCGTCCGCTCGACGATGCGCATGTGCGGGCGCTCGCCGAGGCGCGCTTTCCTTCGAGCGGCGATTTTTCGAGCGAAGTCAATCCGGCGGCCGAGGCGCTCGTCGCGACGATCGCGCAACGAATCGGCCGCGGCGCGCTCCTCGTCGTCGACTACGGATTCCCGCGGCATGAGTACTACCACCCGCAGCGCAGCGACGGCACGCTCGTCGGCCATTACCGGCATCGCGTGCATGCGGATCCGTTCCTGTGGCCCGGCCTGTCCGATCTGACGACGCACGTCGATTTCACGGCGGTCGCCGAAGCCGGCGCGCGCGGCGGCCTGCGGGTGGCCGGGTTCGCGACGCAGGCGTCGTTCCTGCTCGGCTGCGGCATCCTCGAGTTGCTGCACGATGCCGGCGCACCGGAATCGGCCGGCTATCTGCGCGCCGCGGCGGCCGTGCAGAAGCTCCTGTCGCCCGCGGAGATGGGCGAGCTCTTCAAGGTGCTGCTACTCGCGCGCGGCGCGGTGCGCTGGCGCTCGCTCGCGGTCGCCGACATGACGCATCGGCTCTGAACGGAGCAATGCATTGCCCGCCTGCCGTTCGCTCGGCGCCATCTTCCGCGGCCGATGGCCCGGTGCAGGCCTATTTCGCGTCGCCGTAGGCGCGCGTAAGGTACTGCGCGATCGGCTCGACCTGATCGTCCGGGATCTGCGCGCCGTAGACCTTCTTCATCTTCTCGACTTCCGCCTTCCAGAACGCGAGCGGCTTGCCGGGCGGCTGCGTACCCACGTAGTCGAACGAGTGGCACGTGCCGCATTGGGCCGTCGCGAGCTCCGAGCCCGGCGCGACCTTGAGTGAATAGGTGTCGCGGGGCAATTCGATCGAGAGGCCGGCGACGGGAAGCGCGAATGCGCATGCCAGCGCGGCGGTCGCGAAGGCGACGAGCGACACGAGACGCGTTCGATTCATCGCGCTCTCCCTCAGGCGGCGCGCACGCGCGTCGTCTCGACGAGGTTGCGCATGTAGCCGGCCGGGTTCCACAGCGGCTCGGACGGCTGCGACTGGCCGATCGAATTGACCGCGCGCACCTTGATCTCGTGCGCGCCCACCGGCAGCGTCGCCGTCATCTGCCACTCGCGGAACGAGTACTTGCCGAGATCGCGCCCGAGCGCCGCCGAAGTCCATGTCCTGCCTCCGTCGACGGATACGGCGACGTCGCGAATCCCGTAGCCACCGTCGAACGCGATTCCGCGCAGCGCGATCGGCCGGCCGGCCGGCACCGTCGCGCCGTCGCGCACGCTGGTCACGAACGAGCGCACGTCGAAGCGACTGATCGGCACCGTCTTCGACGGCGCCGTGCCCGGCGGAACGCATGCGCACGCATTGTCGGGAATGCGATACGCGGTCGACATCCAGAAATCGTTCAGCACGCCGTCGAGTACCGTGATCTCGCTGAGATGCTTCACCCAGTAGGTGCCGTACCAGCCGGGGACGATCAGCCGCACCGGATAGCCGTTCAGCATCGGCAGGTCGGCATCGTTCATCGCGTAGGCGATCATCACCTCGCCGTCGAGCGCGTGCTC
>DASURV010000112.1:0-11972 GCA_036375455.1 Casimicrobiaceae bacterium | reverse complement strand
TCGTAGCCCGCGATGTCGGGCGGAATCGGTCCGTACGCCGGGGCCGCGCGACCCTTCAACAGGACGCGAATCGCCTCCGCGTTGTCGTAGCCCATGGCGATCGCGCGCCGCAGCGCGATGTTCGCCGGCTCGTAACCGCCGACCAGCGGGTCGTCCATGTTGAAGAAGAAGAAGGAAAGCGACGGCTCGGCCTGCCGGTGCAGCACGACGCCCCGCCCGGCGAGCGCGGGCTTCAGCCGGTCGCCGTCGAGGACGGTGAGCGCGATCGACGCGGGAACGCCGACGTGATCGAGCTGGCCGCGATCGAATGCGAGCAGCCGCGGCTGCGCCTCCTCGATGATCGCGATGTCGACGTTGCCGGCGAGCGGCAGCTTGCGGCCGGTGAGGCCCTTGGCGATCGCCGCATCGGCCGCGTCGCGCCCGGGTGCCGGATAGGCGTCGTCGCGGTAATCGGGGTTCGCCTCGAGCACGATGCGCTGGCCGCGCGTCCACGACTTCAGCCGGTAAGGACCCGTGCCGACCGGATGCTCCATCACGCGATGCGACGCGTCCCGGTATCGCTCGACGACCTCGCGGGCGACGGCGGCGAAGCTCGACGTGGTGAGCCACCATCGAAACGCATATTGCGGCTCCTTGAAGCGCACGCGCAGCGTGTAGCGATCGAGCGCCTGCACGCCCTCGATCCGCTCGTCGTAGTCGAACCGCCCCGTTCTGCGCGCGCGCTCGAGCGGCCCGTCGAGCCCGACCAGCGCGCCCTCGAACAGATAAAGCCAGTAGGAGCGCACCTTCGGATCGAATACCCGCTTGATGCTGTAGACGTAGTCGTCGGCGGTGAGCTCGCGGCGCCTGCCGTGGAACGCCGGATCCGCCGCGAAGTAGATTCCGCGCCTGACCTTGATCGTGTAGGTCCGGCCTCCGTCGCTGATCTGCGGCAGGCCGTCCGCGGTGTTCGGCGCGAGCTCGACGGGGCGGGCGAAGTAGTCGTAGCGGTAGAGCGGATCGAAGATCGCGAGGCAGACCGCGTCGGAATAGGTGTCGCCGATCGCCTGCGGATCGAAGCCGGACTCGGCGACGGGAAAGGCGACGTGCAGCGTCTTGCGCATGTCGGCGGCCGCTGCGTCGGCCCCGAGCGCGCTCGCCGCAGCGAGCACGCAGAGCGTCGCGGCCGCGCGCGTTCGGAGGCTCATCGCCGCGGGTCGTGATGCGCGAGAAACCGCGCAAGGCGCGCGATGCCCTCGTCGAGCCGTTCGTCGCTCGCGGCGAAGCACCAGCGCACGAACCCCTCGCCCTCCGGCCCGAACGCGCTGCCCGGAGCCAGCCCGAGCTGCGCCTCGTGCGCGAGGCGGCGGCAGAGCTGCATGCTGTCGCGCGCGCCGGTGACGCGGAAGAACGCGTACATCGCCCCGGCCGGGGGTGCGACCTCGACGCCGGGCACGTCGCGCAGTGCCGCGATCAGCCGATCGCGGGCGCGCCGAAGCCGCGCCCGCGTGGCGGCGACCGTCGGCTCGCCGTCGCGGAGCGCCACGATTCCGGCGCGCTGGACGAACACCGGCGAGCACGAGGTGTTGTATTCGATCAGCTTGCCGAGGTCCGGCATCAGCGCGCGCGGCGCGACGATCCATCCCAGGCGCCAGCCGGTCATCAGCCACGCCTTGGAGAAGCTGTTCGTGCTCACCACGCGCGCATCGCCGGCGGCGAGATCGAGGAAGGACGGCGCGCTCGCGGCGGCGCTTTCGAAGTACAGGCGCTCGTAGACGTCGTCGGCGACGATCCAGATGCCGTGCCGCGTGCAGTGCTCGAGCAGCGCCTGCCGGGACGGCCGGTCGAGCGTCCACCCGGTCGGATTGTTCGGCGAGTTGATCATCACCGCCCGCGTGCCGGGCGTCAGCGCATCGAGCAGCCGCTCGACATCGAGCGTCCATCCGGCCGCATCGAAGGCGAGCGGCACGCCGACGACATCGGCGGAAAGGATCTTCGGTATCTCGACCAGATTCGGCCAAAGCGGCGTCACCGCGACCACGCGGTCCCCCGGGGCGATCAGCGCCTCGACGGCGAGCATCAGCGCCGACATGCCCGACGCGGTGACCGCGACGTCGGCGTCCGCCGTCGGCCGGTGGAGGATGCTCACGTAGCGCGCGATCGCGTCGCGCAGCTCGGGAATGCCGAAGTTCTGCGAGTAGAAGGTCTCGCCGCGCGCGAGCGACGCCGTCGCCGCGTCGCGGATGAATGCCGGCGTTACCTGGTCGGGCTCGCCGAACCAGAACGCGAGCACGTCGGGATCGTGCATGCCGGCGTTCGCGATCTCGCGGATCCGCGACGCGGCGAGCGCGCGGACCGCTTCGCGCGCGAGCGGCGCGTGGGGCGTCGGGATCGACGTACCGGGATCGGGGAGCACCGGAACGGGTATCGGGGTGAGGATCCGGGAAGAGCGGCGTCGGCGAGGGCGACAGCGTAGCCCATTTCGCGCCCGCTCGCCCCCGGGCGCTCGACGCGATCCTCGCCTGCGATAATGCAGCCCCGCCTCGGACCGTCGCCGCATCCATGCATCTGCACATCCTCGGCATCTGCGGCACCTTCATGGGTGGCATCGCCGCGATCGCGAAGCGCGCCGGCCACACCGTCACCGGCTGCGACGCCAACGTCTACCCGCCGATGTCGACGCAACTCGCCGACCTCGGCATCGCCTCGGTCGAAGGGTTCGACGCCGGGCAGCTCGAGGGCGTCGCCGCAGGTGCCGACGTTTTCGTGATCGGCAACGTCGTCTCGCGCGGCAATCCGCTGATCGAAGCGATCCTCGACCGCGGGCTCGACTACGTTTCGGGGCCGCAGTGGCTCCTCGAGAACGTGCTGCGCGACAAGTGGGTGCTCGCTGTCGCCGGGACGCACGGCAAGACGACGACCGCGGCGATGCTCGCGCATATCCTCGAACGGGCGGGCCTCGCTCCCGGGTTCCTGGTCGGCGGCGTTCCACTCGATTTCGCCGCCTCGGCCCGACTTACCGACAGCGCCTTCTTCGTGATCGAGGCCGACGAGTACGACACGGCGTTCTTCGACAAGCGCTCGAAGTTCGTCCATTACCGGCCGCGGACGGCGATCCTGAACAATCTCGAGTTCGATCATGCGGACATCTTCGCGGATCTCGCCGCGATCGAGACGCAATTCCACCACCTCGTGCGCACGATCCCCCGGGTGGGGCGGCTGATTGTCAATGGCGGCGAGGGCGCCCTCGCCCGCGTTCTCGCGCGCGGCGCCTGGTGCGAGGTCGAGCGCTTCGATGCCGCCCCAGCGGCGTCGGAGCCGGCGCCCGAGTGGACGATCGCCGCCGACGGGGCGGTCGCGCGCGGTGGCGCGTTGCAGGGGATGCTCGCCTTTTCGCAGGGCGGGCGGCACCACCGGTTGAACGCCCTCGCGGCGATCGCGGCCGCGCGTCACGTGGGCGTGCCCGCGCGCGCAGGCGTCGCCGCGCTCGGATCGTTTCGCGGCGTCAAGCGGCGAATGGAGCTGCGTGGTCGCGTGGATGGCGTCGCCGTCTACGACGACTTCGCGCACCACCCGACCGCGATCGCGACCACGATCGACGGCCTGCGGGGCAGCGAGCCCGCCGGGCGCATCCTCGCGGTGCTCGAGCCGCGCTCGAATACGATGAAGCTCGGCCTCATGAAGGCGGCGCTGCCGGCGAGCCTCGCGCAGGCGGATCGCGTGTTCTGCTACGCCGCGAACCTCGGCTGGGATGCCGCGGCCGCGCTCGCGCCGCTCGGCGCCCGCGCCGAGGTTCACGCCGATCTGGCGGGTCTGGTCGACGCCGTCGTGCGCGACGCGCTTCCGGGGGACCACATTCTCGTGATGAGCAACGGCGGCTTCGGCGGCGTGCATGCCCGGCTCCTCGACGCGCTCGCGATCAGGGCCGGACAGAGCGCTGCCGGCGGCGGCAGCCGGCCATAGCCTTGCCGGCGATCATTTACCTGCACGGCTTCCGCTCGTCGCCGGCCAGCGTCAAGGCACGTCACCTCAGGCGCGCGGTGGATGCGCTGCCCGCTGCCGATCGCCCGTACCTGCAGATCCCCGGGCTCGACCCTCGACCGGCGAAGGCGATGGCGGCGATCCTCGGGGCCGCCGGCGCGGCCGGCGATCCCGGGGGCCTGACGCTCGTCGGCAGCTCGCTCGGCGGCTACTACGCGACGCATGCCGCCGAGCGGCTCGGCAGCCGTGCCGTGCTGATCAATCCGGCCATCCGCCCCTATGACGACCTTCGGCCGTACCGGGGCGTGCAGGTGAATCTGCACACGGGTGCCGCCTTCGAGGTGACGCAAGCCCATTTCGACGAGCTGCGCGCATTGCGCGTGCCACGGATCACGCGGCCCGAGCGCTATTGGCTCCTGGTGCAAAGCGGCGACGAGGTGCTCGATTACCGGCAGGCCGTCCGCTTCTACGCGGGCGCATGGCAACTCGTGCAGGGCGATGGCGATCACGGGTTCGCCGGTTTCGAGGCGCAGATCCCGGCGCTGCTGGCGTTCTGCGGCGTCGGCGCGGTCGGTGGTTTTGTGCATTGCAACTAGCCGGGACCCGCTTGCACGGGTTATGCTTACCCCATGACTTGGCGAAGTTGGAATCGCCCTTTCTTCGCACCGTTACGCCGGGACCACGAGCCTCGGCGGAATTTGCCGCCTGCGCACGACTCCGCCTGACCGGCCCGTAGCGCGGCCGGCTTGCAGCAAGGAGCATGCGATGGCTACCCGTACGCGCGTGGGCCGCGATCCCGCGTCGCAGCCCCTTTCCGAGGCCGCCGCCGATCTGATCGATCGCGAGAAGACGTTCGGCGCCCGCAACTACGATCCGCTGCCCGTCGTGCTGAGCCATGGCCAGGGAAGCTGGCTCGTCGACGTCGACGGCAACCGCTACCTCGACCTGATGAGCGCCTATTCGGCGGTCAGCTTCGGGCATGCGCATCCACGGATCGTCGCGGCGCTGGCCGCGCAGGCGCAGCGCCTGGGCGTCACGTCGCGCGCGTACTACAACGACGCGCTGCCGGGACTGCTCGAGCGCCTCACCCGGCTCACGCGCCTCGACCGCGCCCTGCCTGCCAATGGTGGAGCCGAGGCCGTCGAGACCGCAGTCAAGGCGGCGCGCAAGTGGGGCCACAAGATCAAGGGCATCGCCGAAGGGCGCGCGGAGGTGATCGGCTGCGAGGGGAATTTCCACGGGCGCACGATCACGGCGACCGCGCTGTCGACCGAGCCGCAGTACCGCGACGGCTTCGGGCCGTTCCCGCCGGGATTGCTGGCGATCCCCTACGGTGACGCCGACGCCCTGGCGAAGGCGATCACGCCGCGCACCGCCGCCTTTCTCGTCGAACCCATCCAGGGCGAGGCCGGCATCGTCGTGCCGCCCGCGGGCTACCTCGCGCGCTGTGCGCAGATCTGCCGCGCGGAGCGCGTGCTGATGATCTGCGACGAAATCCAGACCGGTCTCGGCCGCACCGGCAGCTTCCTCGCGTGCGAGCAGCAGGGCGTCAGTCCCGACGGCGTCATCCTGGGCAAGGCGCTCGGCGGCGGCCTGCTGCCGGTATCGGCATTCGTCGCGACGAACGACGTCATGCAGGTGTTCGGCCCCGGCGATCACGGCAGCACGTTCGGCGGCAATCCGCTCGCGGCCGCGGTGGCGATGGCCGCGCTCGACGTGCTGTTCGACGAGCGGCTGATCGAGCGGTCGGCGGAGCTCGGGGCCTGGCTTCTGACCGAGCTGCAGAAGGGCCTGCGTGGCCGCCTCGTGCGCGACGTGCGCGGCCGCGGCCTGTTCGTCGGCATCGAGGTCGACGAGCGCTACGTCACGGCGCGCCCGATCGTCGACCGGCTGCTCGCGCGCGGCATCCTGTCGAAGGATACCCACGGCACCGTCGTGCGCATCGCCCCGCCGCTCAACATCGCGCGCGAGGACCTCGCATGGGCGGTCGGCGAGATCCGCCGCGTGTTCCGCGAGTTCGAGCGCGACCTGAAGCGCGCCGCGTAGCGAGCGGCACGGCGCGGCGCGCGCCGGCGAGTCCGCTAGTATTGGGCCCATGGCCGCACCCACGCTCGCCGGGAAGCTCGTCGTCGCGATCAGCTCGCGCGCGCTCTTCGACCTCACCGAGAGCCATCGCGTCTACACCGAGCTCGGCGTCGAGAGCTACCAGCGCTACCAGATCGAGCACGAGGACGAGCTGCTCGCGCCCGGGCCCGCGTTCGCGCTCGCCACGAAGCTCCTGCGGCTCAATCGCCTGGCGAAGCAATACGTCGAGGTGATCCTGCTGTCGCGCAACAGCGCCGACACCGGACTGCGCGTGTTCAATTCGATCAAGCACTACGGCCTCGACATCACGCGCGCGGCCTTCACGAAGGGCGAGCCGACGTCGCGCTACGTGCCGGCGTTCGGCGCGCATCTGTTCCTGTCGGCGGACACCGAGGACGTGCGCCGCGCGCTCGAGGACGGTTACGCGGCGGCGACGATCTTCCCGAGCATCTTCCGCAACGAGACCGACGAGCTGCGCATCGCGTTCGACGGCGACGCGGTGCTCTTCTCCGACGAGGCGGAGCGGATCTACCAGGCGAGCGGGCTGGCGGCGTTCGCGCAGAGCGAGCGCGACGCCGCGGCGAAGCCGCTGTCGGGCGGGCCGTTCAAGGAATTTCTCGCGGCGCTGCACCGGATCCAGGCCGATTTCCCGGAGGATCGCAGCCCGATCCGCACGGCGCTCGTCACCGCCCGCAGCGCCCCTGCGCACGAGCGGGTGATCCGGACGCTGCGCGCCTGGAACATCCGCATCGACGAGGCGCTGTTCCTGGGCGGCCTCGACAAGGGGGAGTTCCTGCGCGCATTCGGCGCGGACATCTTCTTCGACGACCAGGCGCGCCACGTCGAGTCCGCCGCGCAGCACGTGTCGGCCGGCCACGTGCCGCACGGGATCGCGAATCCATGACAGGGCGGGTGGTCGCTCGATTCGTGCTCGCCGCGCTCGCCGCGGCGCTTGCAATGCCGGCGCTCGCCGACGAATACAAGATCGGCGTCATCCACGTCGAGCGCATCCTGCGGCAGTCGCAGCCGGCGAAGGCGGCGCACGACCGCATCGAGCAGGAGTTCAAGGCGCGCGACGCCGACGTCGCGCAGAAGGAGCAGGCCGCGCGCGCGGCGGCGGCCGAGCTCGAGAAGGATCGCGCCGCGCTGCCGGCCGAGGAGCGCAGCGCCCGCGAGCGCACGCTCGAGGCCCAGACGCGCGAGGCGCAGCGCCTGCGGCAGCTGTTCGCCGAGGATCTGCGCGCGCGCCAGTTCGAGGAGCTCGACAAGCTGAAGGAGCGCCTCGACAAGGTGCTGACGAGCTATGCGAAGGAGCGCAACTACGACCTGATCCTGCAGGACGCGCTGTTCGTCGGACGCGCGGTCGACATCACCGACGACGTGATCAAGGCGCTCGACGCGCAGTAGCGGGACGGCGAAGCCGGCGCGGGCGCTTCCCGGAAGAACGCTAGCCGAGCCTGCGCCCGTAGATCGGGTATGCGGGATCGCTGTAGCCGGGCGTGGACGGATGCCCGGGACGCACGAGCGAATCGACGAGCGCCTCGTCCTCGGCGCTCCACGGCGTGCCGACGGCCGCGACGTAGTCGTGCCACTGCGCGAGCGTGCGGGGCCCCGCGATCACCGACGTCACGATGCGGTTCGCCCACAGCCACGCGAGCGCGAACTGCACCGGCGTGCGGCCACTCCTCGCCGCATGCGCCTTGAGCCGCTCCGCGATCGCGAACGACTCCTCGCGAAACTCGGTCTGCATCAGCCGGCGGTCGTTGCGCGCCGCGCGGGAATCCTGCGGGACGACGCCCGGCGCGTACTTCGCGGTCAGCACGCCGCGCGCGACCGGCGAGTACGACGCGACGCCGATGCCGTAGTGGTCGCACGCGGCAAGGATCTCGACCTCCGGCATCCGGTTCAGCAGGTTGTAATACGGCTGGCAGACGACCGGCGGCGTGACGCCGAGCCGCTCGCAGCAGCGGATCACCTCCGCGATGCGCCAGCCCCGGAAATTGGACACGCCGAAATAACGGATCTTCCCGGCGTCGATCAGCGCGCCCATCGCCGCGACCGTTTCCTCGAGCGGCGTCCCCGCGTCGTCCTTGTGCAGGTAATAGATGTCGATCCAGTCGGTCGCGAGCCGGGCGAGGCTCGCATCGCACGCCTGGAAGATCCAGCGCCGCGACGAGCCGCCGGTGTGCGGGCGCTGGTTGTCGTCGCCTCCGATCACGTTGCCGACCTTGGTGGCGAGAATCCAGCGCGCGCGCCGCGCGCCGATCGCGGCGCCCGTGATCGTCTCCGACATCCCGTTCGCGTAGACGTCGGCGGTGTCGATGAAGTTGACGCCGGCGGCGTCGGCTTGCGCGACGATGGCGGACGCCTCGCGCTCGTCGGTGCGGTCGCCGAACATCATCGTGCCGAGGCAGACGGTGGACACCTCGAGGCCGCTGCGGCCCAAGCGTCGGTATTCCATGGGTGGCTCCATCGCAACGTCGCCCGCGATGCCGCGGGCAGCGCGAGTCCGCGGCAAGAATACACCGGTATAATCTCGCCCCTCCCGTCACCCGCCGCCGCGGCGCTGTCACGCCGCGCGCGCTCGCGCGAGAGCCTCATGAACGTGCTGTTCGAGGACGACGGCCAGTTGAAGGCCGGGACGCTCCTCGCCGACAACGATGCGTCGCTGCAGGTCGAGGCGGTGTCCGGCAAGCGGCAGAAGATCAAGGCGGCGCACGTGCTGCTGCGATTCGCCTCGCCTGCGCCCGCCGAGACGCTCGCGCGGGCGCACGAGCTCTGCGACGGCATCGACCCGAACTTCCTGTGGGAGGTGGTGCCGGACGACGAGTTCGGCTTCGAGGAGCTCGCCCGCGAATACTTCGGCGCGGCGCCGGCGCCCGCCGAATCCGCCGCGGTCGCGCTCGCGCTCGCCCGCGCGCCGATGTATTTCTATCGCAAGGGCCGGGGCCGCTATCGCAAGGCCCCCGCCGACGCGCTCAAGGCGGCGCTCGCGTCGGTCGCGCGCAAGGAACGCGAGGCGCGCGACATCGCGCGGTGGGCCGCCGAGCTCGCCGAGCGTCGCCTCCCGGAGCCGCTCGCCGCGAAGCTCGACATGCTGCTGTACCGGCCGGATCGAAACGCGTCCGAATGGAAGGCGCTCGCCGCGGCCTGCGAGGCGGCGCACACGACCGCGGTGGCGCTGCTGCGCGAGTGCGGCGCCATCGCGTCGTCGCACGAGTACCACTTCAGGCGCTTCCTGGTCGACGCATTTCCTCGCGGCACGGACTTTCCGACCTGGGGCTCGCTGCCGCCGCTGCCGGACCTCGACGTCGCGCCGGTGCGCGCCTTCTCGATCGACGATGCGTCGACGACCGAGATCGACGACGCGTTCTCCGTGCGCGAGCTCGACGACGGAACGCACGAGATCGGCATCCACATCGCCTGTCCCGCGCTGGCGGTCGCGGCCGGGACGCCGCTCGACGCGGTGGCGCGGGAGCGCCTGTCGACCGTCTACATGCCCGGCCGCAAGCTCACGATGCTTCCCGACGCGGTGATCGATGCGTTCACCCTCGAGGAGCGCCGAACGCCCCCGGCGCTCTCGCTGTACGTCGCGGTCGGCGCCGACGGGACGCTGTTGCGGCATCGCACCGCGCTCGAGCGGGTGCCGATCGCCGCGAACCTGCGCCACGACGCGCTCTGCGAAACGTTCGCAACCGAGGCGCCTGCGGCAATGGAGCCGCCGTGGACCGCCGAGCTGCGCGTGCTGTGGCGGTTCGCCGTGGGTCTGGGCGCCGCCCGCGGCAAGCCCGATGCGCCGCGCATCGACTACAGCTTCGACGTCGACTGGAGCGCGAGCGTCGGCGGCGAGCCGGGGCGCGTGACGATCGCGCCGCGCAGCCGCGGCAATCCGCTCGACAGGCTCGTCTCCGAGCTGATGATCCACGTGAATCACACGTGGGGGCTGCGCGTCGCCGAGGCGCGCCTGCCGGGTCTCTATCGCGTGCAGTCGAGCGGGAAGGTGAAGATGAGCACGCGGCCGGGGGAGCACCAGGGCCTCGGCCTCACCCACTACCTGTGGGCGAGCTCGCCGCTGCGCCGCTACAGCGACCTCGTCAACCAGCGGCAACTCGTCGCGATCGTCCGGGGCGAGCGTGCGCCCTACGCAGACAACGACGCGGAGCTGTTCGCGGCGCTCGCCGACTTCGAGGCGACGTATTCGCAATACGCGGAAATGCAGGACCGGATGGAGCATTACTGGTCCCTGCGCTGGTTGCTGCAGGAGCGGGCGAGCGAATGTCCGGCGAGCGTGATCCGCGACACGCTGGTGCGCTTCGAGCGGCTGCCGCTCGTCGTGCGCCTGGCCGACATGCCGGCGAGCGCCCCCGAGACCCGCGTTCGGGTCGCGATCGGGCGGATCGACCTGCTCGAATGCACGCTCGAATGCCGCTACGCCGGGCGGCTCGCGGACGAGGCCGCCGCCGGCCTGGCGGCATGAAGCGCCGCGGGGTCGTCCCAGGACGCCTGCGCGCATACGACTGCCGCCGCGGCGTTGGATTGCCGCCACGCGGAGCGTGCCGGCCGATTGGCGGGGCCCGCGAAGCGCTATGACGGCGGCATGGGCGCGCTACAATGGCCCGGCTCGACGAACCTCCGACCGATCGCGCCTTGCCACGCCGCGTCGCCCAGCCGAAGTCTCCCGCCGACAAGGCGCCGGGCCTGCACGCGGTCGCAGCGTCGCCGCCCGTTGCGCCGGCCGAGCCGCAAGCGCCTCCCGCGGCACCGGTGCGCAAGGCGCAGCTCGCGGTCGCGGGCGCGCTGCCCCCGGCGCGCATTCCGCCCGAAGCGCTCGTCGCGCCGCGCCGGATGTCGGCGTTCGGCATCGCGATCGGCGTCTCGCTGGCGGTCCACGCGCTGGCGCTGACCGTGCACTTCACGTTCGGTTCCGGCCGCATCGACGATCGCGGCCCGCCGCTCACCGTCGCCCTCGTCAATGCGAAGTCCGCGTCGAAGCCGGTGAAGCCCGACCTCCTCGCGCAGGCGAACCTCGATGGCGGCGGCAACACCGAGCAGAATCGCCGCGCGAAGACGCCGCTGCCCGTGCTGCCGCGCGAAACGCCGCGGCAGGCGGTCGCCGTCGCGTCGGCGCGCCAGGAAGTGAAGGAGAACACGACGCGCGAGATGATGACGCAGCTTCGCTCGCCGAGCGCGGTTGCGGCGCCCGAGCCGAAGCCGCTCGAGGAGGCCGAGCCGACGGAATCGCCGACGGCGAACGAGCTCATGCAGAAGACGCTCGAGGCGGTGCGCCTCGAGGCGCAGATCGCGCGCGACATGGATGCGTATCAGAAGATCCCGCGCCGCAAGTTCATCGGCGCCCAGGCGCGCGAATACCGCTTCGCGCGCTACGTCGAGGACTGGCGGATGAAGGTCGAGCGCATCGGCAATCTCAACTACCCGGAGGTGGCGCGGGTGAACCGCCTCTACGGCAGCCTCGTGCTGACCGTCTCGATCCGCGCCGACGGCAGCATCGAGGACGTGAAGGTCAACCGCAAGTCGGGCCACCGGGTGCTCGACGCGGCCGCGGTCAAGATCGTCGAGATGGGGGGACCGTACGCGCCGTTTCCCGACGACATCCGCCGGGACACGGATATCCTGAGCATCACGCGCACGTGGACGTTCGCGAAGGGCGACGAGCTGCACAGCGAGTGAGCGCGGCGAGCGAGGCCGCAGGCCGAGCCGAGTCCCGAAGGGTCGACGACGCGCGATCGAGGGAGGCCGACACGCGGGCCTTTCGCTGGAGCGCTGACGGTGCAAGGAGGCCGAGAGTGAGCGCGGCGAGCGAGGCCGCAGGCCGAGCCGAGTCCCGAAGGGTCGACGACGCGCGATCGAGGGAGGCCGACGCGCGGGTGCTGCGCCGGGCACTGAACGTGCAACGAGGGCGAGGGTGA